>JASGDF010000140.1:0-30765 GCA_047607345.1 Pseudomonas sp. | reverse complement strand
GTTCGGCGCCGGCAAGATGTTCCTGCCGCAGGTGGTCAAGTCGGCGCGGGTGATGAAGAAGGCGGTGGCCTACCTGCTGCCCTACATCGAGGAGGAGAAGCTGCGCACCGGCGACGTCGGCAAGTCCAACGGCAAGATCATCATGGCCACGGTCAAGGGCGACGTGCACGACATCGGCAAGAACATCGTCGGCGTGGTGCTCGCCTGCAACAATTTCGAGGTGGTGGACCTGGGGGTGATGGTGCCGGCGCAGACCATCCTCGACCGCGCGCGCGCCGAGAACGCCGACATCATCGGCCTGTCCGGGCTGATCACGCCCTCGCTGGAGGAGATGACCCACGTCGCGCGCGAGATGCAGCGCCAGGGCTTCACGCTGCCGCTGATGATCGGCGGCGCCACCACCTCGCGCGCGCACACCGCGCTGAAGATCGACCCGCACTACACCGCGCCGACGGTCTGGGTGAAGGACGCCTCGCGCGCGGTCGGCGTGGCCCAGTCGCTGATCTCGCGCGACCTGCGCGAGGCCTTCGTCGCCGCCAACGATGCCGACTACGCCGATATCCGCCAGCGCCACCGCAACCGCGGCGACGCCAAGCGGCTGGTGTCGCTGGCCCACGCGCGCGCGCAGAAGTTCGATGGCGGCTGGGACGGATACGTCCCGCCGGCACCGAAGCAGCCTGGCCTGCACGTGTTCGACGACTACCCGCTGGACGAGCTGGTCGAGGTCATCGACTGGACCCCGTTCTTCATGGCCTGGGAGCTGGCCGGCAAGTTCCCGGCGATCCTGAGCGACGAGATCGTCGGCCCCCAGGCCAGCGAGCTGTACCGCGACGCGCGCGCGATGCTGGACACGATCGTCGCGGAGAAGTGGCTGACCGCCAAGGCGGTGTTCGGGATCTGGCCGGCGCACAGCGTGGGTGATGACGTGGAGGTTGAGTGGAGCCGGGACCGGGGACCGGGGACCGGGGACCCGGAAAAGCCGGTCTCACCCGCTCCTGCTTTCCCCGGGTCCCCGGTCCCGGGTCCCCAGTCCCGGCTCCACTTCCTCCGCCAGCAGGCCGACAAGCCGGCCGACCGCCCCGACTTCTGCCTGGCCGATTTCATCGCACCGAAGGACGCCGGCGTGCAGGACTGGATCGGCGCGTTCGCGGTCACCGCCGGGATCGGCATCGAGCCGTACGTGGCGCGCTTCGAGGCCGCCCACGACGACTACAACGCGATCCTGCTCAAGGCCCTGGCCGACCGCCTGGCCGAGGCGCTGGCCGAACGCCTGCACCAGCGCGTGCGCACCGAGTTCTGGGGCTACGCCGGCGACGAGACGCTGGACAACGAGGCGCTGATCGCCGAGCGCTACCGCGGCATCCGCCCTGCCCCGGGCTATCCGGCCTGCCCCGAGCACAGCGAGAAGGCCACGCTGTTCGCGCTGCTCGGCGCCGAGGGCAATGCCGGCATGCGCCTGACCGAGAGCTTCGCGATGCTGCCGACCGCGGCGGTGTCCGGCTACTACTTCAGCCACCCGCAGAGCCAGTATTTCGTGGTCGGCCGGGTGTCCAAGGAACAGGTCGCCGACTACGCCCGCCGCAAGGGGGTGGACCTGGCGCAGGCCGAGCGCTGGCTGGCCTCGAACCTGGACTACGACCCGGAGTAACCGCGCGCCCTCCCGTAGGAGCGGCTTCAGCCGCGAGGGGCTTTACCGGTAAAGCCCCTCGCGACTGAAGTCGCTCCTACAGGGAACCCCGGCGCCTAGCCGTTGCGCACCACGTTCAGCACCTCGTGGCAGGCGCCCATGGTGTGGTAGTCGACCTTGCCGGCCGGGCTCTTCTCGTCGCTGTACTTGCGGTTGTCCGCGTCCAGGATGCGGTACCAGGCGCCATAGCGGTGGTCGACGAAGTGCTTCCAGGAATACGCCCAGAGCCGGTCGTACCACTGCCAGTACGCCGCCTCGCCGGTGCGCCCGGCCAGCAGCGCCGCGGCCGCCAGCGACTCGGCCTGGACCCAGAAGTACTTGTCGTCGTCGCAGATATGCGCCTGCGTTTCGGCCGTGCCGGCACGCTCCGATGCGGTGGGCGCAAACCCGTAGTACAGCCCGCCGCGCGCCTCGTCCCAGGAGCGCGACACCGCCACGTCGAACAGGTGCCGCGCGACCGGCAGCAGCCACTCGACCCCGGTATGGCGATCCAGGATCACCAGCAGCTTGGCCCATTCGGTCTGGTGGCCCGGCTGGAAGCCCCACGGGCGGAACAGGTGCTTGGGGTCGTCGAGGTTGTAGTCCCAGTCGATCTCCCACTGCGCATCGTAGTGCTCCCACACCAGCCCGCCGGCCTTGGCCGCCTGGCGCCGGGTCATGTGGTCGGCCAGCAGCAGCGCGCGATCGAGATAACGCTGCTCGCCGCTGGCCTCGTAGGCGGCCAGCATCGCCTCGCACATGTGCATGTTGGCGTTCTGGCCGCGGTAGCCGGTGAAGTTCCACTGCGCGTCGGCCTCGTCCTTGTACAGGCCATATTCCGGCTCCCAGAAGCGCTGCTCCAGCAACTGCCAGGTCTCGTCCATCCAGTCGCGCGCCTGCTCGACGCCGGCCTTGAGCCCGCACGAATAGGCCAGCAGCACGAACGCCACGCCGTAGCAGTGGTTCATGTCGTCCTCGACCTTGCCGTCGCGCAGGGTCCAGGCATAGCCGCCGGTCGCCGGGTTGCGATGCACCTCGCGCAGATAGGCCAGCCCGTGCCGGACCCCATCCAGGTATTCGGCGTTGCCGAACGCGCGATACGCCATCGCGTAGTTGAAGACGAAGCGGGTGCTGCTCACCAGGTGACGGTGGCCGGCGTCGTAGACACTGCCGTCGTCGCGGAAATAGTGGAAGAAGCCGCCGGCCGGGTCGATGCAGCGCGGATGGTAGAACGCCATCGTGTCGGCGATGTGGTGGCGCAGGAAGTCGGCCGAACGAAAGTCCGGTGCCGGGTTCTCGGGAAGCTGGGTCATGGTTGGTCCTGGATCAGGGTATCGACATCGGCGAGCGCGGGCATCGCCGCGAAAGCGCCCTTGCGGGTGACCGCCAGCGCGCCGACCGCGGCGGCGAAGCGCAGCGCGCGCGCGATCGCCTCGCGGTCGCCGCAGAAACCTTGCAAGGCGGCGACGCCGTGCAGCCGGCTCGCGAGCTGGTAGAGCAGTCCGCCGACGAAGGCGTCGCCGGCCGCGGTGCTGTCCTGCACCTGCACGCGGAACGCCGGCACCTCGCCGCGATCGGCGCGCGTGCTCCAGCGCAGCGTGCCGCCGCCGTCGGTGACCAGCAGCAGCTGGCTGCGGCCTTGCCACAGCTTGCGCTCCACCGCCTCGGCGTCGGCGTCGAGCGTGCCGGCCAGGTAGTCCAGTTCCTCGCGCGCGAGCTTGACCACGTCGGCCAGCGCCAGCGCCTGCCACAGCCACGGTGCCGGATCCACGCCGGGCGGCCACAGCATCGGCCGCAGGTTGAGGTCGAAGCTGACGATCGCGCCGGCCGCCTGGGCGCGGCGCATGCCTTCCAGCGTGACCTCGGCGATGTCTGGCGCGGTCATGCTGTTGGAGCACACGTGCAGCACCGCCGCCTGCTCGAACAGGTCCGGCGCGAAATGCTCGGCGCGGAACAGCAGGTCCGCCGCCGGCGGTCGGTAGAAGCTGAAGCTGCGCTCGCCATGCGCGTCCAGCGCGACGAACGCCAGCGCGGTCTTGGCCTCGCCGGTGCGTACCACCGCATCGGTGGCCACGCCGGCCTCCTGCAGGCTCTGCAGCAGGAAGTCGCCGAACATGTCCTGGCCGAGCATGCCGGCGAAGTGGCTGTCGCCACCGAGCCGGGCCACCGCGACCGCCACGTTGGCCGGCGCGCCGCCGGCGAACTGCAGGAACGCACGCGGTGCATCGGCGGTGGCCGGCGGCTGCGCCAGCATGTCGATCAGCGCCTCGCCGAAGCAGACGATCTTGCTCGCTCCACTCACGCGCCGGTCTCCCTGGCCAGTTCACCGCGCAGGCGCGAGCCCCACAGGCCGTAGAACACGATGTACAGGTAGCACAGCGTCGGCAGCAGGAACGACACCTGCAACCCGAAGCGGTCCGCCAGCAGGCCTTGCAGGTACGGCACCAGCGCACCACCGACGATCGCCATCACCAGCAGGCTCGAAGCGCGCCCGGTCAGCGGGCCGAGCCGCTCGATGCCGAGCGCGAAGATGGTCGGGAACATGATCGAATTGAACAGGCCGATCGCCACCAACGTGTACACCGAGGTCATGCCGGTGCTCGACACCGAGACCAGCAGCAGCAGCGCGTTGATCAGCGCGAACAGCGACAGCAGCAGGCGCGGCGAAAGCTTGGCCAGCAATACCGAGCCGATGAAGCGGCCGATCATCGCCATGGTCCAGTAGGCCGACACGTAGTGGGTCGCCTGCGCCTCGCTGAAGCCGCCGATCTGCGGCATCGAGAAGTAGTTGACCATCAGGCTGCCGATCGAAACCTCGGCACCGACGTAGAAGAAGATCGCCAGCACGCCGAAGGCCACGTGCGGGTGGCGCAGCGCCTCGCCCAGCGTGTGGCGATGGCCGGCATCGCCCTTCTCGGTGGTCTCGGCCAGCTTCGGCAACCGGAACAGGTAGACGAACACCGCCAGCAACAGCAGCACCACGGTCAGGCCCAGGTACGGCCCCTGCACCGCCTGCGCCTCCTGCACGCGATAGGCGGCCTGTTCGGCCTGAGGCAGCTGCGCCAGCTGCTCGCCGCTCAGCACCGTGTTGGACAGGATCAGCCAGCCGCCGATCAGCGGGGCGATCGCGGTACCCAGCGAATTGAACGCCTGCGCCAGGGTCAGCCGGCTCGACGCGCTGCGTTCCGGACCGAGCAGCGAAACGTAGGGGTTGGCCGCCACCTGCAGCACGGTGATGCCGGTGGCCAGCACGAACAGCGCGCCGAGGAAGGCGCTGTAGACGCGCAGCTCGGCCGCCGGCCAGAAGCCGAGCGCGCCGATGCCGGCGATCGCCAGCCCGGCGACGATGCCGTTCTTGTAGCCCAGGCGCGCGACCAGCCGTTCGGCCGGCAGCGCCATCAGGAAATAGGCGCCGAAGAAGGTGAACTGCACCAGCATCGCACGGGCGAAGTTCAGCTCGAACACCGACTTGAGGTGCGGGATCAGGATGTCGTTGAGGCAGGTCAAGAAGCCCCACATGAAGAAGATCGTGGTGACGACCGCCATGGCGACACGGTTGTTGACGGGTTTCTGGGTTGTCATCGTGCTAAGGACTGGAGGGAAAGGGAGACCTGCGCGCCGGTGGCGCCAGGAGCATGGGAAAAGGAGGCGCCGCTGCTGGCCCGCACGCGCAGCGCCACCGCGGCGGTCACGCGGCGCGGCGGCGCATCCGGGACCTGCAGGCGCTGCAGCAGCAGGCCGGCCGCCTCGCGCCCGCGCAAGCGCGGGTCGGCGGCGATGGTGGTGAGCGTCGGCGTCGCCAGCGCGGCCTCGGCGATGTCGTCGAAGCCGGTGATCGCCACGTCGGTACCGGCGCGCAGACCGTGCACCGCGAGCCCGGCCATCAACCCGAGCGCGACGCTGTCGTTGTAGCAGACCACCGCGTCCGGACGATCGGCGGCGGCCAGGTTTTCGAACAGCCGCAGCGCCGCGGCGGTGGCCTCCTGGCGGACCGGTGGCGCGGCCACGACCCGGGCCGGCAGCCTTGCCGCCCGCATCGCGCGCCGATAGCCGGTACGCCGCTGGCGACAGGCGCTGGAGGCGTGATCGCCGAAGAACGCGATGCGACGATAACCGAGTTCGACCAGGTGGCGCGTGGCGAGCCGGGCGCCGGCCTCGTTGTCCAGCGCCAGCAGGTCCCCGGGCATACCCTCGACCTCGCGGTTGAACAGCAGCACGTTGCGCATCCGGCCCAGCGCGGCGCGCAGGCCGGCCGGCTCGCTGCCTTCGGCCGGCGACAGGATCAGCCCGGCTGGCGCGTGTTCCAGCAGCGAGACCAGCACCGCCTGCTGGCGCCGCGGCGACTCGCCGGTGCTGCCGAGCAGGGTGACGTAGCCGGCCTCGCCCAGCGCCTCGGCCACGCCGGCGGCGAATTCGGCGAAGAACGGGTTGGACAGGTCGTTGATTACCAGCGCGACGCTGGAGGAGGTGCGCTGGCGCAGCGCGGCGGCGGCCCGGTTGTAGACGTACTGCTGGCGGTCCAGCTCGGCCTCCACCCGCGCGCGGGTGTCGGCGCGCACCAGCGGGCTGCCGCGCAGCACCAGCGACACGGTCGAGCGCGAGACGCCGGCGGCCCGCGCCACGTCGGCCAGGGTGACGCTGCCGCGCGCGCCCTGCCCGTCGGTCGCGCGACCGGCCTGGGTCAGGCCCGGCTGCGCCACGACAACGGCAGCGGCGGAAAGGTGGCGCGGAGCATCGGGATCGGCGAGCCTGTCTATTGGATCGATCCAATTAGACGTGATTCACCCGCCCGGACGCATGCCGCACCGCACCATTCCAGACCGAGGCACGGACTCGCCCCGACACCGCGCTCAGCGGCGCATCAGTAGAACGCGACCGAAACGCCCAGCCCCCCCTGCCAGTCGGGACTGTCCTGATCCAATCCGCGCAGTACCCAGATGTCGAGCTGCATGGTGCGCAGCACCTGCCAGGTCATCCCCGCGCCGGCCACGCGGCTGGCGTCGGCACCGCGCGAATAGCCGGCCTCGACGTAGCCGCCGATGCGCTCGTCCGAGTAGAAGGTATAGCTCGGCGAGAACGTCCAGGTCTGCCCTTCGACGCTATCGGCGAAGTCGGCGTAAAGCGCGATGCCGCGCCCGCCCGCCAGGTCCCAGGCCGCCGAGAGCGCCAGTTCACGCGAAGGCTCGCCCTGGCTGAAGGCCGCCGTGCCGGTGGGCAGCGTATAGGTGCCCAACAACGCCCAGCCAAAGCCTTCGGCCAGCGCCGGCAATGCCAGTTTCACCCCGACGCTGGCATCGCCGCCGCCCCGCGCATGCGCCACGTCCCCGCGTAGCCAGTTGTAGCTGTCCGCACCAAGCCGGAATTCCACATTCCCGCCCAGACCGATCCGCCACAGCGAGTCGAGCGTGTACTGCCGCGAACGCTGCCCTTCCTGGCGGTCCACCGTCACGCCGGGCAGCCCCTGCTCCCAGGTCATCACGCCCTGTTCCAGCACCTCGGTGCCGAAACCGATGCCTGGGCGGTCGAACGCCGGCGCCGCGGATTCGTCCTCGGCGGCGGCAACGCCATTGACCACCAGCAGCAGCGCGGCGCCCAGGCCGCGCAGGCGCCTACCAGACCAGATCGTCCGGAACCTGATACTTGGGATCGGCATAGGGGTCATCTTCTGCGGGGGCATCGGGATCGACCTTCAACGCCACCGCCTGGGCGAACACCACCTCGGCCTCGGCCAGCACCTGCGCGGTCACCAGCAGATAGCGCCCGTTGAGCTGGACCACGCCCAACTCGCCGGCATTGAGTGCTTTGAGCTGGTCGGCGGTGACGTAGATGCGCTTGATCTTGCCGCCGTAGGGAAAGTGCCGGGCGATCTCGGCCTCGGCCTGGTTGAGCACCTTGTCCTTGAGCAGCGCCTCCAGCTTCGCGCGCGCCTCGCGGCGCAGGCGCGCCTCCTCCTGCTTGGCGCGCTCGGCCGCGATCCGCTCGTCCTTCTCCTTCTGCGCGCGGATCGCGTAGGCCTTGGCAAGCTCGATATCCTCGCGCGCGCGCGGCTGACCCTGGCCACCCTGCGGGTGCGGGCGACGTCCCTTGCCCTGCCCCGGATGCGGCTTGCCGGCTGCCGGCTTGCCACCTCCTGGCTTGGCGCCCTGACCGGGCCGGGGACCGCGCTGTTCTGGCTTGCGGTCGGGCTTGGGAACCGGCTTGAAGCCCAGGCCAAGCAGTTGGTCGCGCAGGGAATCGCTCATGGGACGGACAACTCGACGGAACGATGATGGAACGGAATCGGTGCTGGCCAGACTGGCCGGACCAGGCCGTGGCCGAGCAGGCTCGATGCTACTAGTAATGCGGCGGTGGCGGTTCGTCGGCCGGATCGGAGTACAGCGCCGAACGCACCTTGCCCAGGTCGTCCAGCAGGTGACGAATCACCTCGGCATTGCGCGCACCGGTCATGCGCGCCTCGGCCAGCGCCTCGCTCAATTCCGCCAGCGCCTGTTCCTGGAAGGACAGGCGCATCTCCAGCTCCACCAGCCGCGCCTCGATGGCCTGCTCGCGTGGCGTCATTTCTTCATGCATGCGGCGAACGACCTCGTCCGATGACGCAGCGGCGGCCAGGGCCGGCCTGGATCACGGCAGGATGCCCAGCAGTTCCACGTCGAACGTCAACGCGGCGTCCGGACCGATCGGGCCACCCGGGGTGCCCTCGGCGCCGTAGGCCAGGTTCGACGGGATCCAGAAGCGGTACTTGGAACCCACCGGCATCAGCTGCAGGCCCTCAGTCCAGCCCTTGACCACCTGGCCAAGACCGAACTCGGCCGGCTCGCCGCGCGTATAGGAGCTGTCGAACACGGTACCGTCGAGCAGCTTGCCCTCGTAGTTCACGCGTACCTTGCTGGTGGCGGTCGGGCGCTCGCCGCTGCCCTGGCGCAGCACCAGGTACTGCAGGCCCGAAGCGGTGGTGACCACGCCCTTCTCGTTCTTGTTCTTGGCCAGGAAGACATTGCCCTGCTCGCGGTTCTTGCCAGCCGCGGCTGCCTGCTTGGCGGTGCCGAAGGCCTGCAGCGTCGCGGCGGCTTCCTGTTGGGTCAACGCCGGCGTGCCCTTCTCGAACACGGTGCGCACGGCCTGGATCAGCACCGTCAGGTCGATGTCGTCCTGGATGCGCGCCAGCGACGGGCCGACCGCGCGGTCGCCGAGCATCAGGCCGACGTTCTGCTTGGATACGGCCGGCGGCTGGCTACCCGGCGCCACGCCCGGGACCTGCTGGCCGTTGCGCGCCGCCAGTGCGGTGCGCAGCGCGGTATCGGTGGCCTGGGTCTGCTCGTCCGACAGCAGCGGCTTGCCGCCCTTGAACGCGTTCTCGATCGCGCGCTGCAGCGCGGACAGGTCGATGTCCTGGGCAATCGGCTCGAACGAGCGCGCCACGTCCAGGCCGATGGCATAGCTGACTTTCTGTCGATCGGTGGTCAAGAGCGAGGTCTCCTTGCTGGCCGCCGGGGCGGCGGGTTGCTGCGACATTGCAGGCATGGAAACCGACATTGCCACGATCATCAGCGACGCTGCCGCGCCGCGCATTGCCATCTTCATTCGCTGCGATTCCTGGGTATGGTGACAGCGCCGCCTCCGGCGCAGATGCTGGATTGAAGGCGAACACGGCGATGTGCCGTGCCGTTGCGGGGGTACTTGCACCATTGTCGCATGCAGGCGCGGCGGAAGTAGAGTGGGCCGACCTCGCCATTCCCGCCTGCGCGGGGACGACGGGTAGGGTTTGTTAGTCACTCAGAGCGGAGCCTGCTCTACCCTGCGGGGACGCCGGCTCAGCAGGCCAGCGTGGCCTGCAACGGTAGCTCGCTGCTCCAGCGCGCACGGCCGCCGAGCGCGGCCAGTTCGACCAGCACCGCCGCGCCGACCACTTCCAGCTCCAGCTTGCGCGCCAGCGCCAGCGCGGCCGCCAGCGTGCCGCCGGTGGCCAGCACGTCATCGACGATCAATACCCGCGCGCCCGGCGCCAGCACGTCGGCATGCACCTCGATGCGGTTCGTGCCGTACTCCAGTGTGTATTCCTGGCTGACCGTGCGGCCCGGCAGCTTGCCCGGCTTGCGCACCGGCACAAAGCCGCAGCGCAGCTCGTGCGCCAGCGGCGCGCCGAGGATGAAGCCGCGCGATTCGATGCCCAGCACCGCGTCCAGCGGCGTCTGCCGCCAGATCTGCGCCATCGCGTCGACCGCCGAGGCGAAGCCGGGGCCGTCGGCCAGCAGCGGCGTGATGTCCTTGAACACGATGCCCGGCCTGGGGAAGTCGGGGATGTCGCGGATCAGTTCGGACCAGTGCTCGGGCGTGGCCGAGGGCGCGCCGCAGCAGGCGTCGTTCATGGGATTACCGGGAAACCGTCGCAGGGGGGCGGCCATTGTAGGGCCGGGCCCGCCCGGCCGGGGCCTTGCCAGGCCCTGATGGGCTTATGCATTCAGCGAACGAAGCCACCCTGCAAAGGTCGTCGATAGCGGCATCGATGAACGCCGCGCCACGCGCCTGCCAGAGAAACCCTCCGGGCCGTGTGCTTGAACAGCCGGTCCCCCCGCCGTAGAGCGGCGCTTGCCCGGCTCTACGGCAACAGCCCCTGTGCGGCGGCACCCTCCGCGCCCCGCCCACGCAGCAAGCGCCGCACCAGCACGAAGAACATCGGCACCAGGAAGATCGCCAGCAGCGTGCCCGAGAGCATGCCGCCGATCACACTGACGCCGATCTCGCGCCGGCTGGCCGCGCCGGCGCCGGTGGACAGCGCCAGCGGCAGCACGCCGGCGACGAACGCCAGCGAGGTCATCACGATCGGCCGCAGGCGCAGCCGCGCGCCTTCCAGCGCCGCCCGCAGCAGCGGGCTGCCGGCGCGGTGCTGGGCCTCGGCGAACTCGACGATCAGGATCGCGTTCTTGGCCGACAACCCGATCGTGGTCAGCAGGCCGACCTGGAAGTAGATGTCGTTGACGAACCCGACCAGCGTGGTCGCGCCGACCGTGCCAATCAGGCCCAGCGGGATCACCAGCAGCACCGCCAGCGGGATCGACCAGCTCTCGTACAGCGCCGCCAGGCACAGGAAGATGAACAGGATCGAGGCCGCATACAGCCAGATCGCCTGGTGGCTGGCCATCCGCTCCTGGAAGGACAGCCCGCTCCAGGCCAGGTCGAAGCCGGCGTGCCCGGCCGCCAGCGCCTCGATCCGCTGCATCGCCTCGCCAGAACTGCGCCCGGTCGCCGGCGCGCCCTGGATCTGCGCGGCCGCCAAGCCGTTGAAGCGTTGCAGCAGTTGCGGCCCGCGCGTCCAGTGGGTCGCGGCGAACGCGCCGAACGGCGCCATCTGGTCGGCATCGCCGCGCACATACCATTGCTCGATGTCCTGCGGCAGCGCGCGGTACGCCGCGTCGCCCTGCACGTAGACGCGCTTGACCCGGCCCCGATCGATGAAGTCGTTGACGTACTTGCCGCCCCAGGCAATCGACAGCGTGCTGTTGATATCGCTCTGTGCCAGTCCAAGCGCGCGCGCCTGCGCCTGGTCGATGTCGACCTGCAACTGCGCCTTGTCGCCCAGTCCGTTGAGCCGCACCGCCGCCAGTTGCGGATCGTCGCCGGCCAGGCGCAGCAGTTGCTGCTGCGCCTGCCCCAGCGCGGCGCGGCCGAGCCCGTCGGCGTCGCGCAGCCAGACCTCGAAGCCGCTGGACTGGCCGAGCCCGCGCACCGCCGGAGGCGACAGCACGTTGATCCTGGCGCCGCCGAAACGGCGGAAATGCGCGTTGGCGCGGTCGATGATCGCCTGCGCGGCGCCGTCGCGGCCGCGCTTGCCCCAGTCCTTCAACGCCACGAACGCCTGTCCGGCGTTCTGGCCCACGCCTGCCTGGTTGCGGCCGATGATCATGAAGACCGCATCGATGTTGCCGGCCTCCTCGCGCAGGAAGTAGTCGCTGATGCGCTTGCCGACCGCCTCGGTCTTCGCCAGCGGCGTGCCTTCCGGCGTGGTGAACTGCACCTGCACCTGGGCCTGGTCCTCGACCGGCAGGAAACCGGTCGGCAGGCGCTGGTAGAGCGCCACCATCGCCAGCACCACCAGCAGGTACAGCGCCATCCAGCGGCGCGGCCGCGCCAGCAGCCGGCCGAGCCGGGCCTGGTAGCCGTCCTGGCTGCGCTCGACCAGCCGATTGAACGCGCGGAAGAACCGCCCCTGCGGGCGCTCGCGCTCCACCGGCACCAGCAAGGTGGCGCACAGCGCGGGCGTCAGAGTCAGCGCCACCAGCGCCGACAGCGCCATCGCCGAGACGATGGTCAACGAGAACTGGCGGTAGATGATCCCGGTGGCGCCGCCGAACAGCGCCATCGGCACGAACACCGCGCCCAGCACCACCGCGATGCCGACCAGCGCGCCGGTGATCTGGCCCATCGAGCGCTCGGTCGCCTCGCGCGGCGGCAGGTGCTCCTGGTGCATGATCCGTTCGACGTTCTCGACCACCACGATCGCATCGTCCACCAGCAGGCCGATCGCCAGCACCATCGCGAACAGGGTCAGCGTGTTGATCGTGAACCCGGCCAGCGCCAGCAGCCCGAACGTGCCCAACAGCACCACCGGCACGGTGATCGCCGGAATCAAGGTGGCGCGCCAGTTCTGCAGGAACAGGTACATCACCACCACGACCAGCACGATCGCCTCGATCAGGGTATGCACCACGCCCTCGACCGAGACCCGCACGAACGGGGTGCCGTCGCGCGGATAGGCGACCTGCACCCCGTGCGGGAAGCGCGGCTGCATCTGCTCGATCAGCGCGCGCACCGCGTCGGAGGTCTCCAGCGCGTTGGCACCGGAGGACAGCGTCAGCGAGAACCCGGCGGCCGGGTGGCCGTTGAGCCAGGTGCGGTTCTGGTAGTTCTCCGCGCCGATCTCGACCCGCGCCACGTCGCGCAGGCGCACCGCCGAGCCGTCCGCCTGCGTGCTCAGGATGATGTCCTCGAACTGCTCCGGGGTCTGCAGCCGCGACTGCGCGGTGACGGTGGCGTTGAGCGCCTGCTCGGCCCCGGTCGGCAGCGCGCCCAGCTCGCCGGCGGTGACCTGGGTGTTCTGGTCCTCGATCGCGTCGGTCACGTCCGAGGGCATCAGCTTGAAGGCGTTGAGCCGGTGCGGGTCCAGCCACACCCGCATCGCGTACTGGGCACCGAACACGTTGATTTCGCCGACCCCGTCGAGGCGGCTGATCGGATCCTGCAGGTTGCTGACCAGGTAGTCGGACAGGTCCACGCTGTCGAGCGTGTCGGTGGTGTCGTACAGCGCCACCACCATCAGGCTGTCGCCCTGCGACTTGGCCACCGTCACGCCCTGGTCCTGCACCTCCTGCGGCAGCCGGTTCAGCGCCTGATTGACCGCGTTCTGCACCTGCACCTGGGCGATGTCCGGGTCGGCACGCTGGTCGAAGGTGACGGTGATGCGCGACTGCCCGGCCGAGGAACTGGTCGAGGAGAAGTACAGCAGGTGGTCGATGCCCTTGATCTGCTGCTCGATCACCTGGGTGACGCTGTCCTCGACGGTCTGCGCCGAGGCGCCGTTGTAGTTGGCGCTGACGCTGACCGTGGGCGGGGCGATGTCCGGGTACTGCTCGACCGGCAGCGTCGCCACCGCGATCGCGCCGGCGGCCATGATGCAGATCGCCAGAACCCAGGCGAAGATCGGGCGGCGGATGAAGAAGTGCGGCAGCACGGCGGCTCAGTCCTTGTGGCCGGCAGCCGTCGGCGCGGCGACCTCGACCGGGGTGTCCTCGACCAGCCCCTGCATGCCATCGACGATGACCCGCTCACCCACGGCCAGGCCATCATCGACCAGCCAGCGCTCGCCGAGCGCGCGCGAGGTCTTCAGCTCGCGGCGATGCGCCTTGCCGTCCTGGCCGACCAGCCAGACCTGGGCCAGCCCGCGCGGGGTCCGGTCGACCGCCGCCTGCGGCACCAGGATCGCCTGCTCGCGCACGCCCTGCTCCACGATCGCGCGCACGTACATGCCCGGCAGCAGCTGCCGGTCGGGATTGGGAAAGCGCGCGCGCAGGGTGACCGTGCCGGTATCCTCGGCCACATCGATGTCGGCGAACTCCAGCCGCCCCGGCAACGGGTAGTCGGTGCCGTCGGAGAGCTTCAGCCGGACCTCGGTCGAGGCCGGCAGCACGCCGCCGGCGGCGATCTCGCGGCGCAGCGCCAGGTACTGGCTGCCGGACTGGGTCAGGTCGACGTTCATCGGGTCCAGCTTCTGGATCTTGGCGATCGCATCGTCCTGACTGGCGGTGACCAGCGCGCCCGGCGTCACCAGCGAGCGGCCGATGCGCCCGCCGATCGGCGCGGTGACGGTGGCAAAGCGCAGGTTGGTACGCGCGGTCTGCAGCGCCGCGGCGGACGCGTCGCGGCTGGCCTGGGCCTGCCGGTAGCTGGCCTCGGCATCGTCGATGTCCTGCTGCGAGAGCAACTGGCCGTGCGCGAGCGCGCGATAGCGCTCGGCCTTCAGCCGCGCGGCCACCAGCGCGGCCTCGGCATTGCCCAGATCGGCCTGGGCCTCGCGTTCGGCCGCCCGGTACAGGGTCGGCTCGATCTGGAACAGCGGCTGCCCGGCCTTGACCTCGCTGCCCTCCTCGAACAGCCGGCGCTGCACGATGCCGGCCACCTGCGGGCGCACCTCCGATTCCTCCGACGCCACGGCACGGCCGGCCAGCTCGGTGGTCAGGGTCACCGGCTCGGTGCCGACCACGACGACGGCGACCTGCTTCGGCCCGCCAGGCTTCTGGACATCACTGCCGCGACAGCCCCCCAGCAGACCGGCGAACAGCAACACGGACACGGCCGGAGCCACCCGGAACGACGATCGGAACAGGTGCATGCAAAGGACAAGGAGTCAGGACTTATCGCGAACGATTATAGGCAGTGCCCCATCGAGCATAAGTGCCAATAGTTGGGATTCCCCGCCATCGGCACCGGGAACCGGGAACGCGCCGCCCGACTATGGGAGGGACTTCAGTCCCGACGGGCTTCACCGGTCAAGCCCATCGGGACTGAAGTCCCTCCCACGAAAAGAAGCCACCATCATCCCCATCCTTCAGGAACTGCACGACAGCATCGAGCAGCCGGCGCGGTCGCGCGCCCAGTCCGGCCGCCTCGCCGCGAATGCCTCGCGTCCAGGCTGCTCGTCGTACGGGTGGCGCATCACCTCCAGCAGCTCGTGCACGCCCCCCGCATCGCCTTGCTCGGCCCGGTCGATCGCCTGCTGTGCCAGGTAGTTGCGCAGCACGTAGCGCGGATTGGCCCGCCGCATCCGCGCGCCGCGCACGGCCGGCGCGGCACCGTCGGCCTCCACCCGCGCGACATAGCGCGCCAGCCAGGCGCGCAGCGCCGGCAATGCCGCCTCGCGCTTTTCCGCCGCGTAGAACGCCGGCAGCAACGGCTCCGGCGACGGCGCATCCGGCGTTGCCTCGATCAGGCCATGGAAGGTCAGCGTCATGTCCATCTCCGCTCGCTGCATCAGCGCATGCAGATCGCCGAGCAGCTCCAGATCGCCGTCGCGGCACTCGCCCAGGCCCAGCTTGGCCGCCGCGTCGCGGCGCTGGCAGGCCAGCGAGGTATCGCGAAAGCGCGCGAGCCCGGCATTGAGCGGTTCGACCCCGGCGAACAACGGCGCCAGCGCCTGCGCCAGCCGGCCCAGGTTCCAGTAGGCCACCTGCGGCTGGGTGCCGAAGCGATAGCGCCGGCCCTGCGCGTCGGTGGTATTGGGCGTCCAGTCCGGATCGTAGTCGTCGATCCAGCCGTACGGGCCGTAGTCGATCGTCAGCCCCAGGATCGACATGTTGTCGGTGTTCATCACCCCGTGCACGAAACCGACCCGCATCCAGTGCGCCACCATCTCGGCGGTGCGCTCGCACACCTGCGCGAACCAGGCCGCGTACAGCGCCTCGCCTTCGCCCCGCAGTTCCGGGAAATCCCGGGAAATGGTGAAATCCGCCAGCCGCCGCAGCAGCGCCAGATCACCGCGCGAGGCCGGCAGCTCGAAGCTGCCGAAGCGCACGAACGAAGGCGCCACCCGGCATACCACCGCGCCCGGCTCGGCGCGCGGACGGCCGTCGTAGAACATGTCGCGCACCACCGCCTCGCCGGTGGCAACCAGGCTCAGCGCGCGCGTGGTCGGCACGCCGAGGTGATGCATCGCCTCGCTGCACAGGAACTCGCGGATCGACGAACGCAGCACCGCGCGGCCGTCGGCGCCGCGCGAGTACGGCGTGCGCCCGGCCCCCTTCAGTTGCAGCTCGTGGCGTCGCCCGTCGGTGCCGGTCAACTCGCCGAGCGAGATCGCGCGCCCGTCGCCGAGTTGCCCGGCCCAGTGGCCGAACTGGTGGCCGCCGTAGTTGGCCGCGAACGGCTGCATCCCCGCGTACAGCGCATTGCCGCCGAACACCCGCGCGAAATCCTCGCCGGCCACCTCGGCAGCGTCGAACCCGAGCAACGCCGCGACCTCCGGCGAATGCGCCAGCAGCCGGGGTTCCGCCACCGGCGTGGGCAGCACCGAGGACCATAGCGCGCCCTCGACCTGACGCAGCCGCGGCCCGCGCTCCGGGTCGCCAGGCAGTTCAGCGACGAAGCGATTGTCGAAAGCCAGTGTCGCCATCGCCGTCAGCCCGCGCCGAGCAGTCCGAACGGCCCGCCCTGCCGCAGTGCCGCCTGGTAAGCCGGGCGCGCCTCGATGCGCCGCAGGAATCCCTGCAGGCGCGGATGTCCGTCCAGGCCGCCACCGCGCGCCGCCGCGGCCTGGACCGGGAAGCTCATCTGGATGTCGGCCGCGGTGAAGCGCTCACCGGCGAACCAGCCGCTCTCGCCCAACTCGCGCTCCATCCAATCCAGGTGCAGCGCCAGCTGTGGCCCGACGAAGCTCCGCATCGCCTTGTCGGCGATCGCGCGCGCCACCGGGCGGGCGAAGAACGGCATCTTCGCGGCGCGGATGCGGCCGAACACCAGGGTCATCAGCAACGGTGGCATCGCCGAGCCCTCGGCGTAGTGCAGCCAGTACCGGAAGCGCAGCCGCTCCGGCGAATCCAGCGGGCGCGGCGTCGGCGAGAGTACGCGCTGACTGTCGTAGCGGTCGGTCAGGTACTCGATGATCGCGCCGGACTCGGCCAGCACATGGTCGCCGTCGACCAGCACCGGCGACTTGCCCAGCGGATGGATCGCGCGCAGCGCCGGCGGCGCCAGCAGCGTCTGCGGATCGCGCGCATAGCGCACCAGCCGGTAGGGCAGCGCCAGTTCCTCCAGCAGCCATAGCACGCGCTGGGAACGGGAATTTTCCAGATGGTGGACGGTGATCATGCGGGTCGGAACGGCCGAGGAGATGCCGAGGATGGTACGCCGCCGCCGGTAAGCGGCCGTGGATGCCGGCTTCGCGGTCGCGGACCAGTCCTGTAGGAGGGACTTCCGTCCCGAAGATCTCTACCGGGAAAGCGTCGGGACTGAAGTCCCTCCTACAAAGCACAGCGCCGGCAAGGCCGCATAACGAAAAACGCCGGAGGCTCGCGCCCCCGGCGTTCTGGCTACCTGTCGGTGGCCGGCGCGATTACAGCGCCTGCACCTGGTCGGCCTGCATGCCCTTCTGGCCCTGCACGGCGACGAAGCTCACCTTCTGGCCTTCCTGCAGCGACTTGAAGCCGTTGCCCTGGATCGAACGGAAGTGGACGAACAGGTCCGGGCCGCTTTCCGGGGTGATGAAGCCAAAGCCCTTGGCATCGTTGAACCACTTGACCGTACCATTCTGACGCTCAGACATCTTTACTTGCTCCTGAAACATGTTGGGAAATAATCGCGGCCTCCGGAAACACTCCGGGACCGAGACTGAGTTGCAGGTGTGGGTAAAGCGGAACGATGGAGCGGATCGGATGATCGGCAGCACCAGGCCACGATTCACGGTGACCCTAGCAAACACAGTACCGCCCACATTACTAGGGTTTCGACCAAAAAGCGACCCCCCTCGTTCATATCTTCTCCGGCCCGGGTCGAAGCCCCCGAAACGTAAAGGCCTGGCCCGCGCGCCACAGGCGCGAGCCTGGGTGCCGAACGAGGATCTGGCAGGACACCGCGCACTCCACGCTGCCCCACAGAACCCTCGCCCCGCGCGTATCATGCCGCCCTTTGCCGCAGGCACCCTCATGGCTCTCACCGCCACCATCCGCAAGGCGGAACTGCAGATCAGCGACCTGGACCGGGGCTACTACGCCACCCACAACCTGACCCTGGCCCAGCACCCCTCCGAGACCGACGAGCGCCTGATGGTGCGGCTGCTCGCGTTCGCCCTGTTCGCGCGCGAGCGGCTGGAGTTCGGTCGCGGCCTGAGCGAGAGCGATGAGCCGGACCTGTCGCAGCACGACTACACCGGCGACATCGCGCTGTGGATCGACCTGGGCCTGCCGGACGAGAGCCGCGTGCGCAAGGCCTGCAACCGCGCTACCGAGGTGATCGTGGTCAACTACAGCGGCAACACCTCTGAACTGTGGTGGAAGAAGCAAGCCGCCGCGCTGGCTCGGTTCGGCAACCTGCGCGTGATCGACATCGATCCGGCCACGGTCGAGGCACTGGCCCGGCGCATCCAGCGCGGCATGCGCTTCCAGGTGCTGATCCAGGATGGCGAGGTGCAATGGTTCGGCGACGACGGCGAGACCCTGGCCTTCATCCCCGGGGTGCGCAAGGCCGCCTCGACATGATCGAAACCTGTGACGTGCTCGTCATCGGCGCCGGCGCGGCCGGGCTGATGACCGCGCTGACCGCCGGCCGGCGCGGCCGGCGGGTGCAGGTGATCGAGCACGCCAACAAGGTCGGCAAGAAAATCCTGATGTCCGGCGGCGGGCGCTGCAACTTCACCAACACCGGCACTTCCGCCGCCAACTTCATCTCGGCCAATCCGCATTTCGCCAAGTCGGCGCTGGCGCGCTTCACCCCGGCCGACTTCGTCGCGATGGTCGAGCGCCACCGCATCGCCTGGCACGAGAAGGAACTGGGCCAGCTGTTCTGCGATATCTCCTCCAAGCTGATCGTGAAGATGCTGGTCGACGAGTGCCAGGCCGCGGGCGTGCGGATCCACACCCACTGCGCCGTCACCGGGATCGAGCCCGGCGCGGACGGCTTCGAGGTGGCCACCGCGCAGGGCCGGTTCCGCTGCCAGTCGCTGGTGGTGGCAACCGGCGGGCTGTCGATCCCCAGCCTCGGCGCGACCGGGTTCGGCTACGAGCTCGCCCGTCGCTTCGGCCATGACCTGCTGCCGACCCGCGCCGGGCTGGTGCCGCTGACCTTGTCGGGCAAGCACCAGGAACGCCTGCACGACCTGGCCGGGGTCGCGCTGCCGGTCGAGGCACGCTGCAATGGCGCGAACTTCCGCAACTTCATGCTGCTGACCCATCGCGGCGTCAGCGGCCCGGCGATCCTGCAGATCTCCTCGTACTGGCAGCCCGGCGGCGCGCTGCACCTGGACCTGCTGCCCGGCCTCGACGCCGGACAATGGCTGCACGCCCAGAAGAAGGCGCGCGGCGCCTCGGAACTGCGCACCGTGCTCGGCGAGGTCATGCCACGCCGCTTCGCCCAGCGCCTGTGCGAGGTGTGGCTGCCGGACAAGCCGGTGCGCCAGCTCGACGAGCGCGAGCTGCGCGCCACGGCCGAAGCGCTGGCCGCCTGGCCACTGGTCGCCAGCGGCACCGAGGGCTACCGCACCGCCGAGGTCACGCTCGGCGGCGTCGCCACCGACCAGGTGTCCTCCTCGACGATGGAGTCGCGGCGGGTGCCCGGGCTGTACTTCGTCGGCGAAGTGCTGGACGTCACCGGCTGGCTGGGCGGCTACAACTTCCAATGGGCCTGGGCCTCGGGCCACGCTGCCGGCAGCGTGGCTTGAAAGCCGGGATTGGGGATTGCGGATTCGCAAAAGCCTGGCGGCTTCGAATCCCCCATCCCCGCTCCACCGTGGACGCCACGGCCCCGGTGTTGTAATAAGCCCCGTCCCCGGGAGTCCCGAATGCAGAACGGCAAAGACCTCACCCTCCGCCTGATGATCGTCGACGACAGCGGCGAGAGCGCCGAAGGCATCGTCACTCTGCTTCGCAACAGTGGGATCGCGGTACGCCCCTCGCGCCCGCAGAACACCGACGAGATGACCGCGATGCTGGACGGCCAGATCGATCTGGTGCTGGCGGCCCACTCCCGCGCCGTGCCGATGTCCGCGCTGCAACAGTGCATCGCCGTCAGCGGCAAGGATGTTCCGCTGATCCTGCTCACC
This sequence comes from Pseudomonas sp., assembly GCA_047607345.1. GTDB lineage: Bacteria > Pseudomonadota > Gammaproteobacteria > Xanthomonadales > Xanthomonadaceae > Pseudomonas_S. The sequence continues at coordinate 10,801 of JASGDF010000140.1, read as the reverse complement.
GAGCGCGCCAGCGAGGACGAGTGGGTCGAAGCGGCCACGCACGGCGTGCGCACGATCGCCCTGCGTCGACGTCCCGAGCACCTGCTGGCGGTGCTCCGCGCCGAGTGGATCGACCTGCACGCCCGCCGCGACCTGCGCCGCATCGAGGCGCAGATGCGCGAGACCGAGCGCCGCTGCGATGCGCTGATCGCTTCCTCGCGCGATCCGATCGCCTACATCCACGAAGGCATGCACATCCGCGCCAACGACGCCTACCTGGAAATGTTCGGATTCGAAGCGTTCGAGGACGTGGAAGGCGTGTCGCTGCTGGACATGGTCGCCCCGCAGCACCTCGAGGACTTCAAACAGCTGCTCAAGGCCCTGTCCAGAGGCGAGCCGCCACCGGCTCAGTACAGGCTGGATGCGCGCACACTGGAAGGCGAGACCTTCCCGGCGACGATGGAATTTGCCACCGCCACCTACGAAGGCGAAGCCTGCATCCAGGTGGTGTTCCGCCGGCGCGAGGAATTCGACCCGGAACTGGCGCGCGAGGTCGAGGCGCTGCGCCAGCGCGATCAGGTCACCGGCCTGCTCAACCGCCCCACCTTCATGATGGCGCTCGAAGACGCGGTGGCGCAGGCCAGCCGCGGCGGCGGCCAGTCCGGCTTCCTGCTGATCGAGCCGGACCACCATGCGCGACTGCTGTCGGATATCGGCCTGGACGTGGCCGATGTACTGGTCGCAGCGACGGCGAGCTACCTTGTCTCGCTGCTCGAGCAGGACATCACCGCCGCCCGTTACGGCGAGAACAGCTTCGCGATTCTGATGCGGGGCGACTACCTGCGCTCGATCACGATAGCCGAGCGGGTGCGCGAAGCGTTCGCCCGGCATGTGTTCACCGTCGGCGCACGCTCGGCCACGGTCACGGTCAGTATCGGCGGCGTGCAGATCGGCGAGAAGATCGCCAGCGTCGGCCAGGTACTCAACCGCGCCGCCGAATGCCTGCGCTCCAGCATCGAGCTGGGCGGCAACGGCCTGGACATCTTCGATCCCGGCGCGTCCGACCGTGCCGAAGAAGATCGCATCCAGCGCTGGCTGGAATTGCTGCGCGAGGCACTGCGCGGCGACGGCTTCCTGCTGCATTACCAGCCGGTACTCAACCTGCAGGGCGAGCCACTGGAGCTGTACCAGGGCTTCCTGCGCCTGGAAAGCAATGGCGAACTGGTTCCCCCCACCGTGTTCCTCGGCATCGCCGAGGAACACGGCCTGATCGCCGACATCGACCTGTGGGTGGTGGAACACGCGATCAAGGCGATCGGCGAACGCCAGCGCGCCGGCCACGCCACCCATGTGATGGTACGGATAGGCCCGGAATCGTTCGCCGACCCACGCATGCTCGCACTGATCCGCGAGCAGCTCGCAGCCCAGCGCGTACCCGGCGAGCGGCTGTGGCTGCAGGCTCAAGAATCCAAGGTGTTCACCCACCTGAGGAACGCTCAGCAATTCCTCGCCGACGTTTCCGCCTTCGGCTGCAAGGTCGGCCTGGAGCAGTTCGGCTCGGGCCTGGACTCGTTCCAGCTGCTGGCGCACTTCCGCCCCGGTTTCCTGCGCCTGGACCGGGGCATCAGCGCCGAAGTGGCAAACAGCCCGGAAAGCCAGGAGAAGATCCGCGAAATCACCGCCCGCGCCAGCGCTGCGGGGATTCTGACCGTGACCGAATTCGTCACCGACGCCGCCTCGATGAGCGCCCTGTTCAGCGCCGGCGTCGACTACGTGCAGGGCGACTTCGTCGCCGTGGCCGGACCGGCGATGAACTTCGAGTTCTGAGCCTGTCGCCCTGCAAAGGCAAGTCCAGTGGCGAGGGGGCTTTCCGCCCCGACGCCCGCCCCCTCAGCGGAAACTGTAATCCAGTCGCAGCGTGACGCTGCGCTCGGCCCCGTAGCGCTGGTACAGCGCCTGCCTCGAGGAAGTGCGCGAGCGCGCCGCGCGGTAGGTGTAGTACTCCTCGTTGAACAGGTTGTCCAGGTGCAGGCTGACCTGGGTGCTGTCGCTGAGCCGCAGGCGGCCGGACAGGTTGAACGTATGGTAGGCCGGCGAGACGTCTTCCGGGCGCGTGTTGAAGTGGGTCTTGTAGCTGCCGTAGGCGGCCACGTCCGCACGCACGAACGCCTGCCGGCCCAGCAGCCGCAGTTCCTGGTCCACCGCCAGGTAGGCGTTGTAGCGCGGCACCTGCGGCAGCGTATCGCCCTTGCTCGCGCCGAGCGCGCTCACGTCGGACAGGATCACCGCGTCGGTGTAGGACGCGTTGAAGGTGATCGCGGTGCCACTGTCCAGCAACAGCGCGCTTTCCAGCTCGACGCCACGCGAACGCGCCTTGGCCGCGTTGGCGGTGTAGCTGAAACCGCAACTGGGCATGTAGACACTGGCACGGACATCGTTCCAGTCGATGTGGTAGACCGCCGAGGCCAGTCGCAGGCGACGGTCGAACAACAAGCCCTTGAAGCCGACCTCGTAGTTCTCGATCTTGTCACTGGTATAGCGCGACCGGTACTGCCCGGCGTAGCTGTCATCGGCGCAAGCGTTGGCCAGCGGGCCGTTGTTGCCGCCGGGCCGGTAGCCCTCCGAGTACAGCGCGTATACGTTGAGGTCGCGGTTGGGCAGGTAGGCCAAGCTCAGCTTCTTGCGGTTGCCCGACTCCTTGCCGCCATAGGACTCCTGGTTGTCCTCGGCACCGATCCAGATGCCGCTGCGCGCATAGCTGTCCAGGTCCTCCAGCCGGTAGTAGCGGATACCGCCGGTGAGCTCGAAATCGCCGATGCCGGTCTCCAGCCGATAGCTGGCCTCGCCGAACGCGGCCTGCTCGTGATCGAGGCTGCGCAGGGTCTGGTAGTTGTAGTTGGCGCCGGGATTGCCGTACAGCACCTGGCCCAGCTCGGCCACGTTGTGGACCCCACGCGCGGCCCAGGCATCGTCCCAGGCCCAGTCGTTCCACGCCGAGAAGATCGCGATGCTCTGCGGGTCGGTCAGGTTGTACTGCCACTGGGTGTTGGGGTTGTAACCCTGCCAGCTGCGGTCCTCGAACAGCCCCACGGTCCAGTCCACTCCGCCGCGCCGCTCCAGATTCTGGAAACGCAGTTCGTGAGTGACCCGGCGCGTGGTCGAATCGTTGAGGATCCAGGTCAGGCTCATGTCGTCCATGTCCAGGCGCGACCAGTTGTCCAGCGAGCGGCTGGCGTTCTTGCGGAACGAACCGACGTAGGACACCGAGGCGATGCCGAACAGGTCGTCGTGCTCGACGTTGAGCGAGAACAGGTTGGTCGTCGCCTTGCTCCAGGGATCGAGCAGCTCGTAGATCGCAAAGCGCGAGTCGGTGCCCCCGTTGCCGCCGCCCAGGCAGACCGGACGGCTGGCGCCTTCCGGGCAGGCGACCTGGTCGAACTGCACATCGTAGCCCCACGGCGAATCGGCGTTCTCGGTCAATGTGGGCTGCCAGTAGTAGCCGGCGACCGAGGCATCGGAATTGAGCGTGCCCCAGCTCTTGGTCCGGGTATAGATGTGGCCGAGGTTGATGTGCAGGTCCGGCGTCGGCTCCCATTGCAACTGGGTGCGGACGAACGTCTCCTCGTCCTGCCGGGCCTTGCCGGTGTAGACGTTGACGACCTTGCCCGGCACGTCGCTGGTGCTGGCGGCCACGCGCAGCGCCAGAGTGTCGCGCAGCAGCGGGATATTGATCCCGCCCTCGCCGCGCACCACGGTGCCAGTGCCGTTCTTCTCGCGGGTGCCGCGCAGCGAACCGAATGCCTCGAACGCATCCAGTTGCGGCTTGCGGGTAATGATCTGCACCGTGCCGCCGATCGCATTGGAGCCCCACAGGGTACCCTGCGGACCGCGCAGCACCTCGACCTGCTCGACATCGAACACGTTGCCGAAATTGAAGGGAATGCCGTCGACGAACTGGTTGGTGGTGCCCGGCGAGACCGAGTTGCTGCCGCTCAGACCGCGCAGGATCAACTCCCCGGTGGGGCTGGCCGCGCCGGCCAGGGTTCGGTACAGGTCCTCGACCTCGTTGAGGTTGCGATCGGCCAGCTCCTGCGCGGAAATCGCGCTGATGTTGAGCGGGACCTCGATCAGGCTCTCGGTACGCTTGCGCGCGGTGACCTGGACCGAATCAAGGGTGGCGGCTTCCTCGGCATCCTGCTCCTGCCCGTCCTGCTCCTCGGCCATGGCGCTGCCGCCGAACAGCAAGGCGGCGGCCAGAGCACTGCGCCGCAAGCTGCGCAATTCCTGCGATATGTACATGGATTGTCCCCGAAAGATCGAAAAGCCGCGTCCCTGTGCAATGGTCCGGACGTCCTGGCCGGACAGCAGCCGGGATGTTGGCACAGCCGTGGCGGGGATCCACGGGCACGACTGATGACGATTCGACCTTTGTTGATTACCGCGTTGTTCCTACAGACCCCAAGAAAGAAACAAGGCCCGCGCTGCGGGCCTTGTTTCGATCACACCACCGTACCGTTGGCGGCACGCAGCGCGGCGATGCGCTCGGGCAGCGGCGGATGGCTCAGGAACAGCTTGCGCAGCCCCTCGCCGACGCCACCGGCAATGCCGAACGCCGCAACCTGGGTCGGCAGCGTGCTCTGCCCATGATTGAGCTGGAGCCGCTCCAGCGCCGCGATCATCTTCTGGCGGCCGGCCAGATGCGCGCCACCGGCATCGGCGCGGAACTCGCGACGACGCGAGAACCACATCGCGATCATCGTCGCGAACAGGCCGAACACCATCTCCAGCACGAACACGATGATGTAGTAGGCAAAGCCGCGGCCGCTGTCGCGGTTGCCCGACAGCGCGCTGTCGATCACCCCGCCGACCACACGCGCCAGCACGATCACGAAGGTGTTGAGCACGCCCTGCAGCAGCGCCATCGTCACCATGTCGCCATTGGCGATATGGCTGATCTCATGGCCCAGCACCGCCTCGGCCTCGTCTTCGCGCATGTTGTGCAGCAACCCGGTGGACACCGCCACCAGGGCGTTGTTGCGGTTGGCGCCGGTGGCGAAGGCGTTGATTTCCGGCCCCTCGTACACCGCCACCTCCGGCGTGCCGATGCCGGCCGCCTGGGCCTGGCGGCGCACGGTCTCCAGCAGCCAGCGCTCGGTGGGGTTGCGCGGCTCGGTGATGACCTGCGCGCCGGTGGTGCGCTTGGCCATGAACTTGGACATCAGTAGCGAGATCAGCGATCCGCCGAAGCCGAAGATCGCCGCCATCACCAGCAGGCCGCTCATCTGCGACGAATTCACGCCGAGCAACGACATCACCACGCTGGCGAGGATCAGCACCGCGAAGTTGGTGAGAAGGAAAAGCGCGATACGGGTGAACATGGAAGCGCAGGCTCCGCCTGATATGAATGAAGGGACACCGTCGAATCTGCGGGGTGCAAGGCTTGAAATCAAGCCGGAACCTGACTGACGATTCAGCTGGCCATGGCTCCTTCTCCCTACCGTGGTCGGTTCGCGCCCTCGCCGACCGGCCCGCTCCATCTCGGCTCGCTGCTGGCGGCGCTTGGCAGCTGGCTGCTGGCGCGCCAGGCCGGCGGGGAATGGCTTGTGCGGATCGAGGACATCGATCCGCCGCGCACCGTCGCCGGCGCCGCCGAGACGCAGTTGCGCAGCCTGCACGCGTTCGGGCTGCACCCGGACGGCCCGGTCGTGCGCCAGAGCGAACGCCACGCGCTCTACCAGCAGGCGCTCGACACGCTGCTGCAACGCGGGCTTGCCTTTGCCTGCGGCTGCAGCCGCAGCGACCTCGCCACCGTGGGCGGCCTGCACCACCACTGCGTCGAGCATCCGCCGCGCGCGCGGCAGGCCGCGCGGCTGCGGGTGCGGCCGGGATGCAGGATCGAGTTCGCAGACGGCTTGCAGGGCCTGGTCGGACAGGACGTGCATGCCGAGGTCGGCGATTTCGTGCTGCGCCGCAGCGACGGGCACTGGGCCTACCAGTTGGCGGTGGTCGTAGACGACGCCGAACAGGGCATCACCGACGTGGTGCGCGGCGCCGACCTGCTGGACTCCACCCCACGCCAGATCCTGCTGCACGCCGCGCTCGGGCTGCCGCCGCCACGCTACCTGCATCTGCCGCTGCTGCTGGACGCGGCCGGCCGCAAGCTTTCCAAGTCGGAATCAGCGCGGGCACTGGACGACACCGATCCCGCGCCCGCCCTGCACCGCGCCTGGCACTGCCTGGGTCAGCCATCCGGACGCCTGCCCGCCCGCGCCGCGCCGGAGCAAATGCTGCGGTGGATGCTGCAGCATTTCCGGCCGGACCTGATCCCGCGTCGGCTGCCCGTGTAGCACCGGACTTGCTCGGCTGGGGCTTTCCCCGCACGGTCCCGGCCGAACGAACCCGGTGCTGCCGGAACATGGCCAGGGAATCCGGCAAGCGCGATTCCGGCCTAGAATCGCCAGTCCCATCCGTTCGCCCCTGGAGCATCCCCGCATGACATCGCGCGTCACACTGGTCACCGGCGGCACCGGCGGCATCGGCAGCGCCATCTGCAAACGCCTGGCCGACCAGGGACACCAGGTCGCCACCAACTACCGCAACGAGGAAAAGGCACGGCAGTGGCAGCAGCGCATGCAGGCGGACGGCTACCGGATCGCGCTTTTCCGCGGCGACGTCGCCGCGCCGGAACATGCGCGGGCACTGGTCGAGGAAGTCGAGGCCGGGCTCGGCCCGATCGAGGTACTGGTCAACAACGCCGGCATCACCCGCGACACCACCTTCCACCGGATGACCCCGGAGCAGTGGCACGAGGTCATCAATACCAACCTCAACTCGGTGTTCAACGTCACCCGGCCGGTCATCGAGGGCATGCGCAGGCGCGGCTGGGGCCGGATCATCCAGATCAGCTCGATCAATGGCCTCAAGGGCCAGTACGGCCAGGCCAACTACGCCGCCGCCAAGGCCGGCATGCATGGCTTCACCATCTCGCTGGCGCGCGAGAACGCCGCGTTCGGCATCACCGTCAACACCGTCTCGCCCGGCTACGTCGCCACCGACATGGTGATGGCGGTGCCCGAGGAAGTCCGCGCCAAGATCATCGCCGACATCCCCACCGGCCGACTCGGCAAGCCGGAGGAGATCGCCTACGCGGTCGCGTTCCTGGTCGCCGACGAGGCCGCCTGGATCACCGGCTCCAACCTCGACATCAACGGCGGCCATCACATGGGGTGGTGATCCGGGCCGTCGCCCATCGCCGGACAGTTCAACGGGCCTGTGGCGGGCTGCGACACACCACAGTCGATGCTGCGCATGCTGCAAGATGCTGAAATCGCAGAAAAATCCATGTTGCGCAGCATGTCGGGATGCGAAATTTGCCGCCATTTCTGACTTTCGCCGGTTGCAAGCGCTGTTGCGCTGCGCCATCCTGAGCCCCTGACCGTCACGAGTATCCGCTCCATGGCTGGACTTCGCATCATCAAGAAGTACCCGAATCGGCGTCTGTACGACACGGAGATCTCCAGCTACATCACGATCGAGGACGTGCGGCAGTTGATCATCGACGGCGAGGAATTCGAGGTGCGCGACGCCAAGAGCGGCGAGGACCTGACCCGCACGGTGCTGCTGCAGATCATCGCCGGCCAGGAATCGGACGGCGAACCGATGCTGTCGACACAGTTGCTGAGCCAGATCATCCGTTTCTACGGCGACTCTCTGCAGGGCTTCATGGGCAACTACCTTGAACGCAGCATGCAGGTGTTCCTGGACCAGCAGCAGCAGTTCCGCCAGCAGATGGGCAACCTGCTCGGCCAGACCCCGTGGGCGATGATGAACCAGCTCACCGAGCGCAACCTGGAGCTGTGGCAGGAGTTCCAGCGCAGCTTCAGCACCGGCTTCGGACGTCCGACCGGCAGCGGCGGTGGCGGCAGCGGTTCCACGCCCTCCTCCGGCGCGACCGGCCCGGCCGGCAAGACCCGCACCGGTTCGCGCTGAAGCCCGACAAACCCCCTCTCCCCCGTCAGGAGACCCAGTTAACGTCGAGTCTCAGCAGACTGCCCGCCCGCGCACGCCGAGCAGACCCGCTCCACCCGGTAGCCACGCGCGCGCAGCTTCTCGACCACGCCGTCGCCACCAAGCAGGTGCAGCGCGCCGACCACGACCAGCACGTTGCCATCCGCGGGGGCCGACCGCAGCATCTGTTCGAGCCTGGGCACCCAGCGCTCGTTGCGTTCCACGTTGATGCTGCGATACAGCGCCGGGTACTGCCGCCGCATGTCCTGCGCCATCTCCTTCCACAGCCGTTCGGCATCGCCGCGCCTCCAGGCCTCGTGCAGTCGCCCGGTCTGGCCCTCGCCGCCGGCGGCATCGTCCAGCGACTCGGCCAGCATCTGCCGCTGCTCCTCCGGCGACATTCCGGCCAGCAGCGCGATCTGCTCGTCGGCACGCTCCAGGCCTGTCGCCGGCTTGCCTGACTTCGCCGCCAGTTGCATGAAATGCCGGTCCAGGCCAAGCACCGGGTCCATGCCCTGCTGCGCCATCCCGGCGAGGCTGACCGTCAGACCGACGAACCAGGGCCGGTAGCCCGTCAACGTATCCAGCGACAACCTGCGACTCGCGGCGTAGGCCTGCAGCTTGCGCCAGGTCTGCGCGTCCAGTTCCTGCTGCAGCGAGGAGCCATCCTGGCGCAGCGCGGCCTGCACCATCCTGCGGCCCAGGTCGGGAGATTCGACTTCCTCCGGCGCAAGCTCGAATACCAGCCGCCGCGCGTCGGCGAAGGCGCGATCGACATCCGGCGACAGCGGATAGTCGTCCTGCTTCAGCAGGTGGAACGAGCCGAGCAGGTACACGCGCGCATCGCCCTTGCTGACCTTCCACAACAGCGGTACCGGCGGCGGACGCACGCCAGTGCCCGCCTGCGCGAGCGCTGGCGACGGCCCAACCACCAACCATAGCAGCACCAGGCATGCCGATACGAAAGGTAGCCAGCCGGGCCGTTTTGCCTGAGCTGCGCGGCGGCAAGCCATCACCCTCGATCCCGCCGCCTCGGGCGACGAAGCACGCCGCCTCACGGCGTGTCGACTCCGGCTGGGCTCGGCTCGTGGTGGTAGTTCTTCTCCCCGGCCGTCACCGCCAGGTCGATGCGGTTTTCCGGCGGCGGCAACGGGCAGGTGGCGAACGGAGTGAACGCGCACGGCGGGTTGTAGGCACGGTTGAAGTCGAGCACCACGCGGCCCTGCGCGTCCGCCGCGCCGACATCGAGGAAGCGCCCGGCCGGATAACTGCCATGCCCACTGGTACGGTCGGCGAACACGATGAACAGCGCGCCTCCCGGCTCGCCGATCGCCTCCAGCCGGTAACGTTTGCCGTCCTTCTCGAACTCGACCGCGCCGGCATTGGGCTGCTCGGCGGTGATACCGATGATGTCGACGATCGGGAGGGTCTTGCCCGGCGCATTGGGCAGGTAGCGCGCCTCGATACGCCAGGCAGGGTCGGCCGGCCAGTAGTCCAGCCCGGCGAAATGCACACGGGCATCCGCGTCGGCGTGACGCACCCGCAATGCGCGCCGGTCGCCACGCTGGATCAGCGTGAGCTGGCCCTTGCCGCCGTCGAAATCGATCCGGGTCGGATGCGCGTCGCGATCGCTGTAGAAACGGACACGCCCGGTCAGCGGCTTGCCGTCCAATACCAGCGCGGCGTTCGTCTCCGGCGTGAACCAGACCTGGTCGCCGTCCACCGAGACCATGCCCATCCTGGCCGGCCCGACCGCCAGGCGGATGCCGCTGCCGGGACCGCTGCCGATGTAGTGCGCCTTCAGCTCCAGCCAGTGCAGGCCGACCAGGCTGGTCCAGCCATCCGGCTTGCGCAGCTCCTCCAGGCGTCGCTCGCGCCAGGCCCGGTCGTCGGCGAGGAACTGCTTGTCCAGCGCCACGGCCGGCCTGACCGGCGGCTGCGCGCCTTCGCGACCGCAGCCAGCCAGCGCGAACACCGCCGCCAGCCCCATCGCGCCTCCCCTGGTCCAACGCCTTATCGATGCCACCCGTTTCATCAACGCCCCCTCAGGAACCAGCGGTCGATCTCCGCCAGCGAGAAACGCGCCCAGGTCGGGCGCCCGTGATTGCACTGCCCGGAGCGCTCGGTCGCTTCCATGTCGCGCAGCAGCGCGTTCATTTCCGGGATCGTCAGCCGCCGGTTGGCGCGCACCGCGCCATGGCAGGCCATCGTCGAGAGCAGTTCGTCGCGCACGCTCGCCACGCGCCGACTCTGGCCATGCTCGCGCAGGTCGCCGAGCACGTCGCGCAGCAGCGCCTCCGGCTCGGCGTTGGCGAGCAGCGCCGGGATGCTGCGCACATGCAGCGAGCCGGGGCCGCTGCGGGTCACCTCGAACCCCAGCAGCGCCAGCGTTTCCGCCTCGCGCTCGGCGACATCGGCCTCGCGCTCGCCGACCGCCAGCGTGATCGGCACCAGCAGCGGCTGCGCGCGCAGGCCGATGCCGTCGTGCGCGCTCTTGAGCCGCTCGTAGCCGATGCGCTCGTGCGCGGCATGCATGTCCACGACGATCAGTCCCTCGGCGTTCTCGGCCAGCACGTAGATGCCGTGCAACTGGGCGATCGCGTAGCCGAGCGGCGGTACGCCGCTGGCCGCGTCGGTCGGCGGCAGTCCGGCCTGCGCCGCGCCGGTGCCGGGCAGCGGCGCGAACGACGCCGCAGCGTTCGTGCCGGCCGGCTCGCCCTGCGGCGCGTACAGCGCGGCATAGGCGGCCGGGGCGTCGGCTACGCGCAGGCCCAGCGGCGACTGCGCCGGCCGCCATTGCGGCGCTGCCGACGCG
>JASGDF010000139.1:0-77102 GCA_047607345.1 Pseudomonas sp. | reverse complement strand
GTTGTAGCGCTTGCCGTGGCAGACGTCGCAGGGCACGTACACGTCCGGCAGGAAGTGCATCTCGACCTTGATCAGGCCGTCGCCCTGGCAGGCCTCGCAGCGGCCGCCGCGCACGTTGAAGCTGAAGCGGCCCGGCGAGTAGCCGCGCGCGCGCGCCTCCGGCACCTGCGCGAACAGCTCGCGCAGTGGCGTGAACAGGCCGGTGTAGGTCGCCGGGTTGGAGCGCGGGGTGCGCCCGATCGGCGACTGGTCGATGTCCACGACCTTGTCGAACAGGTCCAGGTGCTCGACCTCGCGGTACGCCGCCACCGGATGCGAGGCCCCATTGATCTCGTTGGCGGCCAGCGCGAACAGGGTGTCGTTGATCAGCGTGGACTTGCCCGAGCCGGACACGCCGGTCACGCAGGTCAGCAGCCCGGCCGGGATCTCCAGGTCCACGTCCTTCAGGTTGTTGCCGGTCGCCCCGCGCAGGCGCAGGGTCATCTTCGGGTTCGGTTTGTGGCGCTGTTTCGGGATCTCGATCTGGCGCTTGCCCGACAAGTATTGGCCGGTCAGCGAGCGCGGCGAGGCCAGGATGTCCTCGAGCGTGCCCTGCGCGCAGATCTCGCCGCCGTGCACGCCGGCACCCGGGCCGATGTCGAGCACGTGGTCGGCCAGGCGGATCGCGTCCTCGTCGTGCTCGACCACGATCACGGTGTTGCCGAGGTCGCGCAGCCGGGTCAGGGTGCCGAGCAGGCGCTCGTTGTCGCGCTGGTGCAGACCGATCGACGGCTCGTCGAGCACGTACATCACCCCGACCAGGCCGGCGCCGATCTGCGAGGCCAGGCGGATGCGCTGGGCCTCGCCGCCGGACAGGGTGTCGGCCTTGCGCTCCAGCGTGAGGTAGTCCAGGCCGACGTCGACCAGGAAGCCCAGCCGCTCGCCGATCTCCTTGACGATCTTGGCGGCGATCTCGCCGCGCCAGCCCGGCAGGCTCAGCTCGCGGAAGAACGTCAGCGCCTCGTCGATCGGCATCACCACGATCTCCGGCAGCGGCCGCTCGGCGACGAACACGTTGCGCGCGGCGCGGTTCAGGCGCGCGCCGCCGCAGTCCGGACAGGCGCGCTCGCTGATGTACTTGCCCAGTTCCTCCTGCACCGCGGCCGACTCGGTCTCGCGGTAGCGACGCTCCAGGTTCGGGATGATGCCCTCGAACTTGTGCTTGCGCTGGGTGCGCCCGCCGGACTCGGTGAAGTAGGTGAAGGTGATCACCTCCTCGCCGCTGCCGTACAGCACCGCCTGGCGCACCTGCTCGGGCAGCATCTGCCAGGGCGCGTCGACGTCGAACTTGTAGTGCCTGGCCAGCGAGGCGATCAGCTGGAAATAGTAGGCGTTGCGGCGGTCCCAGCCGCGCACCGCGCCGGCCGACAGCGACAGTTCCGGGTGCACCACGACCTTGGCCGGGTCGAAGAACTCGGCCACGCCCAGCCCGTCGCAGGACGGGCAGGCGCCCATCGGCGCGTTGAACGAGAACAGGCGCGGTTCCAGCTCGGGCAGCGAGTAGTCGCAGACCGGGCAGGAGTACTTGGACGAGAACAGCGTCGCCGCCGCCTGCGCGGCGTCCAGCGACTGCACCGCGGCCATGCCGTCGCCCAGCTTGAGCGCGGTCTCGAAGCTCTCGGCCAGGCGTTGCTTGAGGTCCTCGCGCGGGCGGAAGCGGTCGATCACCGCCTCGATGGTGTGCTTCTGGCGCAGCGCCAGCGCCGGCACCGCGTCGATCTCGTACAGCTCGCCGTCCACCCGCACGCGCACGAAACCCTGCGCGCGCAACTGCTCGAACACCTGGGCGTGCTCGCCCTTGCGCTCGCGGATCACCGGCGCCAGCAGCATGTAGCGCTGCTCGGGATCGAGCGCCAGCACCTGGTCGACCATCTGGCTGACCGTCTGCGCCTCCAGCGGGTAGCCGTGGTCGGGGCAGCGCGGGGTGCCCACGCGCGCGTACAGCAGGCGCAGGTAGTCGTAGATCTCGGTGATCGTGCCGACCGTGGAACGCGGGTTGTGGCTGGTCGACTTCTGCTCGATCGAGATCGCCGGCGACAGGCCCTCGATGTGGTCGATGTCCGGCTTCTCCATCACGCTCAGGAACTGCCGGGCGTAGGCCGACAGCGACTCGACGTAGCGGCGCTGGCCCTCGGCGTAGATGGTGTCGAACGCGAGCGAGGATTTGCCCGAGCCGGACAGGCCGGTGATGACGATCAGCTTGTCGCGGGGCAGGTCGAGATCGAGGTTCTTGAGATTGTGCGTCCGCGCGCCGCGGATGCGGATGTAGTCCAGCGCCATCGGGGGCCTTCGAACGGGGGAGGAGTGGTACCGGGAACACCAGGCCAATAGGCAAGCCTATCGACTGGACAGGATGGGGGCAAATGCATGAAACGGAAGTCTCTGCGACGGCTGCTGCGGGATTCGAGGCGGGGTGGATTCCCTTGCCGCGGGTCCTGCATCAGGGCCGAGCGGACGTCGTCGGGCCTGCCTGTGTGGGGCGGGCAATGCCAGATCCGAGGTGATGGCGGAGGGCGATTTGACCAGCGGTGCCGCCGCCAGGTAGAATTGGCGGTCCATTTGCTGGGTTTGCGTCCGGTGGATGGCTAGGCAGTTCTAGAATAACTACAGAAGAGACAACGACATGTACGCAGTTCTGGTCACCGGCGGTAAGCAATACCGCGTCGCGCAGGGCGAAACGCTCCGCGTGGAAAAGCTCGAAGTCGAGGCCGGCTCCGAGATCAAGTTCGACAACATCCTGCTGCTGGGCGACAGCGACGGCATCAAGCTGGGCGACGCGCTGAAGGGTGCCTCGGTCACCGCCAAGGTCGTCTCGCACGGCCGTGCCGACAAGGTGCGCATCATCAAGTTCCGCCGCCGCAAGCACCACATGAAACGCCAGGGGCACCGGCAGTACTACACCGAAATCCAGATCACCGGCATCGCCGGCTAAGCACTGAGGAGAATCCGTCATGGCACACAAAAAGGGCGTAGGTTCCTCGCGCAACGGTCGCGATTCCAACCCGAAGTACCTGGGCGTCAAGATCTACGGCGGCCAGGCCATCGAGGCTGGCAACATCATCGTGCGTCAGCGCGGCACCCAGTTCCACCCGGGCGCCGGCGTCGGCCTGGGTCGTGACCACACGCTGTTCGCGCTGGTCGACGGCAAGGTCGAGTTCTCGGTCAAGGGTGCCAAGAAGCGTCGCACCGTGAGCGTCGTCGCCGAGGCGTAAGCCGCAGCCTCCAGGGGCCGCGCATCGCGCGGGCCCGCTGACGAAAAGCCCCGCTTCGGCGGGGCTTTTCGTTGTACGTCCGCAAATCTGTCGTGCTTCGTTTTTCGTAGGAGCGACTTCAGTCGCGATGGGCCTTCCCGGGAAAGCCTTATCGCGACTGAAGTCGCTCCTACGAAAAGCGGAAGCATGGACCGAAGCGATTACACTTCCCGTTCTCCAAAGGCCGCATGTTCCATGAAACTCGTAGACGAAGCTGAAATCCAGGTGATCGCCGGCAACGGCGGCAATGGCTGCGTCGGCTTCCGGCGCGAGAAGTTCATCCCGCTCGGCGGGCCGGACGGCGGCGACGGCGGCAACGGCGGCAGCGTCTGGCTGGTCGCCGACGAGAACCTCAACACGCTGGTCGATTTCCGTCACGAGCGCAACTTCAAGGCGCAGCGCGGTGAGAACGGCATGGGCCGGCAGATGTACGGCAAGGCCGGCGAGGACCGGATCATCACCGTGCCGGTCGGCACGGTGGTGATGAACGTGGCCACCGACGAGGTCATCGGCGACATGACTCGCCACGGCGACCGCCTGCTGGTCGCCCGCGGCGGCAAGGGCGGCCTGGGTAACATGCACTTCAAGAGCTCGGTCAACCGTGCCCCGCGTCAGGCCACGCCGGGCGAGGATGGCGAGGAGCGCACGCTCAAGCTGGAGCTGAAGCTGCTGGCCGACGTCGGTCTGCTGGGGTTCCCGAACGCCGGCAAGAGCACCTTCATTCGCGCCGTCTCGGCGGCGACGCCGAAGGTCGCCGACTATCCGTTCACCACGCTCTACCCGAACCTGGGCGTGGTCAGCGTCGAGGCGCACCGCAGCTTCGTGATCGCCGACGTGCCGGGCCTGATCGAGGGGGCGGCCGAGGGTGCAGGCCTGGGCACGCAGTTCCTGCGCCACCTGCAGCGCACCCGCCTGCTGCTGCATCTGGTGGATGTCTCGCCGATGGAGGGCGGCGTGGAGGGCGTCTCGCCGGCCGAGCAGGTGCGCATGCTCGAGCGCGAGCTGGAGCGGCACGACCCGGAGCTGCTGGCCAAGCCGCGCTGGCTGGTGCTGAACAAGGCCGACCTGATGTTCGAGGACGAGGCGCGCGTGGCCGCCGAGGCGGTGATCGCCGAGCTGGGCTGGAGCGGGCCGTGGTACCTGGTCTCGGCGCTCGGCCGCGAGGGCACCTGGCCGATCATGAAGGACGTGATGGCGTTCTTCGACCGCCAGCGCGCCGAGCAGGCGGAGCGGGCGGAGCAGGGCGCGTGAGCGATGCCTTCGCCGTGGCCACTCCGGCCGCTCCGGCGCCCTCGTTCGAATCCTGCGTGAGAGCGCCGTATATCCGGGTGCGGGGCTTTGGGTGGGAAGGCCCCGTCGCGGCTGAAGCCGCTCCTGCGACAACAAGCGGAGCAACAAAAAACCCGGCCTCGGCCGGGTTTTCTTGTGCTGCCGGCGGCAGGGCCGCCGGTGGCAACGCCGGATCAGGCAGCCTTGAGGGCCTTGATGCGGGCGGTCAGGCGGCTCTTGTGGCGCGAAGCCTTGTTCTTATGAATCAGGCCGCGGGCGCTGAAACGGTCGAGCAGGGGCTGGGCGACGGCAAAGGCGGCTTCGGCGCCGGCGGCATCGTTGGCGTCAAGGGCCTTGATCACCTTCTTGACGGCGGTGCGCAGCTGCGAACGCTGAGCCGTGTTGCGCGTGTTGCGCACGACGGTCTGCTTGGCGCGCTTCTTGGCGGACTTGATATTGGCCACGGTGGTGGTTTCCTGAAAAATCGATGTGATGGAAAAAGCAAGCGCGAGATTATGATCGGATCTGAAGGGTGCGTCAAGTCAGTTGTCAAGAGGGTGTCCCGTTGAGCAAGCCCCGTCTGTTGAGAAGCATGCTCTCGTTCAGCAGCATGACGATGATTTCCCGGGTGCTCGGGTTGGTCCGGGACTGGTCGATCAGCTACAGCTTCGGTACCAACGCGACCACGGATGCGTTCTGGGTGGCGTTCCGGATCCCGAACTTCCTGCGCCGGCTGTTCGCGGAGGGCTCGTTCTCGACCGCTTTCGTGCCGGTGTTCACCGAGGTGAAGGAGACGCGCAGCCACGCCGAGCTGCGCGATCTGATGTCCCGGGTGTCCGGGACCCTGGGCGGGGTACTGTTGCTGGTGACCGCATTGGGATTGCTGCTGACCCCGCAGCTGGCGACGCTGTTCAGCGATGGAGCGGCCGCCGATCCGGAGAAGTACTCGCTGATCAAGCAGTTGTTGCAGCTGACGTTCCCGTTCCTGCTGTTCGTATCGCTCACCGCGCTGGCCGGCGGAGCGCTCAACAGCTTCCAGCGCTTCGCGATGCCGGCGCTGACCCCGGTCATCCTCAATCTGTGCATGATTGCCGGCGCATTGTGGCTGGCGCCGAGGCTGGGGATCCCGATCCTGGCGATGGGCTGGGCGGTGCTGCTGGCCGGCATATTGCAGCTGCTGTTCCAGTTTCCTTCGCTGAAGCGGATCGACCTGCTTACACTGCCGCGCTGGGGCTGGAGCCACCCGGACGTGCGCCGGGTGATGACGCTGATGGTGCCCACCCTGTTCGGTTCCTCGATCGCCCAGATCAACCTGTTGCTGGATACGGTGATCGCGGCCCGTCTCTACGATGGTTCGCAGTCCTGGCTGGATCAGGGCGGGCGCTTCCTGGAGCTGCCGCTGGGCCTGTTCGGCGTGGCGCTGGGCACGGTGATCCTGCCGGCGTTGTCCCGGCACCACGTCAAGACCGATGGCGAAGGCTTTTCGGCGGCGTTGGACTGGGGGTTGCGCACGACCCTGCTGATCGCTGTGCCGGCGACGGTCGGGCTGATGCTGTTGGCGACGCCATTGGTGGCGACGATGTTCCAGTACGGCAAGTTCACCGCATTTTCGACCCAGATGACCGCGCTGTCGGTGCTGGGGCTGAGTTTCGGTCTGCCGGCCTTCGCGTTGGTCAAGGTGGTGCTGCCGGCCTTTTACGCGCGCCAGGATACGCGCACCCCGGTACGCGCCGGCGTGGTCTCGCTGGTGGCCAACATGCTGCTCAACATCGCCTTCCTGGCGCTGATCTACCAGCTCATGGTGGCGCCGGAAGTGCGTGCGCTGGGGGTGATGGAGGCGCTCAAGCGCACCCCGGGCCTGCACTTGGCGCTGGGCCTGGCCAGCGCGCTGGCCAGCTACATCAACCTCGGGCTGCTGTGGTATTGGCTCGGCAAGGCCGGGGTCTACCGGCGCAGGCCCGGCTGGAGCGGATTCCTGCTGCGGCTGCTGGTGTCGTGCCTGGCGATGGCGGCTGTGGTCGGGGCTGGCCTGCACGGGTTGCCGGACTTCACCGGCATGGACAAATGGCACCGCATGGGCGGCCTGCTCGGGTTGGTGGCGAGCGGTGGCGCCACCTATGTGCTGGTCCAGCTCGCCATGGGTTTCCGCCCGCGCGATCTCCGCGAGCATTGATCCAGGGCCGGCCCGCTATACTTCCAGGCTTACATGTCGCACTGTCGGCCTCCGGCCAGATATCCCCGATACGGAATGAGCAGGCTTTTTAGAGACGTCGAAGGCGGGACCCTGTTCCCGCACGGAAGCGTGGTCTGCGTCGGCGCCTTCGATGGCCTGCACCAGGGCCATCGTGCGCTGGTGCGCCATGCGGTCGCGCGTGCCCGCGCGCTGGGCGTGCCGGCGGTGGCGGTCAGCTTCGAGCCGTTGCCGCGCGAGTTCTTCGCCACGGGCGCGCCACCGCCACGGCTGACCCTGGCGCGCGCCAAGGTCGAGGGTCTGCGCGGCTTCGGCGCCGATGGGATCGGCCTGATCCGGTTCGACCGCCGGCTCTCGGCGATGAGCGCCGAGGACTTCGTGCGGCGCGCGCTGGTCGCGCGGTTGCGGGCGCGGGAAGTGTGGATCGGGCCGGAGTTCCGCTTCGGCCACCGGCGTGGTGGCGACATCGCGTTGCTGCGGCGGATGGGCGCGGAACTGGGCTTCGCCGCCGGCGAGATCGAGCCGGTGCACCTGCACGGCGAGCGCATCTCGGCCACCCGCGTCCGCGAGCTGCTGACCGCCGGCGAGTTCGCACATGCCGCCGATCTGCTCGGCCGGCCCTACACGATCGGCGGGCGGGTGGTGCGCGGGCGCCAGCTCGGTCGTACCCTGGGTTTCCCGACCGCCAACCTGCGTTTCCCGCACACGCCGGCGCTGTCGGGGATCTATGCGACCTGGGTGCACGGGGTGTTCGAGCAGCCGTGGCCGTCGGTGTCCAGCTTCGGCACCCGGCCTACCGTGGCTGGCGTGGAGCCGCTGCTGGAGGCCCACTTGTTCGACTACCAGGGCGACCTGTACGGGCGCCACATCCAGGTCGAGTTCGTCGCCAAGCTGCGCGACGAGGAAAAATTCTCCGGGCTGGACGCCCTGACCGAACAGATGCACCGCGACGCGCAAGAGGCGCGCCGTGTTCTTCATGCGAGTCCCTCGCAAAATCCCGCACATCCATGTGCGGACTCTTCAATAGAAGCCGCTGCGCAACGGTAGAAGCCTGTGACTCAAGACTACAAAGCCACCCTCCACCTGCCGGCGACGGAATTCCCGATGCGTGGCGACCTGCCCAAGCGCGAGCCGGGCATCCTGGAGCGCTGGGAAGGCGAGGGCCTGTACGCGCAGTTGCGCGAAAACGCCAAGGGCCGGCCGCTGTTCGTGCTGCACGACGGCCCGCCGTATGCCAACGGCGCGATCCACCTCGGCCATGCGGTCAACAAGATCCTCAAGGACATCATCGTCAAGTCCAAGTATCTGGCCGGCTTCGACGCGCCGTACATCCCGGGCTGGGACTGCCACGGCCTGCCGATCGAGATCGCGATCGAGAAGAAGTGGGGCAAGGTCGGGGTTAAGCTGGACGCCACCGAGTTCCGCCAGAAGTGCCGCGAGTACGCCGCCGAGCAGATCGAGCTGCAACGCCGCGACTTCAAGCGCCTGGGCGTGATCGGCGACTGGGACAACCCGTACAAGTCGCTGGACTTCCGCTTCGAGGCCAACGAGATCCGCGCGCTGGCCAAGGTGATCGACAACGGCCACCTGACCCGTGGGGTCAAGCCTGTGCACTGGTGCTTCGATTGCGGCTCGGCGCTGGCCGAGGCCGAGATCGAGTACGCCGACAAGCTCTCGCCGACCGTCGACATCGGCTACCCGGCGCGCGACGGCGCGGCGCTGGCGGCGAAGTTCGGCGCGGCGCTGCCGGAAGGCGTCGAGGTCGCGGTGCCGATCTGGACCACCACGCCATGGACGCTGCCGGCCTCGCTGGCGGTGACGCTGGGCGCGGAGCTGGACTACGTGCTGGTCGAGGGGCCGGCGCGCAATGGCGCGCCGCGCTGGGTGGTGCTGGCCGAGGCGCTGGCGGCCAAGGCGCTGCAACGCTACGGCGTCGTGGATGTAGTCGTGCACGGCCACGCCAAGGGCGCAGCGCTGGAGGGCCTGCTGCTGGCGCACCCGGCCTATGCCGAGCGCGACATACCGCTGATCCTCGGTGCCCACGTCTCCGACGAGGACGGCACCGGCGCGGTCCATACCGCGCCCGGCCACGGCCAGGAGGACTATCAGGTTGCCAAACAGTACGGGCTGATCGAGCGCTACTCCGCCGCGCAGATCAACCCGATCGACGGCCGTGGCGTGTATCTGCCTTCGACCCCAGTGGTCGTCGGTGCCGAACTGGCTGGGTTGCACATCTGGAAGGCCAACGACGTCATCATCGAGGCGCTGCGCGGCAACGACACGCTGCTGGCGGCCGGCAAGCTTGAGCACAGCTACCCGCACTGCTGGCGTCACAAGACCCCGATCGCGTTCCGTGCCACCCCGCAGTGGTTCATCTCGATGGAGCAGGCCGGTCTGCGCGCCGATGCGCTCAAGGCGATCGAAGCTGTGATCTGGTATCCGGAATGGGGCCAGGCGCGCATCGCCGGCATGATCGACGGGCGCCCGGACTGGACGATTTCGCGTCAGCGCACCTGGGGGGTGCCGATCGCGCTGTTCGTGCATCGCGAGAGCGGCGAGCCGCACCCGCGCAGCACCGAGCTGATGCGCCAGGTCGCCGACCGGGTGGAGCAGGGGGGCATCGACGTGTGGTACGCGCTGGAGCCGGCCGAGCTGCTCGGCGCGGACGCCGCGCAGTACGAGAAGATCACCGACATCCTCGACGTCTGGTTCGACTCCGGCATCACCCACGAGGCGGTGCTGCCTGATCGCGGCCTGCCCAAGCCGGCCGACCTGTACCTGGAGGGCTCGGACCAGCACCGCGGCTGGTTCCAGTCCTCGCTGCTGACCGGCGTGGCGATCGACAAGGTGGCGCCGTACCGGCAGTGCCTGACCCACGGCTTCACCGTCGACGAGCATGGCCGCAAGATGTCCAAGTCGCTCGGCAACGGCATCGAGCCACAGGACATCATGAAAACGCTGGGCGCGGACATCCTGCGCCTGTGGATCGCCTCGGCCGACTACAGCAACGAGATGTCGCTGTCGCAGGAGATCCTCAAGCGCAACGCCGACGCCTACCGCCGCATCCGCAACACCGCGCGCTTCCTGCTCGGCAACCTGGCCGGCTTCGACCCGGCCGCGCAGCTGCGCCCGCTGGAGGACATGGTCGCGCTGGATCGCTGGATCGTGCATCGCGCCTGGGAAGTTCAGGAGAAGATCAAGGCGGCCTACGAGCGCTACGACTTCGCCACGATCGTGCAGGCGTTGCTGAACTTCTGCAGTGTCGACCTGGGCTCGCTGTACCTGGACGTCACCAAGGACCGGCTGTACACGATGGCCGAGGATTCGCGCGGGCGCCGCTCGGCGCAGAGCGCGATGTACCGCGTCGCCGAGGCGTTCGTGCGCTGGATCGCGCCGGTGCTGAGCTTCACCGCCGACGAGCTGTGGGGCTACCTGCCGGGTGAGCGCAAGGCCAACGTGCTGTTCGCGACCTGGTACGACGGCCTGGCGCCGTTGCCGGCCGGTACCGAGCTGAGTGCGGCCGACTTCGACAAGCTGCTGGTGCTGCGCGAGCAGGTCGCCAAGGTGCTCGAGCCGATGCGCGCCAACGGTGTGATCGGCGCGGCGCTGGAGGCGGAGATCACCATTGCCGCCGATGCGGTCAGTGCCGCGCGCTGGCAGCCATTGGCCGACGAACTGCGCTTTCTGTTCATCAGCGGCGACGTGATCGTGACCCCGGCCAGCACCGACGACATCTTCGTCAGCGCGCAGCCGACGACCAAGCCCAAGTGCGTGCGCTGCTGGCACCACCGCGGCGACGTCGGCGCCGATCCCGAGCATCCGGCGCTGTGCGGGCGTTGCGCGAGCAACGTCGAGGGCCCGGGCGAGGACCGGCGCTGGTTCTGACCGGCCTGCTTCACTGTAGGAGGGACTTCAGTCCCGACGGGCTTTGCCGGTAAAGCCCATCGGGACTGAAGTCCCTCCTACAGGGGTCTCCCCATTTCACTGATCTGCCTGGATTGAGCGACCGATGACTGCAAGACCCAAACCCAACGCTCTGATCTGGCTGCTGCTGTCGGCGGTGATCATCGGCCTGGACCAGTGGAGCAAGGCCTGGGTGCTGTCCAGCCTGCCCGAGTTCACACCGGTGCCGGTGATCGACGGTTTCTGGAGCTGGTTTCGTACCTACAACACCGGTGCCGCGTTCAGTCTTCTGAGCAATGCCGGCGGCTGGCAGCTGTGGTTCTTCGCCGCGCTGGCGGTCGGTATCAGCACGCTGTTGGCGTTCTGGCTGTCGCGCACCCCGCGCGGCGCATGGCGCAGCGCGCTGCCCTACGCGCTGGTGATCGGCGGGGCGATCGGCAACGTGATCGACCGGCTGGTGCATGGCCATGTGGTCGATTTCATCCTGTGGTACGTGGGCGACCATTGGTGGCCTCCGTTCAACCTCGCCGACTCGGCGATCGTCGCCGGCGCGGTCGGGATCGTGCTGTTCGGGCTGTTCGACAAGGGGGCGAATCAGGGGGCGGGGGCCGGGAATCGGCGCTGAAGCGCCTGAAGCCCGTCGTGCCCGGCCGAGGCCATTCTCCTTTCCTCATTCCCGTAGAATGCCCGCCATGGACGTCCTGCTCGCCAATCCCCGTGGCTTCTGCGCTGGTGTCGACCGTGCGATCGAGATCGTCAAGCGCGCGATCGAGACGCTGGGCGCGCCGATCTACGTGCGCCACGAGGTGGTGCACAACCGCTTCGTGGTCGACGACCTCAAGCAGCGTGGCGCGATCTTCGTCGAGGAGCTCGACGAGGTGCCAGACGGCAACACGGTGATCTTCAGCGCGCACGGCGTCTCCCAGGCGGTTCGCCAGGAGGCCGAGCGGCGCGGGCTGAAGGTGTTCGACGCGACCTGCCCGCTGGTGACCAAGGTCCACTTCGAGGTGGCCCGCCACTGTCGCGCCGGGCGCGACGTGGTGCTGATCGGCCATGCTGGCCACCCCGAGGTGGAAGGTACGATGGGGCAGTGGAACCGCGAGCGCGGCCAGGGACGCATCTACCTGGTCGAGGACATCGACGACGTCGCGACCCTGGACGTGGCCCAGCCGGAGAACCTGGCCTACACCACCCAGACCACGCTGTCGGTGGACGACACCCGCGGGATCATCGAGGCGCTGCGTGAACGCTTCCCGGCGATGCAGGGCCCGAAGAACGACGACATCTGCTATGCCACCCAGAACCGCCAGGACGCGGTGCGCGAGCTGGCCGAGCAGTGCGACCTGGTGCTGGTGGTGGGATCGCCGAACAGCTCCAATTCCAACCGGCTGGCCGAGCTGGCCCGGCGCGAGGGGGTGGAGGCCTACCTGATCGACGGTGCGCAGGAGATCGACCCGGTCTGGGTGGCGGGCAAGCAGCGGGTCGGGCTGACCGCCGGTGCCTCCGCGCCGCAGGTGCTGGTGGATGGCGTGATCGACCGCCTGCGCGAACTTGGCGCGGGTGGCGTGTCCGAACTTTCGGGAGAGCCCGAGTCGATGGTGTTTGCGCTGCCGAAGGAGCTGCGGCTGCGGCTGGTGGGTTGAGTGGCCCTTCGCACGCGGGAGGGTAGGCCCCCGGCCGAGGCATTGCGGTGAAGACCATGGCCGAGCTGGATTGACCGTCCCGTGCGATGAACCCTACAATGCGCGGCTTCGCCGGAATAGCTCAGTTGGTAGAGCGGCGCATTCGTAATGCGTAGGTCGCAGGTTCGACTCCTGTTTCCGGCACCATTTTCGTTTCCGACCCAGGGCCGTCCGCTGCGCGGATGGCCCGGTTGTCGTGTCTGCTCGCCGTGCCATGGCGCTGGCTCAGCTGCGTCAATATGTCGCAGGTGCATGGCCGGGTTAATCGTCTCGGATCACTGTCAACGGCTTTCGTGCGCTTGCAGCACGCAATAAAATTGACAGGTCAGCCCACGTCCCGAAGCCGTGGTCATCCGTTCTGTACGGAATGGATGACCGATCCAGCGCGCGTCTTGTGCGGCCGGATGCGGATTGACGCTCCCTCGCAAATGGATCGACCGATGATTCCGTTGAAACACCTCGGGCGTGTATTCCGTCCAGGCCTGCTGCTGCCGTCGCTGCTTCTGCTGCTGACCGGCTGCAATTCGGCCATCCTCAACCCCAAGGGCCAGGTTGGCCAGGATGAGAAGACCCTGCTGATCACCTCCGTGGTGCTGATGCTGCTGGTGGTCATCCCGGTGATCGTGATGACGATCGTGTTCGCCTGGAAGTACCGCGCCTCCAACACCAAGGCGCGCTACGAGCCGAACTGGTCGCATTCCACCGCGATCGAAGTCGTGGTCTGGTCGATCCCCTGTCTGATCATCCTGGTGCTGGCGGTGCTGACCTGGCGCTCCTCGCATGCGCTGGATCCGTACAAGCCGCTGCAATCGGACGTCAAGCCGGTGACCATCGAGGCGGTGGCGCTGGACTGGAAGTGGCTGTTCATCTATCCCGAGCAGGGCATCGCGACGGTCAACGAGATCGCCTTCCCGGTCAATACCCCGATCAACTTCAAGATCACCTCCGACACGGTGATGAACTCGTTCTTCATCCCGCAGCTGGGCACGCAGATCTACGCGATGGCCGGCATGGAGACCAAGCTGCACCTGATCGCCAACGAACCGGGTGACTTCCGTGGCATCTCGGCCAACTACAGCGGCCATGGCTTTTCGAAGATGAACTTCGTCGCCCACGGGCTTGCCGACCAGGCCGGCTTCGACGCCTGGGTCGCCAAGGTCAAGGCCGCGCCGCAGTCGCTGCAGGCGGCCGAGTACCAGGCGCTGGCGGCCAACCGCAACGACCACGAGAACTATCCGGTCACCTACTACGCGTCGGTGCAGGACGGCATGTTCAAGTCGCTGATCGACAAACACATGATGGGCGAGGGCCACCGCATGGAAGGCCATGACCATCCGGCGTCGGCCGCCGAGCCGGTCGCCATGTGCACTACCGGAGACAAGTGATGCTGGGCAAACTTTCACTGGAGTCGGTTCCGTACCAGGAACCGATCGTCATGGTCACCCTGGTCGCGGTCGTCCTGGGCGGCGCCGCGGTCCTGGGCGCGATGACCTATTTCAAGCTGTGGGGCTGGCTGTGGCGCGAGTGGCTGACCTCGGTCGACCACAAGCGGATCGGCGTGATGTACATCGTCGTGGCGCTGGTGATGCTGCTGCGCGGCTTCGCTGACGCGATCATGATGCGCGCGCAGCAGGCGGTGGTCGCCGGCGGCTCGGCGGAGGGCTTCCTGCCCCCGCACCACTACGACCAGATCTTCACCGCGCATGGCGTGATCATGATCTTCTTCATGGCCATGCCGTTCATGACCGGCCTGCTCAACATCGTGGTGCCGCTGCAGATCGGCGCGCGCGACGTGGCGTTCCCGTTCCTGAACTCGCTCAGCTTCTGGCTGTTCGTGTCCGGCGTGGTCCTGATCATGCTGTCGCTGTTCGTCGGCGAGTTCGCGCAGACCGGCTGGCTGGCCTACCCGCCACTGTCCGAGCTGGAATACAGTCCAGGGGTCGGCGTCGACTACTACATCTGGGCGTTGCAGCTGTCCGGCCTCGGTACGCTGTTGACCGGCGTCAACTTCATCGTGACCATCCTGAAGATGCGCGCGCCGGGCATGACCCTGATGCGCATGCCGATCTTCACCTGGACCGCGCTGATCACCAACATCCTGATCGTCGCCGCGTTCCCGATCCTGACCGTCGTGCTGGCGCTGCTGGGGGCCGACCGCTACCTGGGCACGCACTTCTTCACCAACGATGGCGGCGGCAACGCCATGATGTACATCAACCTGATCTGGATCTGGGGTCACCCGGAGGTGTACATCCTGGTGCTGCCGGCGTTCGGCATCTACTCGGAAGTGATCGCGACGTTCTCGCGCAAGCCGCTGTTCGGCTACACCTCGATGGTCTACGCCACCGGCTGCATCGGCGTGCTGTCCTTCGTCGTCTGGCTGCACCACTTCTTCACGATGGGCGCGGGTGCCAACGTCAATGCCTTCTTCGGCATCACGACGATGATCATCTCGATCCCGACCGGCGTGAAGCTGTTCAACTGGCTGTTCACGATGTTCCGCGGCCGCATCCACTTCCGCTCGCCGGTGCTGTGGACGATCTTCGCGATGATCACCTTCACCATCGGCGGCATGACCGGCGTGATGATGGCCATCCCGGCGGTCTCGTTCGTGCTGCACAACAGCCTGTTCCTGATCGCGCACTTCCACAACGCGATCATCGGCGGCGTGGTGTTCGGCTACCTGGCGGGCCTGGCCTACTGGTTCCCGAAGGCGCTGGGCTTCAAGCTCGACGAGAGGATCGGCAAGGCCTCGGCGATCTGCTGGATCGTCGGCTTCTTCGTTACCTTCACCCCCCTGTACGTGCTGGGCTTCATGGGCATGACCCGGCGCCTCAACACCTTCAGCAACCCGGAGTGGGTGCCGTGGCTGTACGTGTCGGCGTTCGGCGCCTGCATCGTGGCGCTGGGCATCTTCTTCAACCTGCTGCAGATCGGCTGGAGCATCTGGAAGCGCAAGGACAACGTGGACCACACCGGCGACCCGTGGGATGGCCGCACGCTGGAGTGGGCGACCTCCTCGCCGCCGCCGTTCTACAACTTCGCGCACGTCCCCAAGGTCGATGACATCGACCAGTTCTGGAAGGACAAGCAGGCCGGCAAGGGCTGGCCGCGTCCGGACAAGTACGAGGACATCCACATGCCGCGCAACACCGCCGCCGGTTTCTGGATCGGC
Organism: Pseudomonas sp.; assembly: GCA_047607345.1. Lineage (GTDB taxonomy): Bacteria > Pseudomonadota > Gammaproteobacteria > Xanthomonadales > Xanthomonadaceae > Pseudomonas_S. The sequence continues at coordinate 61,592 of JASGDF010000139.1, read as the reverse complement.
ATGTTCGGCACCGTGCTGGGCTTCGCGCTGATCTGGCACATCTGGTGGCTGGCCGTGGTCGGCCTGGTCGGGATGATCGGCAGCTTCATTGCCCGCACCTTCGACAACGACATCGACTACTACGTGCCGGCGGCCGAGGTCGAGCGCATCGAGAACGAACGCTTCGCCTTGTTGGAGAAGCACCAGGCGGCTCCGGCCGCGAAGGCGGTATGACCATGTCCAGTACGACGCTCGACCAACACCACGCCGCCCACGCGGGCGGCCATGACGACCACGAGCACCACGACACCGGCGGCAACACGCTGTTTGGCTTCTGGGTGTACCTGATGAGCGACTGCTTCCTGTTCGCGGGGCTGTTCGCCACCTATGCCGTGCTTTCCGGCGCGACGGTGGACGGGCCGACCGCCAAGGAGCTGTTCGACCTGAAGTTCGTGCTGGTGGAAACCTTCCTGCTGCTGTTCAGCAGCCTGACCTTCGGCCTGGCCGTGCTGTCGGCACACAAGCGCAAGCTGGGCGGGCTGTATGGCTGGCTGGCGGTGACCGCACTGCTGGGTATCGGCTTCCTGTGCATGGAGGTCTACGAGTTTCACCACCTGATCCACGAAGGCGCCGGTCCGGGCCGCAGTGCATTCCTGTCGGCCTTCTTCACGCTGGTGGGCACCCACGGCCTGCACGTGGCCTCGGGCCTGCTGTGGATGCTGGTGCTGGTGATCCAGATCGCCAGGAACGGGCTGACCGCCCGCAACAGCACCCGTCTGGCGTGCCTGAGCCTGTTCTGGCACTTCCTGGACATCATCTGGATCGGCGTGTTCACCGTCGTCTACCTGCTGGGAGCCCTGTAATGGCCCATCACGACAACCATTCCGACACACACGCCGCCGCCGCGCACGGCGGTGGCCTGAAGTCCTACCTGATCGGCTTCGTGATGGCGGTGGTGCTGACCGTCATCCCGTTCGCGATGGTGATGAGCGGTGCATTCCCACGTGGCCTGACCGTGCTCGTCATCGCAGTACTGGCGGCGGTGCAGATGCTGGTGCACATCGTCTACTTCCTGCACCTGGACCGTTCGCCGGAACAGCGTTCCAACGTACAGGTGGGCCTGTTCTCGATCCTGATCATCGGCATCGTGATCGTCGGCTCGCTGTGGGTCATGCACAACCTCAACATCAACATGATGCATTGAGGGGGCGGGACCGGGGGCCCGGAAAGGCAAAGCCGGATTGCGCATGGCGTTCGGGTTTGCATGCTTTCCCGGGTCCCGGGTCCCGGGTCCCGGCTCTCGCCATGACCTATGGCAGGCGGGGGGACAGACAGGTGGGCGCTAGCATCGTCGGCTCAGTTGCTGTCCGCCCTGTCTGGAGCCCCGATGAAGACCCCCACCGTACTGGCGATTTCGTTGCTCGCCGCCCTTTCGCTGCCGTCCGCGCAGGCCCAGACCGCGCCGCCACGCGACGTGCCTTACGAGGGCGTGCTGCGCATTGACGTCGATGCCACCGACATCGACCGCCGCATCTTCCGCGTGCGCGCCACGATGCCGGCCACGCCCGGTACGATGACCCTGCTGTACCCGGAGTGGATCCCGGGCCACCATTCGCCGAGCGGCACGATCGACAAGGTCGCCGGGCTGGTGGTCAAGAGCGATACGGGCAAGGTGCTGAAGTGGGCGCGCGACCCGTACGACGTCTATGCGTTCAAGGTCGAGGTGCCCGAGGGCACGCGCGCGATCAGCGCCGAGTTCAAGTTGCTGTCCTCGCAGGGCGGCGGGCAGGGACGGGTGACGATGACGCCGGAGATGCTCAACCTGCAGTGGAACAGTACCTCGCTGTACCCGGCCGGCTACTACGCGCGCAACATCAAGACCGTGGCCAGCGTGACCCTGCCGCAGGGCTGGGACTACGCGACCGCGCTGGAGACTGACAGCCGCAGCGGCAACACGGTGACCTTCAAACCGATCGACTACGACGACCTGGTGGATTCGCCGATCTTCGCCGGCAAGTACCACAAGCGCATCGCACTGGACGGCGCCGGCAAGCAGCCGGTCTACCTCAACGTGTTCGCCGACGAGGCCAAGTTCCTCGACGCAAAACCGGAACAGGTGAAGGCGCACCAGGCGCTGGTGCAGCAGATGGACAAGCTGTACGGCGCGCGCCACTTCGACCACTACGATTTCCTGCTGGCACTGACCGACAAGCTCGGCGGCATCGGCCTGGAGCATCACCGCTCCAGCGAGAACAGTGGCGTGACCGGCTACTTCACCGAGTGGGACAAGACCTGGGCCGGCCGCGACCTGCTGGCGCACGAGTTCAACCATTCCTGGAACGGCAAGTACCGCCGTGGCGCCGACCTGGCCACGCCGAACTTCAACGTGCCGATGGGCGACTCGCTGCTGTGGCTGTACGAGGGCCAGACCCAGTTCTTCGGCCACGTCGTCGCCGCGCGCTCGGGCCTGTGGAGCCAGCAGCAGGCGCGTGAGATGCTGGCCGGTGTCGCGGCGACCTACGACCGCGGGCGCCCAGGCCTGGCCTGGCGCACGATCCAGGACACCACCAACGACCCGACCATCGCCCAGCGCGCGCCTCGCGCGTACCGCAACTACCAGATGAGCGAGGACTACTACTCCGGCGGCCAGATGGTATGGCTGGCGGTGGACGCCAAGTTGCGCGAGCTGAGCGGCGACAAGCGCTCGATCGACGATTTCGCCAAGGCGTTCTTCGGCATGAAGAACGGCGACTGGGACGTCAACCCGTACACCTTCGAAGACATCGTCGCCACGCTTAACGGCATCGCCGCCTACGACTGGGCCGGTTTCCTGCGCCAGCGCATCGACGGGCACGGTCCGATCATCGACGGCATCGAGGCCAGCGGCTGGAAGCTGGTCTATAGCGACAAGCCGACCGAGGCGTTCAAGGCCGGCGAGCAGCGCAGCAAGGGTGTGAACCTGGTCTATTCGCTGGGCCTGTCGATCGGCGAGAAGGGCGATATCAGCGACGTGCTGTGGGACAGCCCCGCGTTCAACGCCGGCATCGGCACCGGCATGACCCTGGTCGCGGTCAACGGCAAGGCGTTCAGCCCAGACACGATCAAGGACGCGGTGACCGCGGCCAAGGACAGCCCGGCGCCGATCGAGCTGCTGGTCAAGCAGTTCGACCGCTATCAGACGCTCAAGGTCGACTACCACGGCGGCCTGCTGTACCCGAACCTGGAGCGCATCGCCGGCAAGCCGGACCGGCTGGCGGAGCTTTACAAAGCGCGCTGATCCCGTCGGCTTTTCGATGCGGTACACGGGCCCGGTGGATGCTTCCGCCGGGCCGTCCGGATCACTGGGACCGGTTGACGTCCGCCTCCAGCAGCATGCGTACGTAGCGCGCGTAGGGAATCCCCCTGGCCGCCGCCTTGGCCTTGACCGCTTCCAGCAGCGCGGCGGGCAGACGCATGTTCAGGGCGGCTTCCTTCCTTGCGATCTCGAAGCGCATTGGCTTGAACTGCGAGAAATCGAGGCTCGAAAGATCCTGTTCGAGGAAGGCTTCAGCTTCCTGATCGGTCTTGAGCATGGGAACTTTCTTCATAGCGCTTCACCTCTTTGGCGTGCATGTAGCGCGCACTGACCGGATGGATGACATGCTGGCCGTCCTGGTGTTGTCGGATGGCGAAAGCGACGAACAGGGGGCGACCGGCATGGTTGCGGCCAACCGCGATGTAGCGCGCTTCCTGCTGTGAATGTCGCAAGTCCGGAGTAACCTCCGCGGCCATCAATACCTGTTCGATTTCCTCGCGGGACACGCCGTGCTTCCCGCACTTCGGCCAGTTGCCGCCATCCCAGTCGAATCCTGCGATCAACATTCTGTGAGTCCTTCACGAGAGAGCGGCGCACATCCAGGCGCGTTGGAAGTGTAGTCAAATGTCTACACATCCGGCAATTCGTGAAGCCGTTGCGCGGGCCGGACGGCCGGGCCTTCGGGCACGGCCGCGGTGTCTCGGCGCGCGAGACCGGCGCCGGCTAAAGTAGCCGCCGGTTTCCCTCTGCGATCGTCATGGCAAAAGCTCCCGGAAAGGCCCGTACCGCCTACGTCTGTACCGACTGCGGCGCCGAATACAGCAAGTGGCAGGGCCAGTGCGGCGAGTGCGGGGTCTGGAACACGCTGAGCCAGATCGTGCTGGAGAGTGCCGCCGCCGCGGGCAAGGCGCCGGCGACGAACCGCCGCAGCGGCTGGGCCGGCGCGGTCGAGGCGCCGAAGATCACTCCGCTCAAGGACGTGCAGCATGCCGAGCATGCGCGCGTGTCCACCGGGATCGGCGAGCTGGACCGGGTACTCGGCGGCGGGCTGGTCGAGGGCGCGGTGGTGCTGGTCGGAGGCGATCCAGGCATCGGCAAGTCCACGCTGCTGCTGCAGGCGCTGGCGAAGATGGCCGCGCAGTTGCCGGTGCTGTACGTGACCGGCGAGGAATCGCTCGGCCAGGTCGCCGGGCGCGCGGTACGGCTGGAGCTGCCGCTGGACGGCATCAACGCGCTGTCGGAGACCGGGATCGAGGCGATCCTGCAGCACGCCAGCGTGGCGCGGCCGCGCCTGATCGTCGCCGACTCGGTACAGACGCTGTGGAGCGAGTCGCTGACCGCCGCGCCCGGCTCGGTCAGCCAGGTGCGCGAGAGCGCGGCACGGCTGGTGCGCTATGCCAAGGAGACCGGCACCGCGGTGTTCCTGGTCGGCCACGTCACCAAGGAGGGCGGCATCGCCGGCCCGCGCGTGCTCGAGCACATGGTCGATGCGGTGCTGTACTTCGAGGGCGACAGCGGCAGCCGGTTCCGGGTGCTGCGCGCGTTCAAGAACCGCTTCGGCGCGGTCAACGAGCTGGGCGTGTTCGCGATGGGCGAGAAGGGATTGAAGGAGGTCGCCAATCCATCGGCGATCTTCCTGTCCGGCGGCAGCACCCACCAGCCGGGCAGCTGCGTGATGGTCACCCGCGAGGGCACCCGGCCGCTGCTGGTCGAGGTGCAGGCGCTGGTGGATGCCTCGCCGCTGTCCAATCCGCGCCGGGTCGCGGTCGGCCTGGAGCAGAACCGGCTGGCGATGCTGCTGGCGGTGCTGCACCGCCACGGCGGGGTGATGGTTGGCGACCAGGACGTGTTCATCAACGTGGTCGGCGGCATCCGCGTGCAGGAGACCGCGGCCGACCTGCCGGCGCTGCTGGCGATCCTGTCCTCGCTGCGCGACCGGCCGCTGCCGGAGAAGACCATCGCGTTCGGCGAGATCGGCCTGTCCGGCGAGATCCGGCCGGTGCCGAACGGCGAGGAGCGCCTGCGCGAGGCCGCCACGCACGGCTTCAAGCGCGCGATCGTGCCGCGCGCGAACGCGCCCAAGGCCGGTTCGGTGAGGGGCATGGAGATCATCGCGGTGGAGCGGCTGGCGCAGGCGATCGAGGCGGCATGACGTTGATCGTCCCCGCCGGGGCGTCTCGGCGCCGGAGGGGCGCCCGACTCAGGCCGGACGTGGCGTGTATCCGGCCTCGCTGACCGCGTGGCGGATCGCCGCTTCGTCGGCGTCCGTCTCGATCCGCACGCTATGGGCGGGCAGGTCGGCCTCGACCCTGGCGTCCGGGGCGACGGACTGAACGGCGCGGGTGATGTGGCGGACGCAGTTGCCGCAGGTCATGTTCTCGATCGTGTAGGTGATCATCGGAAGGATTCCTCGGGTTGGATCGCGACAGCGTGGACCTTGCCGGCATGGCAAGGTCAAGGCCGCCCGTCGCAGGGTTGACCTTGCCATCGCGGGAAGGTTCATGATGCGCACATCATGCACGAGGCCCCATGAGAATGACCGCATCGGCACCGGCGCGCGCCCCCGGCGCATCGCATCAACTGCACCTGCCCGTGACGGGCATGACCTGCGCCTCGTGTGTCGGCCATGTCGAGAGGGCGATCGGGCGCGTGCCAGGCGTGGCGGCGGTGCAGGTCAACCTGGCCACGGGCCGCGCCGAGGTGCGCTTCGCCGGAGCCGCGGATCCGTCGGCGGTGGTCGAGGCGGTCGAGCGGGCCGGCTACGAGGTGCCGCTGCGCGCGCTGGAGCTGGGCGTGGACGGCATGACCTGCGCCTCGTGCGTGGCCCACGTAGAGAAGGTGCTGGCGGCCGTGCCGGGCGTGGTCTCGACCTCGGTGAACCTGGCCACCGGGAAGGCGCAGGTGCGGCTGCGCGAGGGTGTCGCCGCGCTGCAGGACCTGGAGGCCGCCGTTGCCGACGCCGGCTACTCGACCCATTGCCTCGACCCGGCCGATGCCGGGCCCGACCGCGAGGCGCAGGCGCGCCAGCGCGAGATCGACGGATTGCGCCGCGCCCTGCTGCTCGCCGCGCTGCTGGCCCTGCCACTGGTGGTGCTGGAGATGGGCGGGCACCTGCTGCCTGTGTTCCACCACTGGCAACTGCATGCGCTCGGCGAGCGGCCGCTGCGGCTGGTGCAGTTCGTGCTGGCGACGCTGGTGCTGGCTTGGCCGGGGTGGCGCTTCTTCCGGCGCGGCGTGGCTTCGTTGCGGCATCGCGCGCCGGACATGAACGCGCTGGTGACGCTCGGCGCCGGCGCCGCCTGGGCCTATTCGAGCGTGGCGACGTTCGCGCCGGGCGTGCTGCCGGCCGGCACCGACCACGTCTACTTCGAGGCCGCCGCGGTGATCGTGGTGCTGGTGCTGCTCGGGCGCTGGCTGGAGGCGCGTGCGCGAGGACGCACCTCCGACGCGATCCGCCACCTGACCGGCCTGCAGCCGCGCACCGCGCGGGTCCTGCGCGGCGACGCCTTCGTCGAGCTGCCGCTGGCGCAGGTGCTGGCCGGCGACGAGGTGCAGGTGCGTCCCGGCGAGCGCATGCCGGTCGACGGCGTGGTCGTCGAAGGCGAGTCGTACGTGGACGAGTCGATGCTGAGCGGCGAGCCGGTGCCGGTCGCCAGGCAGGCCGGCGCGCGCGTGGTCGGCGGGACCGTCAACGGGCACGGCGCGCTGCGCGTGCGTGCGACCGGGGTCGGCGCGGACACGGTGCTGGCGCAGATCGTGCGGATGGTCGAGCAGGCGCAGGGCGCCAAGCTGGCGATCCAGGCGCAGCTGGACCGCGTGACCGCCTGGTTCGTGCCGGCGGTGATGCTGGCCGCGCTGCTGACCTTCGCGGCGTGGCTGGCGTTCGGGCCGCCGCCGTCGCTCGGGCTGGCGCTGGTCAACGCGGTCGCGGTGCTGATCATCGCCTGCCCGTGCGCGATGGGGCTGGCGACGCCGGTGTCGATCATGGTCGGCACCGGCCGCGCGGCCGAGCTGGGCGTGCTGTTCCGGCGCGGCGACGCGCTGCAGGCCCTGCGCGACGTGCGCGTGGTCGCGCTCGACAAGACCGGCACGCTGACCCGCGGCAAGCCGGCGCTGGTCGCGTTGCAGGCGACGCCCGGCTTCGCCGACGACGAGGTCCTGGCGCTGGTCGCCGCGGTCGAGGCCGGCTCCGAACACCCGATCGCCCACGCGATCGCGGCGGCGGCCGGCGAGCGCGGCCTCGTGCCGGCGCAGGCGAGCGGCTTCGCGGCCGAGCCTGGCTACGGCGTGCGCGCGCAGGTGCAGGGCCGGCGCGTGGAAGTGGGAGCCGACCGTTTCATGCGCCGGCTGGGGCTGGACACGTCCGCCTTCGCCGGCGACCTGGAAACGCTCGGCGCGCAGGGCAGCACGCCGCTGTTCGCCGCCATCGATGGCCGGCTCGCCGCGCTGCTCGCGGTGGCCGACCCGATCAAGCCGGGTACGCCCGAGACGATCGCCGCGCTGCATGCGCTGGACCTGCACGTGGTGATGATCAGCGGCGATGCGCGCGCCACCGCCGAGGCGGTCGCGCGCAGCCTGGGCATCGACGAGGTGCGCGCCGAGGTGCTGCCGGAAGGCAAGGTCGAGGCGCTGCGGCAGCTGGCCACGGGCGGGCGCCGCGTCGCCTACGTCGGCGACGGTATCAACGACGCCCCCGCACTGGCGCAGGCCGACGTCGGCATCGCGATTGGCACCGGCACCGACATCGCGATCGAGTCGGCCGACGTGGTGCTGATGTCCGGCGACCTGCGCGGCGTGCTCAACGCGATCACGATCTCGCGGGCGACGCTGCGCAACATCCGCCAGAACCTGTTCTGGGCCTTCGCCTACAACGCGGCGCTGATCCCGGTCGCGGCCGGCGTGCTGTACCCGCTCAACGGCATGCTGCTGTCGCCGATGTTCGCGGCCGGCGCGATGGCGCTGTCGAGCGTGTTCGTGGTCGGCAACGCGCTGCGGTTGCGGCGCTTCCGCGCGGCGCTGCCGGCGCCCGAGGGGGCGGGGCGATGAACATCGGCGAGGCCGCGCGGCGCTCCGGCGTGTCGACGAAGATGATCCGCTACTACGAGCAGTCCGGGCTGGTGCCGCCACCGGCGCGGCTCGCGTCCGGGTATCGCGACTACGCCGACAACGACGTACATCGCCTGCGCTTCGTGCGGCATGCGCGCGACCTGGGCTTCGACGCCGGGCAGATCGGCGAACTGTTGTCGTTGTGGAGCGATCGCCGCCGTGCCAGCGCTGACGTGCATGCGCTGACCCTGTTGCACATCGCGCGGCTGCGCGACAAGGCGGCCGAGATCGAGCGGATGATCGCGGTGCTGCAGCGGCTGGCGGACGACTGCCACCACGACACGGGGCCGGATTGCCCGATCCTCGACGAGCTGGCCGAGGGCGTCCCGGCTATGGGCGTCTCGACGCATCGCGCCGCCGGCTTCGGCGAGACGCGCCGCAAGGCGACCGGCACGCCTTGAGAATGGGGCCAGCCCGCGCCGCTCTCCCTTGCGGGAAAGGTGGCCGGTCACCTCCTCATTGCAGCCGCAGCACCACGATCGCCTTGGCCGGCAGCGCGACCTGCAGCATGCCGTGGTCGAACGTAGCGCCGTCGAACGGCTGCGGCTTCACGGCGTCGGGTTTGTCGTAGCTGTTGAGCGAGGTGATCGCCGGCGCGGTCAGGATCTGGCCGCTGACGCCGTGCGCTTCACCGTCGCCATCCACCCCGATCCTCACCCGGGCTTCGCGGTTCGGGTCGAGGTTGGTCAGTGCGACGTAGACGTGCCCGTCCCCGGCCTTGACCGCGGAGCCGTGCACCGCGGGCACCGCCAGCCCGCCGTGCCGGTACTCGGGCGCCTGGATCTGCAGTGGCAGCAAGGTCGCGTCCTGGAACGGCTTGTACATCGCGAAGACGTGATAGGTCGGCGTCAGCAGCATCCTCGATCCGTCGGTCAGGATCATCGCCTGCAGCACGTTGACCATCTGCGCGATGTTGGCCATGCGCACGCGCTCGGCGTGCCGGACGAACACGTCCAGCGTCAGCGAAGCCACCAGCGCGTCGCGCAGCGTGTTCTGCTGCTGCAGGAAGCCCGGGTTCGTGCCGGGCAGGCCGCGGTACCAGGTGCCCCACTCGTCGACCACCAGCGCGACCTTCCTGTCCGGGTCGTACTTGTCCATGATCGCGCTGTGCTTGCTGACCAGTTCTTCCATGTACAGCGCGCCGGCCAGGGTCTGGATCCATGCGGTCTCGTCGAACTCGGTCGAGGACGCCTTCGGTGGCCAGCCGCCTGGCATGGTGTAGTAGTGCAGGCTGAGGCCGTCCATGAACGTGCCGGCCTCGCGCATCATCACTTCGGTCCAGGCGTAGTCGTCGCGGTTGGCGCCCGGCGCGATCTTGAGGATCTTCTGGCCGGCCGGCGCCTTCACGAAGGTCTGGTAGCGGCGGTACAGGTCGGCGGCGTACTCCGGGCGCATGTTGCCTCCGCAGCCCCACAGCTCGTTGCCGATGCCGAAGTAGGGCAGCTGCCATGGCTGCTCGCGGCCGTTGCCGCGACGCTGCTCGGCCAGGGTCGAGCGGGTCGGGGCGGTCATGTACTCGACCCACTGCGCCATCTCGTCCGGCGAGGCGTCGCCCACGTTGCCGGCCACGTAGGCCTGCGTGCCGAGCAGCTCGGCGAAGTCCATGAACTCGTGCGTGCCGAAGCCGTTGGGCTCCTCCACGCCACCCCAGTGCGTGTTGACGCTGACCGGCCGCCGCGCGCGCGGACCGATGCCGTCGCGCCAGTGGTACTCGTCGGCGAAGCAGCCGCCGGGCCAGCGCACGTTGGGCACCGCGATCGCCTTCAGCGCGGCCAGCACGTCGTTGCGGTAGCCGCGGGTATTGGGGATCTTGGAGTCCGGACCGACCCAGACGCCGCCATAGATGCCGGTGCCGAGGTGCTCGGCGAACTGGCCGAACAGGTTGCGCGAGACCTGCGGCCCCGGCTGGCCGGCATGCAAGGTGCCGGTGACGAGGGTCGGCGCAGCCGATGCCGCACCCGCCAGGCACAGGGCGAGCAGGGCGGCGGCGATGCGATGGACACGACGGATGCTGCGCTGTTTCACGAGGAAGTCCCCTGCGCCGGATTGAGGCCCCGTGATGATGCCCGAGCCAGGGCGCGCGTGGCATGCGATCGCCATTGCGATTCCGCATGGCGGCCGGCGCGGATGGAATGCCTCCGGGCGGCGTGCCGCCGGCCGGCTCAGGCGCCGCGGTAGCCCAGCACCAGTTCGATCATGAACTTGCTGCCGAAGAACGCCAGCGCCAGCAGCAGCACCGCCGCCAGGGTCCAGTGCACGGCCTTGGTGCCGCGCCAGCCGTAGCGCCAGCGGCCAATCAGCAGCCCGCCGAATACCAGCCACGACAGGACGCTCAGCACGGTCTTGTGCAGCAGTTGCTGTGCCAGGAAATCCTCGACGAACAGCAGTCCGGTCAGCAGCGTCAGCGTCAGCAGCGCGAAGCCGACGCTGATGGTGCGGAACAGCAGCGTCTCCAGTTCGGTCAGCGGCGGCAGCGCGCGCAGCCAGGCGTGGAAGTCGCGCCGGCGCAGCGCGCGTTCCTGCAGCCACAGCATCATCGCCAGCAGCGCCGAGATGCCGAGCGTGGCGTAGGCCAGCAGCGCCAGCCAGGCGTGCACCTCCAGCCGCCAGCCGAGCGTGGCGCTCGGCTCGTGCCCGTAGCCGTGATAGCAGCCCAGCAGCAGCGCGGCCAGCGGGAACACCACCACGCCGAGCGCGGCCATCCTGCCGCGTACGCCGACCAACGAGGTCAGCGCCGCCATGCCCAGCGCCACCAGCGACAGCGCGGCGAAGAAGTGCATGTCCGGCCCGCCGGCAATGCGCGTCGCCACGATCACATGGTAAGCGCCGTGCAGGACGATGGCGCCCAGCGCCGGGACCTGCCAGCCGTGATGGGGCGTGCCGTCGTCCCGTGCGACGTTGCCGACCAGCAGGCCGGCCGCCAGCAGATAAAGGGCGATGGCAATGAGAACGATGGTCATCGCGGAAGTTTCGCATACCGCGCGCCCGTCTCGTAGCGCCGTGGCGGCATGTCGCGGGGCGGATCGCGGCCTGCCGCTATAATCGCGGTCCGTTTCCCCTACGCGGTCGCCTGCGCATGTTCGAATCCCTCACCCAGCGTCTCTCCGGCACCATCGAGCGCCTGCGCGGTCGTGGCCGCCTGACCGAGGAAAACATCCGCGAGGCCACCCGCGAGGTCCGCATCGCCCTGCTCGAGGCCGACGTCGCCCTGCCGGTGGTGCAGGCGCTGATCGAGCGGATCAAGGTACGCGCGGTCGGCCAGGAGGTGCTCAAGTCGCTGACCCCGGGGCAAGCCCTGATCAAGGTCGTGCGTGACGAGCTGACCGCGGTGATGGGCGCGACCGCCAGCGAGCTGAATCTCAATGTGCCGGCCCCGGCGATCGTGCTGATGGCCGGCCTGCAGGGCGCGGGCAAGACCACCACGGTCGGCAAGCTGGCCAAGCACCTGAAGGAGAAGCGCAAGAAGAAGGTGATGGTGGTCTCGGCCGACGTCTACCGCCCGGCCGCGATCGAGCAGCTGAAGACGTTGGCCGAGCAGGTCGGTGTGCTGTTCTTCCCGTCGGAGGCCTCGCAGCAGCCGGTGGACATCGTCCGCGCCGCGATCGCCGACGCGCGCAAGTCGTTCGTCGACGTGCTGCTGGTCGACACCGCCGGCCGCCTCGCCATCGACCAGGCGATGATGGAGGAGATCAAGGCGCTGCACGCCGCGGTCAACCCGGCCGAGACCCTGTTCGTGGTCGACTCGATGACCGGCCAGGACGCGGCCAACACCGCCAAGGCGTTCGGCGAGGCGCTGCCGCTGACCGGCGTGGTGCTGACCAAGACCGATGGCGACGCGCGCGGCGGTGCCGCACTGTCGGTGCGCTACGTCACCGGCAAGCCGATCAAGTTCGTCGGCACCGGCGAGAAGGTCGACGGCCTGGACGTGTTCCATCCCGACCGCGTCGCCAGCCGCATCCTCGACATGGGCGACGTGCTGTCGCTGGTCGAGCAGGTGCAGCAGGGCGTGGACCAGGAAAAGGCCGCCAAGCTCGCCGCCAAGGTCGCCAAGGGCAAGAAGTTCGACCTGAACGACATGAAGGAACAGCTCGAGCAGATGCAGAACATGGGCGGCATCGGCGGGCTGATGGACAAGCTGCCGGGCCTGGGCCAGATCCCCGAGCATCTCAAGCAGCAGGTCAGCCAGGGCAAGGAAGTGCCGCGGATGATCGCGATCATCAATTCGATGACCAGGAAGGAGCGCCGCAACCCGGCCGTGCTCAACGGCTCGCGCCGCGCGCGCATCGCAAAGGGCGCCGGCCTGCAGCCCTCGGACGTCAACAAGCTGATGAAGCAGTACCAGCAGATGGAGAAGATGATGTCCAAGCTCTCCGGTGGCGGCATGAAGGGCCTGATGCGCGGCATGAAGGGCATGATGGGCGCGATGGGCGGTCGCGGCGGCCTGCCGTTCCGCTGAGCGCCGCGCTCGCTCTTGTAGGAGCGACTTCAGTCGCGATGAAGCTTTCCCGGCAAAGCCTCTCGCGACTGAAGTCGCTCCTACAACAAGCGCCGGCAGGCAAGGATGAATCTCGATGAATGAAGCCATCCGTCAGCGCACAGCCGCCTTCTGCAACCGCTTCGGCCTGCGTCTGCCGCTCCTGCTCGCGCCGATGGCCGGGGCTTGTCCGGTGCCGCTGTCGATCGCCGTTGCCAACGCCGGTGGCATGGGGGCGATGGGCGCGGTGCTCTCGGCGCCGGAGGACATCGGCCGCTGGATGGCGCAGTTCCGCGCCGGCAGCGTCGGCCCAGTGCAGGTCAACCTGTGGATTCCCGATCCGGCGCCGGCACGCGATGCCGCGGCCGAAGCGGCCACCCGCGCCTTCCTCGCGCAGTGGGGGCCGCAGGTCCCGGCCGAGGCCGGCGATGCCGGCCCGGCCGATTTCGACACCCAGTTCGACGCGCTGCTGGCGGCCCGCCCGGCGGTGGCCTCCTCGATCATGGGTGTGTTCCGCCCGGAGCAGGTGCGGCGCCTGAAGGACGCGGGTATCGCCTGGTTCGCCTGTGCCACCACGCTGGCCGAGGCGTTGGCGGCCGAACGCGCCGGCGCCGATGCGGTGGTGGCGCAAGGTTTCGAAGCTGGCGGTCATCGTGGCGCATTCGATCCGGACGCGGCCGAGCGCCAGCTGGTCGGCCTGTTCGCGCTGCTGCCGCGGCTGGCCGATCGCCTGCGGGTGCCGGTGATCGCGGCCGGTGGTATCGGCGACGGCCGCGGCGTCGCTGCCGCGCTGCTGCTCGGCGCCAGCGCGGTGCAGGTCGGCACCGCGTTGCTGCGCACGCCCGAGGCCGCGCTGCCTTCGGCCTGGGCCGACGCGCTCGCCGTCGCCGAGCCGGAGGCGACCTGGACCACCCGCGCGTTTTCCGGCCGTCTCGGCCGCGCGCTTGCCACCGGCTACGTGCGGGCCGCGGCCGATCCTAAGGCGCCGCCCCCTCAACGCTACCCGGTACAGCGCAGCCTTACCGCGCCGATGCGCAACCAGGCCGTGCGCGAGAACCGGCTTGCCGCGATGCAGGCCTGGGCCGGCCAGTCGGCCGCGCTGGCGCAGGCCCGGCCCGCGGCGGAGCTGGTGCAGGCCTGGTGGGCGCAGGCGGACTCGCTGCTGTGAGCCTGGTCTTCCACCAGGGCAGGCCGGCCGGCGCGGACACGCTGGCCGCCGCCGCGTTGGTCAACTACGGACACTTCACCTCGCTGCAGGTGCGCGGCGGCGCGGTGCGTGGCCTGGATCTGCATATCGAGCGCCTGCAGTACGGCACGGTCACGCTGTTTGGCCGCCGGCTGGACGAAGCCCGGCTGCGCGCCGAACTGGCTGGTGCACTCGATGCCTTCGGCGAGATCGATGCTTCGCTGCGCGTGACCGTGTTCTCGCGCGAATTCGACTTCCGCGACCCGCTGCGTGAGGTGGCGCCGGATGTGCTGGTCTCGGTGTCACCCGCCTCGCGACTGCCGTCCACTGCGCTGCGTGTGCGTCCAGTCGCGTTCGTGCGCGAACTGCCGCATGTCAAGCACGTCGGCACCTTCGGGTTGTTTCAGTCGCGCCGCGAAGCGATGGCGGCCGGGTTCGACGATGCGCTGTTCGTCACCCCGCAGGGCGATCTGGTCGAGGGCTCGGTCTGGAACCTGGGGCTGTGGGACGGGCGGGGCGTCACCTGGCCGGAGGGGCCGGCGTTGCGCGGGACGCAGGAGCGGCTGCTGCGGGCCGGGCTCGACCGGCTTGGCGTGCCGCAACTGGCGCGGCCAGTCCACCTGGACGAACTGGGGGCATTCGCCAGCGCATTTGCTTGCAACTCGCGTGGGCTGCAGCCGATCCAGTCGGTCGGGGCGTGGGAATTGCCCGAGTCGACCTTGCCTCCGGTGCTCGAACAGGCCCTGCAGACCCAGCCCTGGCAACCGATTCGGGAGGGGTAGCTTGGAATCGGGGCGATGGGTCGCTATAATCAGCGGCTTACCTCGCCATCCTGGCGACTGGGCACTACAGGAATAAAGCAATGGTCAAGATTCGCCTGACCCGTGGCGGCGCCAAGAAGCGTCCGTTCTACCACATCATCGTCACCGACGTGCGCAGCGCGCGCGACGGCCGCAACATCGAGCGCGTCGGCTACTACAACCCGGTCGCCCAGGGCGCCGAGCAGCGCGTGGTGCTGGATCTGGACCGTGTCGACCATTGGGTCAAGAACGGTGCCCAGCTGACCGACAAGGTCCGCAACCTGCTGAAGGAAGCGACCAAGGCCCAGGCCGTCGCGGCCTGAAGCTGAAGGGTCGCGCCACAAGCGCGGCCCCGCCGGGCTGAATCATATGAAAGATACAGAGCGCCGCATCCTGTTGGGCAGGGTCGCCGGCGCTTTTGGTGTGCGCGGCGAACTGAAGCTCGAGTCCTGGACCGAACCGCGGCTGGCCATTTTCAAGTACCAGCCGTGGATCCTGCGTGCCCCGAATGGCGAGGAGTCCTCGCTGGCAGGTGCGCGCGGGCGCGACAGCGGCAAGCACCTGGTGGCGACGTTCCCTGGCATCGATGACCGCGGTGTGGTCGAGGCGATGCGAGGCACCGAGATCTACGTGCCGCGCAGCGCGCTGCCGCCACCCAGGCCCGACGAATACTACTGGGTCGACCTGGAGGGGCTGGACGTGCAGACTGTCGAGGGTGTCGAGCTTGGTCGGGTCTCGCACCTGTTCTCCACGGGCGCCAACGATGTGCTGGCCGTGCGCGGCGAGCGCGAGCGCCTGATCCCGTTCGTGCAGCCGGATTACGTGAAGTCCGTGGATTTCGAGGCCAATCGGATCGTGGTCGACTGGGATCCGGAATTCTGAAAGGCCGGGGTTTCGGCCCTGACAGGCTTCCCTGGCCTCCGGTCAGCGCCTGACGTCCATAATCCGAATCTCGAATCTCGAATCCCCGTCCCATGCGTATCGACGTAGTCAGTCTGTTCCCGGAGTTCATCGACCAGTCCGCCGCGTTCGGCGTGGTCGGGCGGGCGCGCGAACGGGGATTGCTGGATCTGCACGGCTGGAACCCGCGCGACCACGCCGAGGGCAACTACCGGCGGGTGGATGACCGTCCATTCGGTGGCGGTCCCGGCATGGTGATGTTGATCGAGCCGTTGCGGGCCTGCCTGGGCGCGGTGCGGGCCGCCGATCCGCAGCCGGCGCCGGTGATCTATCTCAGCCCGCAGGGCCGGCCGCTGACCCAGTCCAGGGTCCGTGAGCTGGCGGCGTTGCCGCGACTGGTGTTGCTGTGCGGCCGCTACGAGGGCGTGGACGAGCGTTTTCTCGCCGCCGAGGTGGACGAGGAGATTTCGATCGGCGACTACGTGCTGTCCGGTGGCGAACTGGGCGCGGCGGTGATCGTCGATGCGGTCACCCGGCTGCAGGAGGGGGCGCTCAACGATGTCGAGTCCGCGGCCCAGGACAGTTTCGAGGGGCCTGGCGGCCTGCTGGACTGCCCGCACTACAGTCACCCGGCCACGCATGCACTGGGCGAGGTGCCGGAGATCCTGCGCTCGGGCAACCATGCCGCGATCGCACGCTGGCGCCGGCAGCAGTCGTTGCTGCGGACCTGGCAGCGGCGTCCGGATCTGCTCGACGAGGGCGCCTTGTCCAAGGCTGACCGCAAGCTGCTGGACGAGGTCCGCCTGGCCGAGCAGGGCGGGGTCTCGTACCCCTAGCGCTGGACCTGGGAAATCGGCTAGAATGCGCGGCTCCCTGCGACCTGGACGGGTCCGGCGGATCCCACAACAACAAACGTGCGGCGCAATCCGGCGACTGCATTGGCCCAAGCTGTCGAAACGACACGCCCACCCCGAACAAATCGGTGTAACCCATGAGCAAGCTGAATAAGTCCATCATCGCGGAATTCGAGTCCGCCCAGATCGCCCGCGAACTGCCGCAGTTCAGCCAGGGCGACACCGTCGTGGTCAACGTCAAGGTCAAGGAGGGCAACCGCGAGCGCGTGCAGGCCTACGAAGGCGTCGTGATCGGCACCAAGAACGCCGGCCTGAACTCGTCGTTCACCGTACGTAAGATCTCGCACGGCTACGGCGTGGAGCGCGTGTTCCAGACCCACAGCGCGACCATCGACTCGGTGGAAGTCAAGCGCCGCGGCAAGGTGCGCGCCGGCAAGCTGTACTACCTGCGTGGCCTGGAAGGCAAGGCCGCCCGCATCAAGGAAGACCTGGCCGCCGCAGCGCAGGCCAAGGCCGCCCGCCAGGCCGCCAAGGCTAGTTGATCCACTGGCGAGCATTTGCTAGCCCTGTGTGAATGAGTGGCCGCCTTCGGGCGGCCATCTCGTTACTGGCACTTGCCCATCCGTCAGGGTCGGTCATCGATCCCGACAACAGCCAAGTGCCCAAGCCATCGTCCTTCCCCCGCGTGTGGGGGAAGGTGCCCGAAGGGGCGGATGGGGGGCGTGCCCCGTACACACAAAGTGCCAATCCAGCGCCACGCGCCAGCTGGCCCTTTCCCAGTAGAGGCAAGCTCGATGGCGTACGGTGGTCGATGCGACCTGGCCTGTTCGTGACCTTGTATTGCAGCCCCGGGGACTGCCTTAGCGACGAGGCAGCAGGCTTGTCTTCACGATGTAATCGCCGCGCGTGAGCATGCTGCAGGCGTCACGCTGCCGCATTGGTGCCGTGTGCGCCGAGTGAAGTTTTCACTGTCTGTTTATGTTGTTTCGGGTAATTGTGTCGTTGGTGTCGGCGAAGCAATGCTTATGCCAATCTGGTGATCTCCTACAGGGGGAGGTCTTGGCGATCGAGCTGCCGTCGCGCTCGACCGGGGTGATCTGTGTTCATCGCAATTTTTCCCTCCCGCGCCTGCGTCAGGCGCGGCCTCGCCCTGCTTTAGACCTCGATTAGGCGCTCCTCCCCCATGAGTAGCTCATTACTGCACGACTATATAAAGGCCTACCGTAAGGCGCGCCACTGGGATTGCCCGGCGCCATGCGCCAGTTACCGGGCTCTTCGCTACGCCATCACGGGCGATTCGGGATACTTCAAGACGCATGGGGGCTGGCGGATATCGCGCATCCTGAGAGGGGAAGGTTGATGGGATCCGGCGTGGTGGCGGTAAAGGGCGATGGTGTCCGCCAGCGTCCGGTGATTTCCTGTTTTTCGACTCTCCGTATCGCACGTACAGGCTCTATTGGGGCCTGGCATGCTGTCGTAGAGCCACACAGGCCAGTCGATGTCCTGATGGTGTCAAGCGATTTATTTTCCGAATATAAATTATTTTCTGGAATGAATATGGGAGAGGTGTCTTGCTGCATGGAGTGATCAGCGATTTGAGCAGTCACAACAAGGAGTCGCTACTGCAGCGCCCGTCTGAACGGGTCGCCGCATTCGGCATCTGGCTGCGGTTCGCTGACATTCTCGCGGTCGTCGCCGCTGCGGCCCTGTCGTATGCACTGCGTTTCGGCGTCAAGGTGCCCACGATGGAGTACCGCGTCGCGATCGGCACGACCATCCTGTATGCGCTCCTGTGTTTCCTGGTCTCTCCGCTGTATCGCGGCTGGCGTGGTCGCAGTTTCGCACGCGAGCTTGGCGTATTGCTGTTGGTGTGGACCATCGTGTTCGCGTTGTTCTCGATGCATGCGTTGCTGGTGAAGATGGGGACTGCGGTTTCTCGGCAATGGCTGGCTTACTGGTATGGCTCCGGCTATGTCGCGATGGTGTTTGCGAGGGTGGGCGTGCGCGTGGCTCGGCATCGCCTGCGCAGCCAGGGCGTCTATATGCAGCGGGTGGTCGTGGTTGGCCTGCGCACGCCGGTATTGAAGCTGCATCGCTATCTGCGCGCTCATCCGGGTGTCGGCATCGACATCGTCGGCTACTTCGCCTCCAGCTACGACATCAGGACATCGTCGGACTCGGCCGCGCCGACGCGGCTCGGTGATCTGGAAGGCCTGCAAGACTATCTGCGGGAGAACCAGCACCGGGTGGAACAGGTCTGGATCTCGTTGCCGCTGACCGATCGCGGCAATATCAAGGGCCTGTTGCGGATGCTCGAGCGCTATCCGGTGCCAGTGCAGCTGGTGCCCGACGTCTACGATTTCGGCACGCTGAATCTGTCGGTGTCCCAGATAGGGTCGGTGCCGATGATCGGCCTGCGCCAGGGGCTGACCCAGAGCAACTTCCTGATCATCAAGCGCATCGAGGACTCGCTTGTGGCTGGCATCGCTGTGCTGCTGCTTTCGCCGCTGTATCTGTTGCTGGCGATCGGCGTCAAGCTTAGCTCGCCGGGCCCGGTATTCTTCCGCCAGAGCCGCAATGGACTGGGCGGCAAGGAGTTCAAGATGCTCAAGTTCCGCTCGATGCGCGTACACCAGGAGCACAGCGGCCAAGTGACCCAGGCTACCCGAGACGATCCGCGAGTGACGCCTTTTGGGGCGTTCCTGCGGCGCACCAGCCTGGATGAGTTGCCGCAGTTCTTCAACGTGCTCGGAGGCAGCATGTCGGTGGTAGGGCCGCGACCGCACGCAGTCGCGCATACCAACCAGTACGAGCGGCGCATCCAGCGCTACATGCAGCGCCATTACGTCAAGCCCGGCATCACTGGTTGGGCGCAGGTGCATGGTTTCCGTGGCGAGACCCGCGAATTGCGCGACATGAAGAAGCGCGTCCAGTACGACATCGACTACATCCGCAGGTGGACGCCCTGGCTGGACATCAAGATCATCGTGATGACGGCGTTGAAGGTGTTGGGGCAGAAGACCGCCTACTGACGCCCGGGTCTTCGCGCTGTTCAGTTGCCATACGGACCTGACGGTTGAATGCTCCAGGGCAAGGCGATAAGGTTTGTTCAATTATTGAACGAGGATGTCGCGGGTGCAACCCGACGAGGTACGCCACCGCCTGCTGCGGATGATCGAGGAACGACCCGGGTTGACCCAGCGCGAGGCCGCCGTCGAGCTGGGTATCAGTGTCGGCAAGGTGAACTACTGCCTGCGCGCGTTGATCGATCGTGGCTACGTCAAGCTTGGCAACTTCCGGCGCAGCACCGACAAACGCAAGTACAGCTATTGGCTGACGCCATCAGGGATCGAGGAAAAAACCAGGGTCGCCATGCAGTTCCTGCGTCGCAAGCGCGACGAATACGAGCGCCTGCAGAGCGAGATCGACACACTGATGTCCGAAGTCGGGGAATCCAAGCCGATGGCCGAACACAGGGAGGTCCGCTGATGCGCGGCTGGCACCTTGTCTTGACCCGTCCCCGGCAAGAGCGCCAGGCGCTGGTTCAGCTTGAACGCCAGGGTTACGAAGTCTGGCTGCCGATGGCACGCGAGCGTGCAACCAGCAAGCCTGAGGGCGAGCGCGCAATGCCGCTGTTTCCGCGCTACCTGTTCGTGAACGTGGACAGTGAGACCGACAACACCGCACCGATCCGCAGCACCATCGGCTGCTGCGGGCTGGTGCGTTTCGGAATGACGCTGGCGATGTTGCCGGCACAGGCGGTCGAGGCGATTCGCCTGCGCTGCGACGATCAGGGCTGCGTACGGCTAGGTGGCGAGTGGTCGCCGGGTACCCGGTTGAAAGTGTTGGAGGGCCCGTTTGCGGGCTTCGAGGCGGTATTTCAGGCGCGTTCCGCGGCCGATCGGGTTTCGGTACTGCTGCACTGGCTGGGCGTGGTCCGGCCGGTGCAGATGTCGGCCAAGAGCCTGGTGCTCGCAACCGACTGAAGGCGGCGGCCCCATTGCGGGGTCATCGCCGAAGGGTGTATGCGTGACCCCCCGCAAGGGCGAACGTAGGGCGGTAGCGTGTCTGAACAGTTGGTCAAGCTGTTTGTTGCCGTATCTGTGAACTGGGCGCAGCTCTCATTTCCGGGCTTCGCGGTCACTTGGGTTATCCTGTCGGCTTCAGTCCATGTTCTGGGGTTCATCTAGATGGCAGCCGATGGGAAAAACGGGGTTGGATCCTGGACCAGTCGGATTTTTTAGGGATTCAGGTAAGTGTTCAACAACGTACTTTTCGTGTGTATCGGCAACATCTGTCGCAGTCCCTCCGCGGAAGTGCTGATGCGCAACGCGCTCCAGGGCCGTGACATCCAGGTCTCCTCTGCCGGACTCGGTGCGCTGGTCGGCCGGGGGATCGACCCTCTCGCCCAGGAGTTGCTGATCGAGCACGGCCTGGACGGCAGTGACCACAAGGCTCGCCAGGTGGAGCCCCGATTGCTGTCGGCCGCCGACCTGATACTGGTGATGGAGCGCCGGCACCTCAAGAACATCGCCGAGCAGGCGCCGGAGGTCTCCGGAAAGACCTTTCTGCTCGGCAAATGGCAGTCCGATCGCGAGATCCCCGACCCCTATCGACAGCAGCGTCCGGCTTTCGAACACGTCTACCGGCTGATGGCCGAGGGTGTGGAAAGCTGGCATCGTTACATCTGAGCGTCTTCTTTTTCCCTCTCTTTGCAACTTAATTAATTCGAGCCACAACGACATCATGACGAGCCAAGATCCCCGACCCGCCGCAGCAGACACGGACGAGATCGATCTGCGCCAATTGCTGGGAACCCTGATCGATCACAAATGGCTGATCGGTGGAATCACCGGGGCATTTTTTGTCATCAGTGTTGCCTATGCGCTGCTGGCTACGCCGATTTACCAAGCCAATGCGCTGGTGCAGGTTGAGTCGAAGGTGCCCACGCTGCCGGGCCTGTCGGACATCAGCCAATCCTTGGGATTGGGCAGCGGCGGTACGGCCGCCTCGACCACCGAGATCGCCCTGATTACTTCGCGCTCGGTGATCGGAAGTGCAGTTGACGAACTCAAGTTGGACGTTGATGTCGAGCCATACCGGTTTCCGCTGATCGGCGGCTACTTGGCGCGCAAGGCGGAGGCCGCCTCGCCCGGTCGGGTCGCGAAACCGTTCCTCGGTCTCAATAGCTATGGCTGGGGTGGAGAAAAGTTGGATGTGTTCCAGTTGAGGGTACCCGATAGTCTGGTGGGAACTGAGCTGACGCTGACTGCAGGGACCCAGCCAGGTAGATACACGCTGGCCGACGAGAGCGGCGAAGTGCTAGTACAGGGCGAAGTCGGCAAGCCGGCCCAGGGCCACGGCGTGACGCTGCAGGTCAGGGAACTCGTAGCTAATCCCGGCACGCGTTTCCAAGTGACCGCGTTGCGCCGGCTTAACATCATCGGCAACCTGCAACAGGCGGTGCAGGTCAGTGAGTCCGGCAAGGAATCAGGTATCCTCACACTGACTTATGAGAACGCCGACCCGGCGCTTGCTCGGTCGTTCCTGCAGCATGTGGCCCAGGCATACGTGCGACAGAACGTAGAACGCAACTCGGCCGAGGCCTCGGCACAGCTGACCTTTGTCAAGGAGCAGTTGCCAAACGTGCGTCGCCAGGTCGACTTGGCCCAGGAAGCCCTCAACGCCTACCAGACCAAAGCCAATTCGGTCGATCTGTCGCTGCAGACCAAGGGCTTGCTGGACCAGGAAGTGGCGGTAGAGAGCAGCATCCAGCAATTGCGCCTGCAACAGGCGGATATGGATCGCAAGTTCACCCGTGATCATCCTGCCTACCAGGCCCTGTTGCGCCAGATTGGCGAACTGGAAGGACGCAAGACGGGCTTCCAGAACCAGGTCAAACAACTTCCGGACGCGCAGCAGGAATTGCTCAGGCTGAGCCGCGATCTGAAGGTGAGCAACGAGATGTACACCGCGTTGCTTAACCAGGCCCAGCAGTTGGATGTCGCGCGTGCCGGCACCGTCGGCAACGTGCGTATCGTCGATCCAGCCGCGGTCGATGCCACTGCGCCGGTTAAGCCGAGAAAGACGCTAGTGGTACTGATTGGTACTTTCCTGGGCCTGTTCCTGGCTGTGGGTACCGTGCTACTTCGGCAGATGTTGAACCGTGGGATTGAGGATCCGGCGCAGATCGAAGAGCTCGGCCTGCCGGTTTACGCCTCGATTCCGGTTAGCCCGATGCAGGAGAACGATTCGGTACGCGGGCATGGCCCGGGTGATGGGAGGATGCACGTCCTCGCTCTTAACGACCCCGCCGACCTTGCGGTGGAAGCGATGCGCAGCCTGCGTACCAGCTTGCATTTCGCACGCCTGGAGGCCAAAAACAATATCGTTCTGATCTCTGGCTCCAGTCCTAACGCGGGCAAGACATTCGTGTCGGTGAACCTTGCGACGGTCATCGCACAGGCGGGCCAGAGAGTACTCATCATCGATGCCGACATGCGCAAGGGCACGTTGCACAAGGCCCTGGGCGTCAAACAGGCACCGGGCCTTTCTGATCTGCTAGTTGGTCGGGTAAGCGCTGCAGACTCGATCCGCAGCTTTGGCAATGCTGACAACCTGCACTTCATCGCGCGTGGTGAAGTACCCCCTAATCCTTCCGAGCTACTGATGCATGAGAACTTCACGCATCTACTGGAGCAGGTTGCCAAGGACTATGATCTGGTCATCATCGATACCCCACCGATCTTGGCCGTGACCGATGCGTCGGTGATCGCCCATCATGCCGGCACCAGCCTGTTGGTTGCCCGCTTCGGCCTAAACCAGCCCAAGGAAATTGCGCTGGCCAAGAAGCGTTTCGAGCAAAACAACGTCAACCTCAAGGGCGCGATCTTCAATGCTGTCGAGCGCCGTGCAGCAGGCTACTACAGCTACGGCTACTACGAGTACAAGTCTGCCCGTAATTGATGATTGATGCCGCCTGGGCCGATTGGCCCAGGCGGGCACTGACCGACGCCCCATTTAGAATGGACTCGCCGGGAAAGCGCCAATCCGACGATCGTGAAATAAAACTCAAGTTGTAGTCTGGGGGTTCGTCCAGCTCCGGGTAAGCCCAGCCCACAGGGATGAAGCATCATGCTCCATCTAAGATTCCCGATCTCGGCGGAGCCCATAGTAGTGCGCCGGCTGCGCTTGAAACCTTTCTCGATGATTTTTTGAGAGTTCAATGAGATTGAAACTCATCCGGCTCCTGGGTACGGCGTCGTTTTCGGCAGCAAGCTATCGCGTGCTGGGGAGCGATAGCTAGGCTTTGTTTCCATTTCCTAACAGAAATCCAAGTACATGAAAATAGCTATTGCCGGTACCGGCTATGTCGGCCTGTCCAATGCTGTTCTGCTGGCCCAGAACCACACCGTGATCGCACTGGATATCGACCCGTTCAAGGTCGAAAAGCTTGCCCAAAAACAGTCGCCAATCGAAGACAAGGAAATCCAGGACTACCTCGCGACTCGCAGATTGGACTTTCATGCGACTCTCGATAAAAGGCAGGCCTACGAGGATGCGGAATTCGTTATCATAGCCACACCCACGGACTATGATGCTCAGAACAATTACTTCAACACCGGGTCGGTAGAGACGGTCATAGCCGACGTCTTGGCGATCAATCCGAATGCCACAATGGTAATAAAGTCGACTATACCGGTTGGCTTCACTGCCAAGGCGCGAGAGCAGTATCGGACCGATAATCTGATATTCTCACCCGAATTCTTGCGGGAAGGCCGAGCGTTGTACGATAACCTGTACCCGAGCCGGATCGTCGTAGGCGAACGGTCGGCACGTGCAGCCGCTTTCGCCGAACTGCTCAAGGAAGGCGCGATCAAGGACGACATTCCGGTCCTGTTCACGGACTCGACTGAGGCCGAGGCCATCAAGCTCTTCGCCAATACTTACCTAGCCATGCGGGTTGCGTTTTTCAACGAGCTCGATACCTACGCCGCCAGCCGTGGTCTTGACAGCCGGCAGATCATCGAAGGTGTATGCCTCGATCCGCGTATCGGTACTCACTACAACAATCCCAGCTTCGGCTACGGCGGCTATTGCCTGCCCAAAGACACCAGGCAACTGTTGGCGAACTACAGCGATGTCCCGCAGACGCTGATTAAGGCGATCGTGGAATCCAACAGCACGCGCAAGGATTTCGTGGCTGACTCAATTATCCGGCGAAATCCCAAAGTAGTAGGTATCTATCGCTTGATCATGAAGGCTGGCAGCGATAATTTTCGCGCATCCAGCATTCAGGGGATCATGAAGCGAATCAAAGCCAAGGGCATCGAGGTAGTCATCTACGAGCCCTCGATGAGCGATAGCGAGTTTTTCCGATCCAGAGTGCTAAATGATCTGGAGGAATTCAAGACGTTGAGCGACGTCATCGTTGCCAATCGAATGACGAACGAAATCGACGATGTCATGGAAAAGGTATACAGCCGGGACATTTTTGGCGCCGACTAATATTTTTGCAGTGGCGGCAAGGGGGGCGGAGTATTGACACATGAGTTTGCTTAACAACGCGCGCTGGGTGGCTATGTCACAGGCGTGCAAAATCGGTGCACAAGTCGTTGGCATGATGGTTCTCGCACGGCTGGTGGCTCCAGACGAGTATGGGCTCATGGCTATGGCGGCGGTCGTGACAAACTTTGCCATCATTTTCAGGGACATGGGCTCGTCGGCGGCGATCATTCAGCGTCAGGTTCTCGACGATGAAACCAAAACCACGGTATTTTGGTTCAATATATGCGTTGGCACCACGATTGCCGTTGTGGTGGTAGCAATTGCGCCGTGGATGGTGCAGATATTTAATGCCCCTCGGTTGTTTGGCGTTCTGTTGTTAATGGCGTTGGCGTTCCCTATATCGAGTTGCACCGCGGCACACCAGGCGCTGTTGGAGCGGGAATCAAAGTTCAAGGCCGTGGCCCGTGTCGAAATTATCTCGACCATGGTTGGTTTGGTGGTGGCCATTGCGATGGGCTGGGCCGGGATGGGCGTCTACAGCCTGGTAGCTCAGACGCTGATAATGATGGGGCTGTCCTCTTTGCAGCTATGGTTGATTTCTGACTGGCATCCTGGAGGGTTCAGGCAGGCGTCCTGGCCTTGCCTTAGATCAATATTTGGATTCAGTTCGAATCTGGTTGGATTCAACATAATTAATTACTTTTCCCGTAATGCCGACAATATAATTATTGGTCATTATTTTGCGGCTGCGGTGCTGGGAGCCTATTCCCTGGCCTATAGGGTCATGCTTTTCCCGTTACAGAGCCTGACCTTCGTGGTTTCGCGATCGATGTATCCGCTTCTGTCAAAACAGCAATCGAACATGCCCCTGATGAGGCAGACTTACCTGAAAGTCGTGGCCGTCATAGCAGCGTTGGTCGCCCCCATGATGGCGGGGATGCTGGTTCTCAGAGAGCAGTTCATCGAGCTGTTTCTAGGCAAGGGGTGGGAGCTGAGTTCGTTACTGCTGCTATGGCTGGCACCCACGGGCTTCATCCAGTCGATTTTGAGCACGACCGGCGTGGTTTTCATGGCTACGGCCGCGACCAGAACTTTGATGATGCTGGGCGTGGTCGGTGCAGTGCTACAGGTTGGCGCATTCATGCTCGGGATCCATGGTGGTGTCGAGCTTATGGTTAAATTCTATTTACTGGCAAACATCGTAAACGCCGTGCCAGTGCTGATATTGTGCATGAAGCAGCTAGAGGGGACCGCTCTGGATTTGATCAGAGTTACATGGGTACCGGTCGTTTCCGCGATTGTCATGGCATTCTTCGTAGATATGCTCGAGAACGTCACAAACTTGGGTAATTCTGCCATCGTCCTGAGTGTTGGTGCCTTTGGTGGGCTGGTTTTCTACATGGCTTTGTACTTTATTCTTGACAGAAGAACTGCATGCGAGATGTTAAGTTCACTTAGATTTCGGAACGGATAAAAAAGGATCCGACAGGCGATGCGCGGAATTTATCATGAGTAAGATCGTCGGAGTGACGGTTACATACGGCCAACGATCCGATTACCTTTATAAAGTGATCGACGGACTGCGTGCACAAGGAGTATCGTCGCTGGTAGTGGTCGACAACGGCGCCCGCTGGGCAGTAAAGGAAACGCTCGAGACGCGGTACGCTGGTTTTGTCAGTGTGGTTCCCATGGGACGCAATCAAGGATCAGCCGCAGGTTATGCGGCTGGGCTTCGTTATGCTGCGTCATCGGATGCTGATTTCATATTCCTGCTCGACGACGACAACCTGCCACGGGCCGGTTGCATCAGCACTTTGCTGGATGCCCACGCTAGGCTGCAGCAGTCTAGCCAAGGCCCTCTGGCGTTGCTAGCGTTCCGGCCGGAACATCAGCCTGACGTAGCCGCTGGCGTGCCAGCAAGTAGAGTAAATCTGAGGAACAACAGCTTTCGCGGATTTCACCTGAAGGACGTTCCTTACAAGTTGCTGCGCCGACTGCATAGCAGAAAACCGGGGCCTGGAACGATTGCCGATCTGGTGAAGATGGACATTGCTCCCTACAGTGGCATGTTCTTCAGGCGCGAACTCATTGATCAAATTGGCTTGCCGAAGGCAGATTTCGTGCTATATACGGATGATAGTGAATTTACGTACCGAGTTACCCATGCCGGCGGAAGAATTATGCTGGTTACCAAGGCGCAGATCGACGACCTGGAAACCTCATGGAATACTCGCAAGGAAACCAAGACAACCTCGTTCGACATAGTCCTTAATCAGGGCAGTGACTTACGCGTTTATTATGGGACCAGGAACGGCGTGTATTTCGGTCGCTACTGCAGGCCTAGCAATCGTTTGGTCTCATGGCTGAATCGTGAAACGTACATGGCGCTACTGCGACTCAAGGCATTGAGGGCGGGTAAAACCGCAAGGTATGGGTTGGTACGCAGGGCGGTACAAGATGGCCTGGCAAAAAGACTCGGTGAACATCCAGAGTTCCCACTCCCGTGATTTGGTTGACCAAGTTTTAACCCCAGGACAGTCGATGAACATACTTTTAGTTGGTACGGCCGGGCATAATCTAGGGGATGATGCGCTCGCCTCAGTGTTGGTAAAAAATCTCGAGCGCACGTTCCCGGGCGCGAATGTGAAGGTGACATCAGTCAATCCTGGGCGATTGATTGCGCTGGGATTGAATGAAGTATGTATCAATCGCAAGTCTTTGACGGGTTGGGCCACGCTGCTCAAGCATATCCGCCAGGCCGATCTCGTTTTACTTGGGGGAGGAACTCTGATCCAAGATGCCCTCGGCATCAGCCTGCTGCGTGGAATGCTTCCCTATATTTGGCAAATTACCTTCTTGGCCAGGCTGCTCGGCAAGCCTGTGGCTACTGTTCCTATCGGTATGGATGTTTTGCGCCATCAGCGTTCCACCAAGATCGCCCAGGGCATCCTGCGCCGGTGCCAGACGGTGATACTGAGGGATCAGCGTTCTTTCGAACTCGCGGCAGATGCTCTGGCTGGGGATTCTACAAAGCTGGTACTGTCTGCCGATCCGGTGTTTTCGTTGGAAAACGATTCGTTTGCGCCGGTCGCTGCTACGGACGATCCTTATTTTGTGATCTCCTACGTCAAGGAAAAGCGTGAAGACGAAGCAGTGGTAAGTGAATTGCTGTCACTGATCGACGCGATGCGCCGGAAGTGGCCCGTCCATCGGCTCGTTCTGCTTTCCATGGATACACGGATAGAAGACGAACTGGGTATCTATCAAAAAATTCTGGGCAAGGTAGCCCCCGGCACCGTGCAGGTGGAAAGTCCAAGTGATTACCGCCAGGCTGCCGCCATCATCCGCAACGCGACCGCAGTCGTTGCAATGCGGCTACATGCGATGATCATTGCCCTGGGACACGTACCGGTAGTGGGCATCAGCCGTACCACGAAGACGGATACCCTGATTGCACAGGCTGGTATACACGGCTTGTCGGTCGAACAGACCAGCGCCAAGAGAGTGGTCGATTTACTCGATATCGCGTTGGCGGATACGCACAGGCTTGCGTCGCAACGCGGTTTCGTCAAAGCTGCCGATCAGCGCTTTAGAGCATCAATGGATACACTGGCTCGTAGGATGACAGGTAATACAGCCGAGGGGCGCAGTAGCCGCCCATGAAAATTCTGATGCTAGCTACGAATTACGAGGCGCCGGTAGGAGGAGGAGGGCAGAAGTCCCTGAGGACATTGGTGGATGCGCTGGCAGGGCTGGGGCATGAGGTGGTGGTGGCAGCGCTTGCACATGGCGAGCCGGGCTGCAGAATAGTCAATGGCGTCCGGGTGCATTACCTGCCGGTTCGCAATGTGTTCCGGCCGGTGGATTCGGTCCAACCTTCCCTGGCCGCTCGGTTGCTCTATCACTCAGTTGATATGTACAACCCGTGGTCAGAGGTAGATGTCAAGAGAATATGCGGCGAGGAAAAGCCTGATGTCGTACATACCCATGTAATCACTGGATTGTCGGTATCGATATGGAAAGCCGTACGCTCCTTGGGGATACCGTTGGTCCATACGCTTCGCGACCAATATCTGCTATGCCCCCGCTCCACGCTTTTTCGCAATGGAAAACAATGCGTTGCCCGTTGTACTGACTGCCGCGTGTTGAGAACGCTGCATCCAAGGGTTTCCAACCTGGTTGGCGGTGTGATTGGTATCAGCAAATTCATGCTAAGCGGCCATCTAGAGCGCGGTTATTTCTCTAAGGCCGAAGTCAAGGCTGTGATCTACAACGCGCGTGATCGCAATGCATTGGGAGTCGGGGCGGGAACAGGCCGGGAGCACGTCGGCGAAAAAGTACGGTTCGGTTACATCGGATCTATTACTCCGAGCAAGGGAGTTGCGCTGCTGCTGGACGCGTTTAGTGCGCTGCAAATCGCTGGCGCTGAACTATGGGTCGCTGGGACAGGCAACGGCTCTTACGATGCCCATCTCAAAAAAGAATACGCATCGGACAGCATCAGGTTCCTGGGGCGGGTGGCCCAAAAGGATTTTTTTCCAAACGTCGATGTCGTGGTGGTCCCGTCTCTATGGGATGAGCCACTGGGAATGGTGGTCGCAGAAGCGTTCGCTTTCGGCAAGCCGGTGATCGGTTCGAGAAGGGGGGGGATCGTCGAAATGATCGAAGATGGAAAGGACGGCTTGGTGTTCGAACCCGAACAGGCGGGCGCTCTTTCGGCCGCGCTGAGCAGGATGGGCAGTAAAGCAACCATCCAAGAAATGAGTTTGAATGCCAGAAAGAGCGGTGAAAGATTTCTCGATATACAACATTACGCCAGCAGGCATCTGGACGTCTATGACGCAGTCATAGCATACTAATCGTAGGATTCTCCAGATGCTCCACGCTATTGGAGACTGCCTGTAATGGGCGTAGCGATGGCGCGGTGAAATCCGCCTCGGCCTAAATCTTATGAATAAAATTCTTCTGATTTTTTCTATTTATCTCCTGTTCCTCCTTCCTAAGATCAACCTGATCTCGGTAGGCAACTTCAGTGCAGGATTGAGAGTCGACGACCTGGTGATTGCGACGATAGCCTCTGTGCTCGTTTGGCGAGGGGCCATAAAAGCGCGCCTGGGTCCCACCCTATGGGCAAGGGAAGAACGCTGGTTCTGGACGTTCTTCTTCGTTTGCCTGTTCAGTGCGTTATACAACACGGTTGTCTTTGATCGTTCATCGTTATTGTTCCCTCTCAGGTTTGCTGAATATTTTGTTTTTTATTACATGGGATTGGCGCTGTTCTCTAGTGGTCAGAAGAAGATAGACAAGTTGGTGAGTGTCGTATTTTGGGCGAATTCGGCCGTCGCTGGGTTGCAGATCCTCCACGTCATTGGAGGCTTCACTGTGAACGGCTACCGGCCGGACGTGTCGGATAGAGTGATTGGCCTGACCAGTGGTCCCTGGGAGCTTGGTGTCGTCTTGAATATCATTAGCTGCTATTTCTTGGCGAGAAGTGATTGCAGTAAAACCAAGAAAACTATTGTGTTTTTGATTTCCACATTGCTTATTCTGGCGAACGGATCGCGGATGTCCTTAATGGCGCAGTTCGCAATAATTCTGATGGTATTCGTATTTTCCGGAGGCGTAGTACGCGCCCTCAAAGGAGCCATTGCCGCTGTTCCGCTCTTGTTGGCTGTAGCCGTGATCCTAGGTTCAACCACGGTCGCCGATCGCTCGGCGAATCTGTTCAGCTACGAGAATATTAGTTCAATGCAATCTTCGTTCGCGAGTTTTCGCGTGACCGAGGAGGCGCCATCTTGGCGGGAACTGGATAGGCCGACAGATTCTGGCGACCTCGACGAAAGTTGGAGCATACGCGTTCCGAAATGGATTTACGCGGCCAAGATGTGGGCTTTGAATCCCGGAAACATGCTCTGGGGGGTTGGACCGGGTACGTTCGGCAATGCCTTGGACGGAGGTTGGCTTCGTCTGTTGTCGGAGACGGGCATACTCGGGGTGCTATTTTTTATATTGATGATTAAGACGATATACGGCTATGGTGGCGGAGTGCGGCTTATGGTGGTGGCGTTATCCATAAACCTGTTTTTCATCGACATCTATATGGCTTACAAGGTTATGTCTATTCTATTCTTCATGCTCGGCTGCACGCGTGCCGAGCGAATTGCTGGATCAGTGAATAGAATCTACGATAACCAGCGGTCGTCGGTGGGGCCATCAGTTCCGTCGCCTGCCTGATTCTGGGCGGGAGCCGTGATAATCCATTGGAAGCTGAATAGTGAGAATAATCGTCAACTTATCTATGTTGGGTGTAAAGCCAACCGGGCTTGGGGTATATGCGAGGAACTGCGCTAAGATCGCGGGGATTTTCAGGTCTGCGATAATAGGCAGTAGATCCTCGAATATCGGAAATTCCGAAGTGATCGTCACACCGGAAAGTATTGCAATCGGCCGTGGAAAATCCGCGGCCATTAAACGCCAACTCTGGATGCGCAGGTTGAAATTCGGTAAGGATGAGCTGGTCTATTCCCCAACGCATCATGGGCTTCCCAACCAGGACGGCCAGATCATAACAATTCATGATATGATTTGCCTGAGATTTCCAAGGCAGCATCTTTCTCAATATATTTTCTTCAGGTACTTCGTGCCTCGCCTATTGAGCAAGTGTAGAGCGGTCTTCACTGTCTCCGAGACCAGTCGTCGAGATATCGCGAGTTCCTATGGGTACGCTTTGGACAGAATTCATGTCGTGCCAAACTCCGTCGACACAAGTCGTTTCACCCCTGGCCAAGTTGAGTCTCGGACTCCGTACCTACTGATGGTCGGGGCAAGATACAGCCACAAGAACGTAGACGAAGTATTGCGTTATGCGCATCTGTGGAAAGACAAATACCGGCTTGTCATCACCTCCTGCAGTGGCAGGTACCGCAGGGTGCTGGAGCGTCTAATCCAGCGGGCTGGGATCGGGGCGAGCGTTGAATTCCATGATTATATCTCAAACGAACAACTGGTACGTCTGTACCAAGGTTGCATGGCACTGATTTATCCTTCCAAATGGGAGGGGTTTGGAATCCCCCCTTTGGAGGCACTGGCCTGCGGCCGTCCAGTGATCGTCTCCGACATCGAGATACATCGGGAGGTGCTTGATGAGGCCGCTTTCTTCGTAAAACTGGGTGATGAGGAGAGCTGGCGCAAAGCGCTTGCCGATCTGCAAGACTCCGCGCGCGTCAATGAAGTGGTAGCTCAAGGCCGTGGTCGTCTCGAATATTACACTCCCGATAATTCGCTTCGGGCATTGGAGGCAAGCCTCCTGGCCGTCGAGCCAGCGTTGGAGCTCGCATGAACGCGGTACGGGTACTACTGGCATCTTGGAACGGCGGGCAATGGTTGCAGCCGCAGGTTGAAAGCATTCTTGCTCAGCAGGGCGTAAACATCCGGCTTTTGATCGGCGATGACTGTTCAAAGGATGGATCGGCCGAGTGTGTTACGACCGCGCTCAATGACGATCGTATTGAAGTGGTCACATTTTCCGAGCCGTCGGGAGGGGCGGGACAGAATTTCATTCGCACGCTTGTAGGTGCCGAACTTACTGATGTCGACTACGTTGCGTTTGCGGACCAGGATGATATATGGCATGCCGATAAAATGCTGCGCGCAGTCTCGGCTCTGAAGATCAGCACTGCATGTGGGTATTCTTCGTCTGTCATTGCTTTCTGGCCCGATGGCAAGGAGAAGATACTGGAACAGAACCCTGTCACGACCGATCTCGATTTCCTTTTCGAAGGCGCCGGTCAGGGATGCACGTTCGTCCTTGCTGGCCCCTTCGCAAGACAGGTGCAACAGCTACTGAGAAATCGTGCCGTGGACATCTCAAATGTCCATTATCATGATTGGTTGATCTACGCTATTTCCCGTTCCTTGGGCAAGCAGTGGTTTTTTGATGCCCAACCCTCTATGAGGTACCGTCAGCACGATGGTAACGATACTGGGGCCCGTGGTGCACTGGCGGGCGTAAAAAAACGACTTGGCCTAATCCGCAATGGTTGGTATGCCAAGCAAGTCCAACACATGCTATTTGTCTCGCGTGCTCTTAATCCTACCGTGATTCCTGCCGATTTTTTGGCAGCATGGGAGAGAGAGCGTGGCTTTAAACGTAGGATCAAACTCGGATCAATTCTTTTCAAGCGCGGACGGCGCCGGTCATCCGATAGATTGGTTCTGACGCTAGCCGCCGCAATGGGATGGATTTAATAATTTGGAAATAATTACATGACTAGTGCTATTATTTTTGGTGGTTCGGGATTTATTGGTTGCTTCTTTGCCGACTATTTGCTTAAAAATAGATTGTTTGAAAAGGTCTACCTGTACGACCTTGAATCTTACTCGGATAAGCCCTTCCCTTATCGTAATGCGCTGCTAGCTGCATATGCCGATCAGGTAGAGTTCGTGCCGGGCGATGTGCGAGGCCCTATTACATGGCGACCATCGGAAAAGGTGGGATTTATCGCTAACTTCGCGGCAGTGCATCGCGAGCCTGGACACGAGGACTGGGAGTACTTCGACACCAATCTTAAGGGAGCTGAAAATGTTACGGCGTGGGCTGAGCAGGTCAATTGCAACTATATAGCCTTTACCTCTTCGATTTCGCCCTATGGTGTGAGCGAAGAGATTAAGGACGAGTCTACGTTGCCAGTGCCTGTCAGTGCCTATGGCGCATCGAAGCTCGCCGCCGAGAAAATTCACCAAATCTGGCAGGCACGCGACGCAGCCAATCGCAGGCTGGTGATTGCGCGTCCAGGAGTCGTATTTGGCCCTGGAGAAGGAGGTAACGTCACCCGTTTGGTTAAGGCGGTGCGTAAGGGGTACTTCGTATACATGGCCAATCGTCACACGCGTAAGGCCGGGATCTATGTAAAGGAATTATGCAACGCCATATGGTGGGCGCACACATCGCAGTTGCAAAGCGGCAAGGGCGTGCTGCTATTCAATGGGTCGATGAATCCGGGCCCCTCGATCTCCGAGTACGTAACGACGGTCTGCAAAGTCGCGGGCGTCAAGCGTGTCGTGCCCAATCTTCCGTATTCGATGTTGCTTTGCGCTGCCTATGCAATCGATCTGGTCGCAAAACCGCTGGGGATCAACCATCCTTTCAGTCCGGTACGGATTCGCAAGCTGGTGCGATCCAATAATATTCTGCCACGATTTCTGGTTGATCAAGGATATAATTATATGTATTCGCTCGAAAATGCAATGTTGGATTGGAAAAAAGATTGTCCGCAGGAATGGGGTTAGTTTATTGAACCGACATGGCTGCATTCTGGTTCGGTATATACCTTTCACAAGTGCAGTCCCTATCAATCAGCGGGACTGACGGTCCATACGTCGATCTGAGGCTTGTATGACTAAGCTGCTTGCTACTGTAGCGATCGCGCTGTGCCTTTCCTTCCCGACGTACGCAGGGGTGTATCAGGATTCGGCGGGGAAAAAGCACGAGTGGCATATTTCAGACGACCATTCCATG
Organism: Pseudomonas sp.; assembly: GCA_047607345.1. Taxonomy (GTDB): domain Bacteria; phylum Pseudomonadota; class Gammaproteobacteria; order Xanthomonadales; family Xanthomonadaceae; genus Pseudomonas_S. Next base: position 26,973 of record JASGDF010000139.1, on the reverse strand, counting down.
ATTTGGGATGGTGAGCGCTATATTCCTATAGGTGGAATGTTCGTATCACGTTACGTATCCAATCCAACCGCTGCGAACTTGAGCTGGGATAGGCAAACCCTTCAGAAGATCCGTAGTGCCGGTGTTCGTGACATTTATGTGAATGCGTCTTTTACGCGAGCTACTCCAGGCGATTTCCAGAAAGTGATCGATCTTCTAGAGGAGCTTGGATTCAGGTATGGCATACAGGCGCCGGTTTCAATGAAAGCAGATGCGCGCGGCTACTATATAGATCCCGCGGCTTATATCGCGGTTGCTGGCGAAGACGGCAAGGCCTCGGTGGACATGTCCAAGAAGTTACCTAAAAGCATCCAGCTAGAAAAAAGTGGGCTATACCTCGTTTACAACCGTTCCGGGAAGTACAAAGTAGGAAATATCCAGTGGACGGCCAACTCTGCCACCATTAGCGATGCTGTGATAAGGCGAGGCGACACCGTCAAGATCGTTCCTGCGGTCGTTACGCATAATTGGATAGCTGAAAATCCCGATAAACTTCTGGCTTGGCTCAAGTCCATAAGGCCAGGGGCCGGCTACAGGTTACTGCTCGATCCAATGGGTAACGAGTATTCGCCGCCGGCCAATTTCTGGCCATCGCCGGAAAAGTGGGGGAAGGAATATGCTGCCTGGCTTGCCGCGAGGGGCGGGGCCAGCAACGAAGTCAACGTGCTTCCCGTCACCAGCAATATCGCCATAGACCTAGCTACCAACAAGGCGATCGTAGGCTCTTCCAGTGCTTCGTCTTGGAAGAGCACAAAAGAAGCCATAGATGATGTCCTGCGTTCCAAAATATACGAGAATCTTGAAAAGATCAGGCAGATAAGCGGAATACCAATCGTCGCCAAACGGCACCGGCAGGCTACGCGGATATGGATATCGCTCGATCCGAAGCTTGGTTTTGATGGACTAGGCGCCGATAGCTATGGAAGCGGCTCGAACCTTCTCAGGTTCAATGCGCTCCAAGCATACGTCGAGGCGTCTCAAAGTCGGCGCCCTACCTGGGTGCTGACGACCGAATACAGCCACGATGCAAAAAAAAACAATTATGTGGGATATAAAGACAGCGACGATCTTTGGTCGGGAATAACCTCATTGCTTTCGAACGGATCCCGTGGAGTCTACGTTTTTGGATTGAGTCTGTCGTCCAACGACAATGATCGAAACTGGGCCAACTATGATCTGGTGAAGTCTCCGGAGAATCTGAAGTGGCTTTCCGAATACAAGGTTGAAGAATCCACGCTGTCCTTGCGGCCCAAGGTCGTATTGACCTACAAGGTAGTATCTGATGATCTACGGCCGTTCCTGCCGGATGCGGCAAATGCGCTCAACGGCGCCCATGCTGGACCTTTGTCCACTATCAGGGTGCCCTCTGGATATGTGATGGTTCCAGCGTTCTACAAAACAGCCGGTATTGCAGTCTGCACGTCAATTGCCGATGCGCGTTCCAACAAGTCGTGCAGTAACCTGCGGTGACCAACTGTGCATGCGGCGCGATCGCAGGGATCAGGATCGGAGTAGATTAGTCAATAGTTTCGCAGGCTGATTCGAATACTGTGTTATCTCTCAATAATTTACTTTATCTTAGGAGGACTTGATGCCAACTTGGCTCGTAACCGGCGGCGCCGGCTTCATCGGTGGCAACTTCGTGCTGGAGGCGGTTTCGCGGGGCGTGAAGGTCGTCAACCTGGATGTACTGACCTACGCCGGCAACCTGGACACGCTGGCTTCGCTGGAAGGCAATCCCGACCACGTGTTCGTTCAGGGGGACATCGGCGATCGTGAACTGGTCAGCCGCCTGCTCACCGAGCATCAGCCGGACGCGGTGCTGAACTTCGCCGCCGAAAGCCACGTGGATCGCTCCATCGACGGTCCGGGCGCATTCGTGCAGACCAATGTGGTCGGCACGTTGGGGTTGCTGGAGTCGGTGCGCGACTATTGGAAGGCGTTGCCGGAAGGCAAGCGTGAGGCGTTCCGCTTTCTGCATGTCTCCACTGACGAGGTCTACGGCACGCTTGGGGAGACCGGCAAGTTCACCGAGACCACCCCGTACGCACCCAACTCGCCGTACTCGGCCTCGAAGGCGGCCTCCGATCACCTGGTGCGGGCGTTCCACCACACCTACGGGTTGCCGGTGCTGACCACCAACTGCTCAAACAACTACGGCCCTTATCACTTCCCGGAAAAGCTGATCCCGCTGGTGATCGCCAAGGCGCTGGCCGGCGAGCCGCTGCCGGTGTACGGCGACGGCAAGCAGGTGCGCGACTGGTTGTTCGTCTCCGACCACTGCGAGGCGATCCGCACGGTGCTGGCCAAGGGCCAGGTCGGTGAGACCTACAACGTCGGCGGCAACTCCGAGCGCGAGAACATCCAGGTGGTGCAGGCGATCTGCGCGCTGCTCGACGAGCGTCGTCCACGCGAGGATGGGCAGTCGCGCGCCACTCAGATCACCTACGTGGCGGATCGGCCTGGCCACGACCGGCGCTATGCCATCGATGCCACCAAGCTAAAGGAACAGCTGGGATGGGAGCCGAAGTACACCTTCGAGCAGGGCATCGCCTACACCGTGGATTGGTACCTGGCCAACCAGGAATGGGTGAACGGTGTGCTCAGTGGCAGCTATCGCCTGCAGCGTATCGGCACCTCGGCCTGACCATTTTCCTCCTTCACGTCGATACCCGCACGTTCGTGCGGGCCGATCTGCCATGTTGATAAGGACCTCATCTCCATGACACAACGCAAAGGCATCATCCTGGCCGGTGGATCCGGCACCCGGCTGTATCCGATCACCCGCGGCGTCAGCAAGCAGCTGTTGCCGGTCTACGACAAGCCGATGATCTACTACCCGCTCAGCGTGCTGATGCTGGCCGGGATCCGCGAGGTGCTGATCATCAATACCCCACATGAGCAAGCCTTGTTCCAGCAGTTGCTGGGCGACGGCTCGCAGTGGGGCATGGACATCCAGTACGCGGTGCAGCCCAGCCCCGACGGCCTGGCCCAGGCCTATCTGATCGGCCGCGAATTTGTCGCCGGCCAGCCCAGCTGCCTGGTGTTGGGCGACAACATCTTCCATGGCCACGGCCTGACCGAGACGCTTAAGCGCGCCGATGAACGTGTCGATGGCGCTACGGTGTTCGGCTACTGGGTCAACGATCCGGAGCGCTACGGCGTGGCCGAGTTCGATGCGCAAGGTAAGGTGATCGACATCGAGGAGAAGCCGGCCAGGCCGCGTTCGAACTACGCGGTCACCGGACTGTACTTCTATGACGGCAAGGCGCCGGATTATGCGGCCGAACTCAGGCCTTCGCCGCGCGGCGAGTTGGAGATCACCGATCTCAACCGGCGTTATCTGGAGGAAGGAGCACTGCACCTGGAAGCGCTGGGCCGTGGCTATGCCTGGCTCGACACCGGTACTCACCAGTCGCTGCACGAGGCGGCCAACTTCATCGAGACGATCCAGGCGCGCCAGGGCTTGCAGGTGAGTTGCCCAGAAGAGATCGCCTACGGCCAGGGCTGGATCGATGCAGGACAACTGGAAGCGCTGGCCAAGCCGCTGTCAAAGAACGGCTATGGCCAATATTTGCAGGACCTGCTCAAGCGAGGCGTGGTGAAGTGATGAAGATCATCGAGACGAGTCTTTCCGGGTGTGTGGTGATCGAGCCGGCGGTGTTCGGCGACGAGCGTGGGGTGTTCTTCGAGACCTGGAACGCCGAGCGCTTCGGCCAGCATGGGTTGCCGACCCGGTTCGTGCAGAGCAACGTGTCCACTTCCGTGCGCGGTGTGTTGCGTGGCCTGCACTACCAGTGGCCGCGGCCGCAGGGCAAGCTGGTGAGCGTGCTCGAAGGCGAGGTGTACGATGTGGCCGTGGACATTCGCCGCGGCTCGCCGACTTTCGGCAAGTGGGAGGCGGTGGTGCTTAGCGCCGAGAACCGGCGCCAGTTCTGGATTCCGGAGGGCTTCGCGCATGGATTTGCGGTGTTGTCCGAGAGGGCGGTGTTCAGCTATCTGTGCACCGATGTCTACGTCAAGGAGGCCGATGCCGGCGTGCGCTGGAATGATGGCGCCATTGGGGTGGACTGGCCGATCAGCGAGCCGGTGCTGTCGGGCAAGGATGCGGCGGCGCCCTATTTGGAGCAGATCGCTGACGAACGCCTGCCGGTGTACACGCCATGACGGTGCTAGTACTGGGTGGTAACGGTCAGGTCGGGCAAGAACTGTTACGCGCGCTGGCCGGCGAGGATGTGGTGGCGACCACGAGGAGTGGGCGCCTACCCAATGGTGCTGCCTGCGAGCAGGCCGACTTCGATCGTCCCGACACGTTGGGGCCGTTGCTGGAGCGGATCCGCCCGGTTCAGGTGATCAATGCGGCCGCGTATACGGCGGTGGACAAGGCTGAGAGTGAGCGTGAGGCAGCATTCCGGGCCAATGCCGAGGCACCGGGCGTGTTGGCGCGTTGGTGTGCGGCCAATGCTGTGCCGTTGGTGCACTACTCTACGGATTACGTGTTCGATGGGCAGGGTACGCGGCCGTATCGGCCAGACGATGCGACTGCGCCGCTGGGTGTGTATGGCGAAAGCAAGCTAGCCGGCGAGGAGGCGATCAGGGCCGCGAATGGCCGCCATTTGATCTTCCGTACCGCCTGGGTGTACGCCGCGCATGGACACAACTTCCTGCGCACGATGCTCCGGGTCGGGGCCGAGCGCGACGAGCTGAAGGTAGTCGCCGACCAGATCGGTACCCCGACGCCGGCAGCGCTGATCGCCGGGATTACCCTGCAGGCGCTGCGGCATCCGGGCGAGTTCTCGGGTACCTGGCATCTCACCGCCGGTGGGCAGACCAGCTGGCATGGGTTCGCCGAGGGGATATTCGCGCGGGCAGCTGCACGAGGATTGATTAAAAGGGTGCCAAGCGTGCAGCCGATCGGCACGAGCGAATATCCGACACCGGCCCGGCGGCCGGCCTATTCGCGACTGGATACGGCGAGCCTGGAACGCGACTTTGGCGTGGTGTTGCCCGGCTGGGAGCAGGGGCTGGAGCGTGTGCTGGATGAGGTATCAGCGGTGGCTTGATCGTTTTTGTTGTGGTCGCAGCGGTTGCTCGGTGCTCTAGAAACAATGGCCTTGCCATTGCCGATGTCTTTTTCTCGTGATGAGGTTACCTGTTGATCTCATCGCAGCGCAGTAAAATCAGGCGTAGAAATGCAAACGGCGGCCTATGGCCGCCGTTTGCATTTTGCTTGAATTTCTCCAGATGCGTGCGTGCAGATGTCCAGACAGCGGATGGGACGCAGGTTGAACATGTCGAATGTGCTTGACGTTATCACATTGAGCCCACCGCAAAGCTTCCCGCATATAGCGGGAATGCGTATGTATTATCTATCGATTTTATCCAGATTATCGTAGAAGAACCGCTCATCGCGATCGCTGGTGAGGTTGTACAGCGCATATTTACGCGCGAGCATCGCGCCACCGTCGCGGATCAGTGGCTGCCAGACGAAGCTGGCGCGCGCACGCATGGAACGCGGCAGCATCAGGTCGAACGGGATCGAGATGTAGATGCCCTTGTCGAAGCTGCCCTCGCCGAACTGTGCGGCGGATACATCGGTCTTGGTCACCCAAGCCCCCATGGTCACGCCGTTGTTGAACGCGCGGCCGATGTTCACGGTGGCACCCCAGTCACCTGCGAGATAGCGCCCGGCGCTGAGCGAGGAGATCCAGCGTTCTTCCCGGTCCAACGTGTAGTAGAGCGAGACATGGCCGGTGGCGATACTGTAGTCGCGCAGGCCGAAATGCTGGTCGTAGTCGCGCTGCTTGACCCAGTTCGCATTGACGCCGATCGCCCAGGGTTCGCCCATCGGGCGATACAGCACCTCGCCACCGACGCCGGCGTACATCCACTCCAGGTAGCCGGCATAGGCCATCCCGTACAGATCGCGTCCGAGTTTGCCTGTGGTGGTCAGCTGCAGGTTCGGGACAGTGACGTCGGAGGTCGTCATGTATTGGCGCAGGTTGGTGCGCACCCGCGGCAGGTTGCTGGGAGCGTCGTACTTGAACTTGTCGTAGTTGTTGAGCAGGTTGCCGCTGACGGTACCGGTCAGCCAGAGATTGCGTGTGAAGAAAAGACTGCCGGTGTAGTTAGCCGCGATCCTGTAGAGGATGAAGGCATCCGGGCCGCCGAGGTTCTGTTGGTAGCCAATGTTGAAGCCGCCGGCATAGCGGCGGAGAGGCGCTTGGTAGAGGACTTCGGCTGGCTGCTGCGAGGGCGCGTTGAGCTCGGTGCCCAGCTTGAGCTGCTGCAGGTCGATGCGGTGATCGACGTAGTCGACGAACTTCTCGCGGTTGATACTGGTTTCGGAGATGGGCATCCCGAGACGATGGGTCGCCAGCGTGAACCATTCGATGTCCGGGGCAACCGAGTTGTCCAGGATGCGGGCACTGCGTCCCAGGCCCTGGGATGGATAGAAATAGCGCAACTGCTCGCCGGTCACCACCAGTTCCGAGCCGCGTCGCGATATCTCCTGCACGCGGAAGCCGGCATTGTTTCGCAGCCGATTCGCCACGTTCTGCCAATCGGTGGTTTCCACGGTGGCTGAAGCGTGATTCGCTGTTTGCTGTACCTGGTCCGCTGCCGCCGCACCACCGGGGGTGGCGGCCTGCGATGCTTGCTCCATGGATGCCGCCGGGCCTTCAAGCGAACGCAGAGGTTCTGGCCTGGGGTCCAGCAGCTTGGTCATCGCGGGCGAGGTGACGGGGTTGCCGCGCAGGGTGAGCGCGAACATCGCGGTATTGCCGCGTTCCCATGCAGCGGTGATCTGGATATTGCGATTGACCGAGAAGACCGCACCGATGTTGATCGGCGTGTCTTGCTTGAGGTCGTTGCTCTGGGGCTCGTTCTTGTAGTCGTTGCCGTCGTACTCGAGCTTGAGCAGCAGTCTGTCCCAGGGCGTTTGGTAGCTGATGCCGCCGAAGACGCCCACTGGGCCGCGGAACATTGACTTGACGTTGAACTGGCCCCAGCCGGAGCCGCTGGATCGCGTCTTGAAGCGATCATCGATCCATCCCAGCGGGTTGCTGAAGTCGCCACGGTTGCCGATATAGCCGGTGGCCAGACCAAGGCTGGCATCGATCGGGCCAAAGCGCTTGTTCGCCACTACGTACTCGCTTGAGAACAGGCCTGTTCCGCCGAAGTCGCGGGCGCCCAGGGCGACTTCAGGGAGCCATCGGCTTTCGCGCCAGAGGCGGATCTTGAAGTCCAGTGAGCGGTCCTTGTAGTTCTGGTCGCCGCTCAGGCTCTCCGAGCCATAACGCCGATTGGTGACGTTGATGTAGCGGAACGATCCCTCAAGCCAGCTGAAAGGCTGCACGGCCAATGTGTACCGGCTGTAGGGCGAGTTGTGCGATGCGGTGAAGGCGATATCGCCTGGTTCGCCCATTCGCGCGGTCGGCGTCTGCAGCAGGCCGATGGTGCCCCACTCACTTGCCGTGGGCTGGGGCGCCTCCTGAGCATGCACGATGGCGGAAGTAGCCAATGCCAGTACGCTCAGCGTATAGCGGGCCAGGGGGAGGGGGCGGCGATACATCAGGGAATCACTCCGGGGGCCGGCAGCAGCTGGGTTGCCAGGAACTGGGCGAACTCGCGATTGAAATCTGGATCGGCGTCACGCACGAGGCGCTGGGCCAGCGGGACGTAGAGGACCGCACCAGGCGCCAGTGGCTGCACGGGACCGCGATTCCAGAGGGCGATGCCGAGCTCCTGGACCTGACCGTCGGGTTGCACGGCATAGACCAGGTCGCGGTCGGCGACGGTGGCTGGCGCGCAGGCCGAGAGGTAGTGCCTGACGTCCTCCGTCGGCGCGTGGGGAAGCTGGCAGCTGTGGATGACGGCGCCGACCACGCTGATGTGATCCGGGCGTGTCGGATAGATCACTCGGTCGCCGGCCAGCGCCGGTGGGTCATTGGCGGGGTCAATCTCGATCAGCCGGGGTTCCAGCTGCTGTGGTACCCGGCCGGTCACCGGCAGCGTCTGCAGCCATTGCGACAGCGCCTCGGCGGCGTTGGCCGCTGGGGTGCTTGGATCGGCTTGCAGTACCTTCAGGTCGTAAAGCAGGCCGGCCTTGAGCCTGGTCTGTTCGATGCGTGATTTCTCGCGCAGCAACGCCGCGCCGAGGATATAGGCCGCGGACGATGGCTGCGCCAGGCGCACGGCCTCGCCGAGTCGTGCGCGTTCGGGCAGGGGATACTGACCGGGGGCATTGACCGCCCCCTCGACCGATACCATGATCGGAGATGCGGCATTCTGGGCAATGACCGGCTGGGCAATGACCGGCGAGGAGAGGGACAGGAGCAGCAGCAGGGAAGCCAGGCGTGGATGCAGCATCGGTTATGACTTCGCAGGTCGGTAGGGCTTGAGTTGCACGATCTCGACGGGATATCCGGGGGCCAGGTACTGCCGGCTTTTCCATACGAAGCCGGTGGCGGGATCCGCCCAGTAGATGTTGGTCTCCGAAAGACCGGGGCCCTTCAGTGTTTCCTCGAAACGTGTCAGCTGCAGCGGATGGCCGAGAATCTCGATCGATTCGGAGCCGACGCGGCGCAGGTTGCCGGTGACGGGAACGTCGTAGCGATAGCCCGGCATCCAATCGTAGCGGCGCTGTACTGTCACTGCCTGCTGTAACGAGGCCAGGTGCGGGAAGGGGTTCTCTCCCTGGATCCTGATCGAGACGGTCCGGCCCAGTCCGGCGGAGCCGACGATCTGTCCGTCCTCCCGCAGGTAGAAGACGGCATTGCGCCCTGCAAACCAGGCCTGGCGCCCTTCGTCGATATAGCCGAGTACGACCACGCCGTCGATGTCCGGCGCACGCAGCAGAATCTGCGGATAACGCACGGCCGCGACCTGTTCGGGTGTGGGCTCTATCAGTGGGCGGCCCTTGAACAGCAGGCCGATGGCTTCACTGGTGGAGCGGCTGACCGTGGTGCAGCCGCCGAGGGCAAGCAAACAGCCGATCGCCAGGGCGAGACGGGGAGCGTTGGGCGCTTGGGGCCGTCTCTGCCACCGCGAGTTCCGCGTCATGTCAGTTGCTGTCCTGTACTTCGTTTTCGGCGCGTGCAGCGGTGTAGATGATGTTCGTGAACGGCAACAGCTGGTTGACGAACCGGCTCCAGCGGGTGACGCCGGCTGCGCCTACGAAGACCACGTCACCGGGCTGCAGGTGGAACTGGCTGGCCACCGCGAAGGCCGCGGGCGAGCGCGCTTCGAGCTGATAGATGGTCGAGGGTTCCTGCTGCAGGTCGTGCGAGCCACGAATCACATAGACCGCGTTGCCGTTCGAAGTGGTCTGCGCGAGACCACGGGCACGCCCCAGGGCCTGGCTCAGTGAAATGTCGCCGGTGCGGAAACTGTAGGCGCCGGGAAGCGTGACCTCGCCGACCACGAATACTTCCTTGCGATCCAGGTACGGCACATAGATATTGTCGCCGGGTTTGAGATAGATCTGCCGGCCGGCACTTTGCTGGGCGATTCGCTCCAGATCGATGGTGTAGGTGATGCCGTCGCGGGTGAGCTTGATGCCGGACAGGTCGCCCTGCGTCGAGTTGATCCCTGCTTGGCTGAGGGCGTCGCCCAGGGTGAGCGGAGCGGTACCCAGCGAGACCGTCACGGGGGTCGCCGTGGCGCCGGTGATCCAGATGCGCTGGTTGGCATAAGTCAGAATCGAAACATCGACCTGGGGGGATTCGATGTATTTGGTCAGGCGCTGGCTGATCTCGTCGCGAAGCTGCATCGGCGTCTTGCCTTCGGCCTGCACCTTGCCGATGTAGGGATAGAACAGCGTGCCGTCAGCCTGGACGAGGCGGCCGGCAAGGTTCGCAGACTGCTGCGAACCGGCGGGAACGGTCAACTCGGGATGATCCCATACGGTCACGTTCAATACGTCGCCGCGACCGATCCGATAGGCCTCCGGCCGATAGTCGAACAGGGTCTCGGGCAATCCCCCCTGGTTGTTTTGCGCCGCCTGATTCATCGCAATCAGCTTCGGCGTGATCTGGATCAGCTGCAGGCGGCCGTCATCGCTGGTGTTGGCGCGCGAGACGTCACTGCCGCGCAGGTGTTGGCCGGGGGCCCAGACGCAGGCGGAGAGGGAAAGCGAGGCCAGCAGAGCGATAAGCAGGCGCGAATGGTTCATTGGATTTTTTCGTCGAGATGAGGAACGCCGGACATAAAAAGCCCTCGCCAAGCGCCGCCCGGCGAGGGCCATTGTGGAGCCAAGTACGGGAGGGCTCAGCCGCCGGTGCCGCTGGTGCCGCTCGTGCCACTGGTACCGCTCGTGCCACTGGTACCGCTCGTGCCGCTGCTGCCGCTCGTGCCCTCACTGCCTGAATCGTCTTCGTCGCCGGAGCTGTCGCCGACGACCGAATAGGCCACCGCGGCAGCTGCGATGCCGGAGTAGACCCAGCAGGCCGCGTTCACTCGGGAGAAATCACGCGCAACGGGACCGGCAATTTCGCCGCTGGGGGCCGGCGGCTGTTGGGGCCCTTGCGGAGCAGCCCACGCCGGCGAGGACAGGGCCATGGCAATGGCCGTCACAATCAACTTCTTCATGGGGGACTCCTGAAATCCATATGGGAAAGACCTACGCTTACATGCTGGCCCAGCGGCGAGGGCTTGTCAATTGTTTTTGCAAGGTTTTTTGCGCTGGTTTCTTGCCATGCCCTTGATGATCCTGAACGTTGGTGTAGCCAGCGCCGGGTATGCAGCTGATCCTGGCCGGAAAGGGTCCTGGCCATGGCGACGACCATGCCATGGGTATTGATCTTGGGAGTGGCGGCCTGGAGGCAGCATACCAGCGCGATGGCGGGCACGATCCATTGCCAGGTTGCCAGGGCCGGCATGCGCTGCGTGCCCCGGGTGATGACGAACAGCGAAGCCAGGCCGCCCAGCAACGTTCCGGCAATCACCTCCGAAGGCGAATGCGCGTGCAAGGGCAGGCGCGAGTAGGCGATGGCGGCCGCGAGCAAAGCCGCCGCGACGATCAGCGGCCCGCGCAGCCGCGGGTGATGGGCGCAGAGCAGCGCGGCCAGGGGCGGATAGATACAGGTCGCCATCGCGGCATGGCCGCTGATGCCGGTGAAATCCAGCGCGGCCGAGCCGACGCCCCAGCCCATGAAGGCGATCTTGGAGGCCAATACGGTCAGGGCGGTGGCGGCGATCGCCACGCTCCAGCGCAGACCGTCGCGGCGCGGCAGGTTGCCGGAGGCCGAGGCGGTGACGATGAACAGCATGACGCCAGGCAGCAACCATTTGCTGTTGCCCAGCGCGGACAGCCAGATCCAGGCGGTCGACATGAAGATCGTGTTGCCGAGGGCATTTCAGGATAGGGGAAATGACCGAGGGAGGGATGAGTGCGGGCTGAGCCGATCCAGGGGGCTGGGTCATCGACCTGGTGCGGGGTCGGCTGCGGCGTCGGCCACCGGCGACGGGGGCAGCGCCGGGACTTCCGCCGGAACCGCCACCTCCTGCGCCCGGGCCTGTGTTGCCAGCATCTGTGCCCGGCGCCAGCCGCCCCAGCGGTAGTAGGCCAGCGACATCGACATCGCGCACAGCGAGCTGGCCGGAAAACTCCACCACACCGCATCGGCGCCGAAGCGGGGTGTCAGCAGCTCGGCCAGCGGCACGCGCACGCCCCATAGTGCCAGTATCAGGATCACCAGTGGCGGCATCACCGCGCCGGTCGCGCGGACCACGCCGGAGACCACGAAGGTCACGCCGAACAACAGGAACGACCAGATCGTGATGTGGTTCAGATGCCGGGCGATCTTGAGGGCCTCGCTGTCTGCGGGCAGGAACAGCGACAGCGTCCAGCGGTCGAGCAGGATCAACGGCGCGATCAGCGCTGCGGTCAGCAGGAAGTTGAACAGCACGCCGTGGCGCGCGGTGGCCTCGACGCGGTCCCAGCGGCGTGCGCCGACGTTCTGCGCGGCCATCGACGAGCATGCCGCGCCGATCGCCATCGCCGGCATCTGTACGTAGGTCCACAGCTGCAGTGCGGCGCCGTAGGCCGCGGCGGTATCGGTGCCGAAACCGTTGACCATGCGCATCATCGCGATCATCGCCAGCGAGATCAGCACCATCTGCAGGCCCATCGGGATGCCCTTGCCGACCAGGGGCCGCAGGATCGCCAGGTCAATCAGGAACAGGCCTGCGTCGCGCCGGCCTAGCCACAGTACGTGGCCGCGTCGGCGCATGTAGAGCAGCAGGCCGCCGAGCGCGATGCTTTGGGCCGCAAGGGTGGCCCATGCTGCTCCGGCGATGCCCAGCGGCGGGAACGGACCGAAGCCGAAGATCAGCAGCGGGTTCAGTACGATGTCCAGCACCACCGACAACAACAGGAAGCGGAAGGGCGTGCGCGAGTCGCCGGCGCCGCGCAGTGCCGCCGACAGGAACGCGAACATGTACAGCGGCGGCATCGCCAGGAAGATCACCCGCAGGTAGGCCTCGGCCAGCGGCAACGAATCGTGGGGTGTGTCCATCGCCGCGAGCAGATGGCGGGCCAGCCAGACGCCGAAGGCGGCGACCAGGACCGAGAGACCGATGAAAAACGTGGCGCTGGTGCCCATCACCCGGCGTGCCTGGAGCACGTCCTTGGCGCCCATCGCCTGGCCGATCAGGATGGTGGCGGCCATGCCGATGCCGAACACCGAGCCGATCAGGAAGAACATGATGCTGTTGGCGTTGGCCGTGGCGGTCAGTGCCGCTTCGCCGAGGTAGTGGCCGACCCAGATCGCATTGATCGAGCCGTTCAGTGACTGGGCGATGTTGCCGGCCAGGATCGGCAGTGCGAACAGCAGCAGGTTGCGCCCGATCGGGCCTTCGACGAGGTTGATGGGAAGCTTGGGCATCGTCGGGCCGCGGAGGGGAGGAGGCGCGGCGCACATTAGCACTGTGGGGGTCGCCGGTTTGCAATTCCCTTCTTCCTGTCCAAACTGGCGCCGGCATGTAGGAAGGCCTTGAGCGCTGCGGCACAACCTCCGGATCGGCTCGTGTGCCGATCCCCATGTGGGATCGGGGCGGGCTTGCCCCGGCGCCTGCGCAGCCCGTTCGGCGCGGGAGTTTTTGATCGATACGTGTGGAGTGCGACGAGAAGGCATGACCAGCGAGCAGAGTGTGGTGTTGGCGGCGGTACGCCTGGATGTATGGCTGTGGGCCGCGCGGTTCTTCAGGACGCGCGGCCTGTGCAAGCAGGCGATCGAGACCGGAAAGGTGGAGGTGGCCGGGCAGCGGCCGAAGTCCTCGCGTGCGGTCAGGGTCGGCGAGCAGTTGCGTGTCAGCCGTGGCGACGAGGTTTTTGAGCTTGTGGTGCGCGGGCTCAGCGAGCAGCGCGGGCCGGCGGTGGTGGCACAACAGCTGTACGAGGAGAGCGAGGCTTCACGGGCGCGGCGGGCGGAGGTGCGTGCGCTGCGTGATGCCGCGCGAACCGGCTATCAGCCGCCGCAACACCGGCCGGACAAGCGTGCGCGGCGCCTGATCCGCGCGCTGGGGGATATCGACGCGATGTAGGGCGGCAGTGCGCGAGGATGTGCCGGGGCCGGCTTTTTACACCAAGCAGAAAAGGGGCCAGGGTGCATATCTGTTTGAAACAAAAATTTACTCTGGCCCCTTTGGGGTGAAAATTTACTCTGGCCCCTTTGGGGTGCTGGCCCCTTTGGGGTGCTTGGCCCCTTTGGGGTGCTTTGGGGTGCGAGGAGGCGCCGGGGCCGGCTTTTTGCAGGAGGGACTTCAGTCCCGATGCTGGGTCGGTAACGCCTGTCGGGACTGAAGTCCCTCCTACATGGTGAGTGCCTGCAGGTGAGCGTCTGGCCGAAAAAAACGCCCCGGCCGTGGCCGGGGCGTTCCTGTTGCTCCCTTTGCCGAGGGATTCGGGACGATCAGGCCAGGTCGAAGCGGTCCAGGTTCATCACCTTGGTCCAGGCCGCGACGAAGTCGTGGATGAACTTTTCCTGGGCATCCGAGCTGGCGTAGACCTCGGCCACGGCGCGCAGCACGGAGTTCGAGCCGAACACCAGGTCGACGCGCGTGCCGGTCCACTTCAGTTCGCCGCTCTTGCGGTCGCGGCCCTCGAACACATTGCGTGCCGGCGAGGACGGCTTCCACTCCGTGCCCATGTCGAGCAGGTTGACGAAGAAGTCGTTGCTGAGCGTTCCAGGACGGGCGGTGAACACGCCGTGCGGGGCGTCGTCGACGTTCGCGCCGAGCACGCGCAGGCCGCCGACCAGGACCGCCAGCTCCGGCGCGGTGAGCGTGAGCAGCTGGGCGCGGTCGATCAGCAGGTGCTCGGCCGGCACCACGTAACGCCCCTTGAGGTAGTTGCGGAAGCCATCCGCGACCGGTTCCAGCGCTGCGAAGGAGTCGACGTCGGTCTGCTCCTGCGAAGCATCGGCGCGGCCCGGCGCGAACGGCACCTCGATCGACACGCCGGCCTGCCTGGCGGCCTGTTCGACGCCCACGCCGCCGGCCAGCACGATCAGGTCGGCCAGCGAGACCTGCTTGCCGCCGGCGTTGAAGGCCTTCTGGATTTCCTCCAGCGTGCCCAGCACCTTGGCCAGCTGCGCCGGCTGGTTGACCGCCCAGTCCTTCTGCGGGGCCAGGCGGATGCGCGCGCCATTGGCGCCGCCGCGCTTGTCCGAGCCGCGGAAGGTGGAGGCCGAGGCCCAGGCGGTGGAGACCAGCTGCGCGGTGCTCAGGCCCGAGGCCAGGATCTGCTCCTTCAGCGCGGCGATGTCCTGCGCGTCGACCAGCGGATGCTCAACGGCCGGGATCGGGTCCTGCCAGATCAGCTGCTCGGCCGGCACTTCCGGGCCGAGGTAGCGCGCGCGCGGACCCATGTCGCGGTGGGTCAGCTTGAACCAGGCGCGGGCGAAGGCGTCGGCGAGCTGGTCCGGGTTCTCGAGGAAGCGGCGCGAGATCTTCTCGTAGGCCGGGTCGAAGCGCAGCGACAGGTCGGTGGTCAGCATCGTCGGCAGCCAGCGCTTGCTGCGGTCGAACGCATCCGGGATCGAGGCTTCGGCGTCCTTGGCCACCCACTGGTGCGCGCCGGCCGGGCTGCGGGTCAGTTCCCACTCGTGGTTGAACAGATTCTGCAGGAAGAAGTGGCTCCAGCGGGCCGGCGTCTGGGTCCAGGTGACCTCCAGGCCACTGGTGATGGCGTGCGCGCCCTTGCCGGTGCCGAACGTGTTCGCCCAGCCCAGGCCCTGGCTCTCAAGATCGGCGGCCTCGGGCTCGGCGCCGACGTTCTCGGCCGGACCGGCGCCGTGGGTCTTGCCGAAGGTGTGGCCGCCGACGATCAGCGCGACGGTCTCCTCGTCGTTCATCGCCATGCGCGCGAAGGTGTCGCGGATGTCCTTGGCCGCCAGCAGCGGGTCGGGGTTGCCGTCCGGGCCTTCCGGGTTGACGTAGATCAGGCCCATCTGCACCGCGGCCAGAGGGTTCTCCAGATCGCGGGTGTGCGGTGCCTGGCTGTCGTCATCCTTCACCAGCACGCCGTGCGACTCATCCACGCCCGGCGAGCCATGCGAATAGCGCTCGTCGCCGCCGAGCCACTTGGTCTCGCGGCCCCAGTACACGTCCTGGTCGGGCTCCCAGGTGTCCGGGCGGCCGCCGGCGAAGCCGAAGGTCTTGAAGCCCATCGATTCGAGCGCGACGTTGCCGGTGAGGATCATCAGGTCGGCCCAGGAGATCTTCTGGCCGTACTTCTGCTTGATCGGCCACAGCAGGCGCCGGGCCTTGTCCAGGCTGACGTTGTCCGGCCAGCTGTTGAGCGGGGCGAAGCGCTGTTGTCCGCGGCCGCCGCCGCCGCGGCCGTCACCGATACGGTAGGTGCCGGCGCTGTGCCAGGCCATGCGGATGAACAGCGGACCGTAGTGGCCGAAGTCGGCCGGCCACCAGTCCTGCGAGTCGGTCATCAGCGCGTGCAGGTCCTGCTTCAGCGCGGCGTAGTCGAGTTTCTTGAATTCCTCGGCATAGTCGAACGCCTCGCCCAGCGGATCGGACTTGTTCGAATGCTGGTTCAGCAGGTCCACGCGCAGCTGGTTCGGCCACCAATCCTTGTTGGTGGTGCCGCCGCCGGCGGTCTGGTGGAAGGGGCATTTGGATTCGGTGGTCATGGTGGGTTTACCTGGGGTCGTTCGCACTGGATGACGGCTCGGTCCAGCGAGGCCGAGTGCCTGTGAGCGGGCGTTGCGGTAGAAGGGGGTGCGCGGTCTAGGACCACGCCGGGCTGCGTAGGCACGGCGTGGTCGAAGCGGCAGGGGGCGACGGAAGCGCGCCACGGGCGGGCGCGGTGTCCGAACGTTCGGGGAGGCGATCGATCTGCGGGCTCATGGCTGGCTCCTCACGGTGAGAAGCCACGATAAGCTGCGTCGATCGTTTGGTGAATTCGAATTATTCTAATATTTCAATAGTCTTTGACTATTGATTTGGCGTGCTTGTGCCAATGCCGGAAAATCCGTCGCTCAGCGCTTGCCGAACAGGCCGCTGCCGATCTTCAGCAGGTCGCTCACGCCAAGCTGGCCGTCGCCGTCCTGGTCGAACACACTGCCAAGCACGCCGGACAGACTGGCGTTGGTGCTTGCCTGCTGGTGCTCCTGGCCGAGCGCCTGGCCGAGTTGGCCGGCATCGGCGCTGCCGCCGCCGAGGAAACGCTGGGCGAGGAAGGAGAGCACGATCGGCGCGAGGATCTGCAGCAACTGCCCGGACTTGCCGCTGTCGAGCCCGGTGGCCTGGCCGAGTCCGCTGGCGGCCTGCGAGGTGTTGCCGCCGAAGATATGCCCGAGGATGCCGGCGCCATCGGTTTGCGCTGTCGTGCCGCCGCCGAGGACCGAGCCCAGTAGACCGCTCAGGTCGAAGCTGCCGGCCGCGTCGGCATGGTCGCGCTGCAAGGCACCCAGCAGCGCCTGCGCGGCTTCCGGTTGCTGGGTGTTGCGGCCGAGCGCGCCGAGCAGCAGCGGCACCGCGGTGGCGACGGCCGATTGTGCCTGGGCCGGATCGACACCCAGCTGCGAGGCGATCTGCTGGACTCCGGAACCTTCCAGCTGCTGGAGCAGGGTGCTGGTGAGCGTGGCGTTGTTCATGGCGTTTCCTGACCGGTTGCCGGAGCGGCGGGATGCTGAGCCTAGCAGATCGATCCTGCGCCGATGACCGGGGGGGGAGCGACGCCTCTCCAGCATCCGTCATGGCGCCGTCAGAGCAGCGCCTTGAGCCGGTAGATCGCCTCCATGGCCTGTTTCGGCGTCAGCTCGTCCGGGTCGAGCGTCTGCAGCGCGTCGAGCGCGGCGGAGCTGGGGGCGAACAGGCCGAATTGCTGCGGCGCATCCAGCGACTGCGGCGCCATCTGCGCGGCTTGGCTCTCGCCACCGCGCTGTTCCAGCTCGGCCAGGCGGCGGCGCGCCTGCGCCACGGTGGCCTTCGGCAGGCCGGCCAGGGCGGCCACCTGCAGGCCGAAGCTGCGGTTGGCCGGGCCGTCCTTGACCGCGTGCATGAACACCAGCGATTCGCCACCGTTCCTGTCGGTGTGCTCGACCGCGTCCAGGTGCACGTTGGCGATGCCGCTGGGACCGCCCTCGAACGATTCGTCTGCCAGCGCCGTCAACTCGAAATAATGCGTGGCGAACAGCGTGTAGCAGCGGTTGGCGTGGGCGAGGTGGCGCGCGACCGCGTCGGCCAGCGCCAGGCCGTCGTAGGTCGAGGTGCCGCGGCCGATCTCGTCCATCAGCACCAGCGACTGCGCGGTGGCATGGTGCAGGATGTAGCTGGTCTCGGCCATCTCGACCATGAAGGTCGACTGACCCTTGGCGAGGTCGTCGCCGGCGCCGATGCGGGTCAGGATGCGGTCGATCGGGCCGATCACCGCGCGCGCGGCCGGCACGTAGCTGCCGATGTGCGCGAGCAGCACGATCAGCGCGTTCTGGCGCATGTAGGTCGACTTGCCGCCCATGTTCGGGCCGGTCACGACCAGCATGCGGCGTTGCGGATGCAGGTCCAGGTCGTTGGGCTCGAACGGCTGCTCGCGCACCGCCTCGACCACCGGATGGCGGCCGCGCTCGATCCGCAGGCACGGCGCGGTCTCCAGCTCCGGCCGCGACCAGTCCAGCGCCTGCGCGCGCTCGGCGAAGCAGGCCAGCACGTCCAGCTCGCTGAGCGCGCCGGCGCAGTGCTTGAGCGGTTCGAGCTCGGCGCCGAGCACGTCCAGCAGCTGTTCGTACAGCAGCTTCTCGCGCGCCAGCGAGCGCTCGCGCGCGGACAGCACCTTGTCCTCGAACGCCTTCAGCTCCTCGGTGATGTAGCGCTCGGCGTTGGTCAGGGTCTGGCGGCGGCTGTAGTGCACCGGCGCCTTGTCGGCCTGGCCCTTGCTGATTTCGATGTAGTAGCCGTGCACGCGGTTGTAGCCGACCTTGAGGGTCGGGATGCCGCTGCTTTCGCGCTCGCGGATCTCCAGGTCGATCAGGAACTGGTCGGCGTGGGTGGACAGCCGGCGCAGCTCGTCCAGCTCGGCATCAAAGCCTTCGGCGATCACGCCGCCGTCGGAGAGCTTGAGCGGCGGCTGGTCGGCGATCGCCGTGGCGAGCAGGTGGGCGGTCGCGTCGTGCTCGCCCAGCTCGGCGTGCAGCGCCTGCAGGCGCGGCGAGTCCAGCGGCTGCAGGATCGCGCGCACCTGCGGCAGCAGCGCCAGGCCGTCGCGCAGGGTGGAGAAGTCGCGCGGGCGCGCCGAGCGCAGCGCCACGCGGGTGAGGATGCGCTCCAGGTCGCCGAGCGCGCGGAAGGTCTCGCGCAAGTCGGCGTCGGCGCCATGATCGATGAGTGTGGCGACCGCGGCATGGCGCTGCGTCAGCACCTCGCGCAGGCGCAACGGGCGGTGCAGCCAGCGCCGCAGCAGGCGCCCGCCCATCGGTGTCACGGTGCTGTCGAGCACGCCGAGCAGGGTGTTGCGGGTATCGCCGTCGACGCGGGTGTCCAGCTCGAGGTGGCGGCGGGTGGCGGCGTTCATCGCGATCGCCTCGCCGGCCACTTCCGTCGCGATCGAGGTCAGATGCGGCAGGCGCTGCTTCTGGGTCTCCTCGACGTAACCGAGCAGCGCGCCGGCCGCCGCGGTGGCGCGCGGCTTGTCGTCGAGGCCGAAGCCGGACAGGTCGTGCAGCTTGAAGAAGGCCAGCAGCTGGCGGCGCCCGCTGTCGGCGTCGAACAGCCACGGCGGGCGGCGGCGCACGCCGCTGCGCTGGCGCAGGAATTCCGGCCAGCCCTCCTCGTCGGGGATCAGTAGCTCGGCCGGTTCCAGCCGCGCCAGTTCGGCTTCGAGTGCGTCGTCGCTGTCGACCTCGTTGACCAGGAAGCGGCCGCCGGCCAGGTCGGCCCAGGCCAGCCCGTAGCCGGCCTTGCCGCGCGACAGGGCCATCAGCAGCGTGTCGCGGCGCTCGTCGAGCAGTGCCTCGTCGGTGACGGTGCCCGGAGTGACGATGCGCACCACCTTGCGCTCGACCAGGCCCTTGGCCAGCGCCGGATCGCCGATCTGCTCGCAGATCGCCACCGATTCGCCCAGCGCGACCAATCGCGCCAGGTAGCCCTCGTAGGCATGCGCCGGCACGCCGGCCATCGGGATCGGCGCGCCACCCGAGCTGCCGCGCTGGGTCAGGGTGATGTCGAGCAGGCGCGCGGCCTTGCGCGCGTCGTCGTAGAACAACTCGTAGAAGTCGCCCATCCGGAAGAACAGCAGCAGGTCCGGGTACTCCGTCTTGGCAGCGAAGTATTGCTTCATCAAAGGGGTGTGTTCCGCAGCGGCCGCGGCTTTTCGGACGTTTGTCGCAGAGTCGGTCATCAGGGGGCTAGACGTCGAAGGGGGAGGACGGGGCAGGGGGCCGGCCGTCGTGACGGGGCGAAAGCAGCGCTATAGGGTAGCCAAATCGGCGGCGAGCGCCCAAGGTGGGATCAGATTCGATCGTCGAGGCGTGGTGGCGGAAGATCAACTGGTCCACGCTGCGTCGCGGCGATCGGGCGTGCCGCTCGTGGGCCGTCTGCAGATCCTGTCCGGCAAGGCGTCGTGGCGTGTCATCAGGTCTTGGCCATCCGCGCAGGCCAGGAGGTCGACGCGGAGGCGGTACGCCAGCCGGCCGGGCTCAACCGGCCGGCCAGTGATGGCGCGCGGCGCGCTGGATCGAACATGCGTTGCCGTGCTGTCGGGGACGACGGCTGGGTTTCTTTGGCTGCTCTTAATTCGGCAGCGGCGGGCGCTTCGGCCCTGGAACAGCACCCCGCGCCGCCCGGCCAGATCGTGCCGGGGGCGCGGGGCCTGATGCCCGAGGGGCGGTGTTACTGAATCAGGTCGATCGCGTCGTAGGCCACGCCCGGGCTGAGGTAGTCGTCACCGGAGCTGCCGCTGATCAGGGTCAGGGTCAGGGTGTTCTCGCCGGCTTGCAGCTTGCTGGCCGGAATCGTGTAGCTGAAGGTGTGGTTGTTGCCGCGGTAGGTGCCCACCGTCAGGCTGCGCGTGGAGGGCTGGGTGGATGCGCTGGGGGAAGTGGCGCTCCATCCGTTCACGGTGACGCGCGGGCGTGCGCCGGCATAGGCGACGGTGATGCCTACGCGCAAGGTGGACTTGGCGACCTGGTCCTCGGTCAGGGTGAAGGTGATGACCTGGCCGTTGTTGACGTCCTTCCATTGGTAGGCCGGGAAGCCGGTGGCGTCGTCGGATTCGTCAACGACGTAGTCGCCAGGGCTCCATGAGGACAGGCGGGAGTCGGACGGGTGCATCGCGATGACATTGGTGGCGTTGAGGAATTCGGCGGGCGTGCCGTCCCATTCGCCGATGCGCCACACCGCGGTGGTGTCGGAAGGATCATCCGTGACCGTCAGATCGCCGGTGGCGGTGGTCTCGCCCGCGCTGACGGTGGCCGTGCCGGTGTAGACCGCCAGCTCGTTCTTGTAGATCGTCAGCGTGTAGTCGCCCGGCCGTACGTCGGACACCGAGAAGCTGCCGTCGTCGGCGCTGACGTCACCCCAGTACTGGGCCACGTCGTTGCTCAGGCCGACGGTGTAGTCGTAGGTGGACGTATCGATGCCGCTGGTGACGCTGCCGCTGACCGCGCCGCGCCCGTCGGCATCCAGGTAGCCCTCCAGGTCCATGTCGGCCATCCACGAGAAATCGATATCGTCCGTATCCGGCGCGCTGCCGTCGGTGAAGACCAGCGCGTAGGTGTTGAGGATGCCGAAGCGGAAATCCTCGGTCTGCGCCATGCCGTAGTTGATCATGTAGGTGATCTCCTGGTCGGTGCCGCCGCGGTTGTTCAGGCAACGGTAGAACGGCCCGCCCGACATGCCCTCGCTGTTGCCGCGCACCATCCACATGCCGATGTCGCTGCCAGTGGCGCCGATGTAGCTCCAGTCCTTGGCGCGCAGGCCGGAATAGTGCTTGGAGCGGGTCTCGCCGGTGGTCAGCGCGGAGACGTCGCCGGACTCGACCGCCACCGTGGCGCCGTTCATGTCCGAGGCCTCCGGGCCATAGGGCAGCCGCGCATACGGTACGCGCAGGATGTAGCGCACATAGCCCGCGGAAGGCTCGGACGTGAACACCGTGCCCATGTAGATCCGGGCCTCGCCGTTCACGGCCAGGTAGTAGTGGATCAAGTCGCCCTGGGTGACGGTGATCTTGATGTGATCGTCGTCGACCTGCTCGGCCTCGACGGTGGCGTCGGTGCCATCGTCGTAGAGTGAATCGGCGCCCAGGTTGAGCTGGCTGCCGCGCGAGGTGTCCTGATATTGCACGCCGTTGTAGATGATCGAGGCCAGGTCGCCCCCGGCCTGCGTGCTGCTGCCCGAATCGACACGGCGGACTTTGAAGATCAGGTCGGCGCCGGTGTCGACGATGAAGTATTTGGAATCTGAGGTAAGGCCGAACGCGTTGGCAATTGCCGGTAATAACGTGACGCAGGCGAACACGACGCAAAGCGCCGCTTTGCGTACGCGGTTTTGAATGACCACGGATTTTCCCCTGTATCTGGCGGGATTCGCCAAGTGCGTGCCATTAGCGGTAATGGGCACGAGTGCTGTCAATGCGGTCAGTCGCAAACCCAGACAGTCGTCACGGCAGGTGTGGAAATTCGCTGCGGTCGGTGGCAATGGCCAGATGGAACAAGGCAATGCGATGACACGGCGGTTGCGTATGGGGCGCTTCTCGTAATCATGGTGGTCACCGGCGAGGCCATCGCGCTGGGCGTCACGCATGGGCTCGATTCGAAGGTGCTGTCGCAGATGATGGCGGTCAGCACCGGCCGCAGCTGGGCCACCGAGGTCTGCAACCCGTGGCCGGGCGTGCTGGAGAACGCGCCGGCCTCGCGCGGCTACAGCGGCGGCTTCGGCAACGACCTGATGTTCAAGGACCTGGGCCTGGCGGTGGAGGCGGCGATGGGGGTAGGCGCGGCGATCCCGCTCGGCGAGCTGGCGCGCAACCTCTATGCGATGAACAGCCGCGCCGGCAACGGCGCGCTGGACTTCTCCAGTGTGGTGAAGCTGGTCGCCGGCTCGCGCTAGATTCTCTTTTCTTGCTTTTTCGTAGGAGCGACTTCAGTCGCGATCGGGGCCTTGTCGGGAAAGCCATCGCGACTGAAGTCGCTCCTACGAAAAGCGCGAGGGCAGGGGTGTGTAATAGTCTCCGGACATCCGCCGCGGTTATCGTGCCGTCCATTGGAGGAGACACGATGGGACACGACCACAACCACGCACCGAGCACGATCCGCCATGAGAAGCCGCTGTGGTGGGCACTGGGCCTGACCGGCGGCTTCCTGCTGGCCGAGATCGTGGGGGCCTTCGTCACCAACAGCCTGGCGCTGCTGTCCGACGCCGCGCACATGGCAACCGACACGCTCGGGCTGATGATCGCATTGCTCGCGGTGCGCCTGAGCCGGCGCCCGCCCGACGCGCGCCGAACCTACGGCTACGCCCGCCTGGAAGCGCTTGGCGCGCTGGTCAACGGCGCGCTGCTGTTCGTGGTCGGCGGCTACATCCTGTGGGAGGCGGTGGAGCGCTTCCGCGAGCCGCAGGCGATCGCTTCCACTGGCATGCTGGTCATCGCCGCGCTGGGCCTGGTGGTCAACCTGATCGCGATGCGCCTGCTGCACGCCGGCAGCGGCGAGAGCCTGAACGTCAAGGGCGCCTACCTGGAAGTGTGGAGCGACATGCTCGGCTCGGTGGCGGTGATCATCGGCGCGCTGCTGATTCGCTTCACCGGCTGGCAGCTGATCGATCCGATCCTGGCGGTGCTGATCGGCCTGTGGGTGCTGCCGCGCACCTGGGTGCTGCTGCGCGAGGCGGTCAACGTGCTGCTGGAGGGCGTGCCCAAGGGTGTGGACCTGGGCGCGGTTCGCGCCGAGCTGGGCGCGCATCCGGGGGTGGTCGACGTGCACGACCTGCACGTGTGGGCGCTGGCCTCGAGCACCCCGGCGCTGACCGCGCATGTCGTCATCGCCGACGGCGGCGAACCCGACGCGCTGCGGCGCCGGCTCGGCCAGCTGCTGCACGAGCGCTTCGGGATCGACCACGTCACCTTGCAGATCGAGGCCGACCACTGCGGCGACGCGTGCAGCGTGGGCCAGCCGCACGACCACGACCACGACCACGACCACGACGATCACGGGCCGGATCGCCAGGGCCATCACGGTCACGTCCATTCCTGATGGTGGGAGGGGCTTCAGCCCCGACGGGCCTTCCCGGGAAAGCCCGTCGGGGCTGAAGTCCCTCCCACAGGCCGATCAGGCCACCGGTTCGCGCAATGCCGGCGAATCCCAGCCCGGGCGCGGTGCGAAGCGCCCGCCGTGGCGGGCCTGCAACGTCTTCAGGCGTTCGTGCAGGGCGTCGGCGCCAGTCGCGCGGATGTGCTGGATCGGGCCGCCGCGGAACGGCGCGAAGCCGGTGCCGAAGATCACGCCTGCATCGAGCAGATCGGCGTCGGCGACCACGCCGTCGTGCAGGCAGGCCACGGCCTCGTTGAGCAGCGGCAGGATCAGGCGGTCCTCCAGGTCGTCCGGCGCGGTGTAGTCGGCTGGCACCTCCGGCTTGACCGGCTTGCCGTTCTCCCACTTGTAGAGGCCCTGGCCGTCCTTCTTGCCGCGCTTGCCGGGCTCGACCGTCTGCAGCGCCGCCGGGATCTGCAGGCCCAGGAACGGCGCCAACTCGGCGCCGACGCCGGCCGCCACGTCCAGGCCGACCGTGTCGATCAGTTCGATCGGTCCCATCGGCATGCCGAACTTCACCGCGGCCTTGTCGATCACCGCGCCGGGGATGCCCTCGGCATACGCACTGGCCGCTTCCAGCAGATACGGGAACAGCACGCGGTTGACCAGGAAACCCGGCGTGCCGGCCACCGGCACCGGGAGCTTGTCCAGCGCCTTGCAGAACGCGGCCAGGCGCTTGACGTTGGCCGCGTCGAACTGGTCGTGCTGCACGATCTCCACCAGCGGCATCTGCGCCACCGGGTTGAAGTAGTGCAGGCCGGCGAACTGCGCCGGCCGCGCGATGTGCCCGCGCAGCTCGGCCAGCGGGATCGAGGAGGTGTTGGTGGTCAGCAGCGCGTCGGGCTTCAGCCGCGGCTCCAGTGCCTGGTACAGCTCGCGCTTGGCCTCCGGGTTCTCGATGATCGCCTCGATCACCAGGTCGGCCGGCGCCACGCCGTCGCCGGCCAGGTCGCCTTTCAATCGCGCCGCCACCGCCGTGCGTTTGCCGTCGTCCTTGACGCGCTTGGCGAACAGCGCCTGCGCACGTGAGAGCGCGCCGTCGATGTAGCGCTGCTCGCGGTCCTGCAGCGTCACCTCGAAGCCCTTGTAGGCCGACCAGGCGGCGATGTCGCCGCCCATCACCCCGGCGCCGATCACATGGACGTGGCCGATCGCATGATCCTTGCCGCCCAGGCCTTTCAGGCGCTCGGTCAGGAAGAAGATGCGGATCAGGTTGCGCGCGGTCGAGGTGCCGGCGAGCTTGACCACGGCACGGCGCTCGGCGTCCAGGCGTGCCTGGATGCCGCCGCCGCCGGCGCGCTGCCACACGCCGATCAGCGCGTACGGTGCCGGGTACTGGTCCTTCTTCGCCTTGCGCGCGACCTGCTTGCTCATCTGCGGGGCGAGGATCGTGCGCGCGATCCAGGTGTTGCTGGCCCAGCCGAGCAGGCGCTGCTTGAACGGCCGCGTGGCGCCCGACAGCGCGAGTGCGAGCGCGCCGTCGAGCAGCACCGCCGGTGCCGCCACCTTGTCGACCAGGCCCATCGCCCGCGCGGCGCTGGCCGACACGGTGCGGCCGGTCAGCATCAGGTCCATCGCGGCCGGCGCGCCGATCAGCCGCGGCAGGCGCGCGCTGCCGCCCCAGCCCGGAAAGATGCCCAGCTTGGTTTCCGGCAGGCCGATGCGGGTGGACGCGTCGTTGCTGGCGATGCGGTAGTCGCAGGCCAGCGCGATCTCGGCGCCGCCGCCCATGCAGAAACCGTGGATCGCGGCCACGGTCGGGCAGGGCAGCTCGGCCAGTTTCTGGAACACGGACTGGCCGCGGCGGATCGCATCGTTGACCGTGCCGCGGCGGTCGAATTCCTGGAATTCCTTCAGATCGGCGCCGGCGATGAAGCCGTTGGCCTTGGCCGAGCGGATCACCACGCCCTTGGGCGGGTCGATCGCGATGCGCTCGACGATGTCGCCCAGCTCCAGCAGCACGTCCTGCGAGAACGCGTTGACCGGCGCATCCTGGCGATCGAGGCTCAGCACCACCACGCCGTCGTCGCGGATGTCGGCGTGCCAGTGACTGAATCGGAGCCCATCGAAGCCTGAGAGCATGGGGCGGTCCATCCGGATATGTATGGAAAGGCCCGTTATCATCCAGAGGTTGTTTCCTTCACGTCAAATCCCAATAGGGGAGGGAGGACGTGCCGTGCGAGTGCCGGGGATTGGCCCCGTCACGCCACGCCCGCCAACCTGGGAACGGGCGTCGATGGCGGCGGCTGAACTTTTTCCTTCAACAGCGGTCACAAGGCCCGAGCTGGTTCGGGCGACAGGAGTGCGGCCCGACATGGCCGAAGTCGAAACACCACAGGAACTGGACCTGGAACTGGTCCGGCGCGTGCAGCGCGGCGAGAGCGCGGCGTTCGACGTGTTGGTACGCAAGTACCAGCACCGGATCGTCGCTCTGATCGGGCGTTACGTCGCCGACTGGAGCGAGTGCCAGGACGTGGCCCAGGAGACCTTCATCCGCGCCTACCGCGCGATCGGGAACTTCCGGGGCGACAGCCAGTTCTATACCTGGTTGCACCGTATCGCCGTGAACACCGCCAAGAACCATCTGGTCGCCCACAACCGCCGTCCGCCCACCGACGACATCGACGTCGCCGACGCCGAACAGTTCGACGGCGCGACGCGGTTGCGCGACAGCGACACCCCGGAGCATGAACTGATGCGACAGGAGCTGGAACAAACCGTGATGCGCGCGGTCCAAGCCTTGCCCGAGGAACTGCGCGCGGCGATCACCCTGCGCGAGGTCGAGGGCATGAGCTACGAGGACATCGCGCAGAAGATGGATTGCCCGATCGGCACGGTGCGCTCGCGCATCTTCCGGGCGCGCGAGGCCATCGACGCCGAACTGCGTCCCCTGCTCGAAACCGCCAGTGCGACCCGTGAGCGACATCGTGTATGAGCCATAACCCGTCCATGACTACCGACAAGTTCGAGATCCACTACCGGCAGCAGCTGTCCGCGTTGATCGACGGCGAGCTGGCCGCGGACGAGACCCGCTTCCTGTTGCGGCGCCTGGAGCACGACGAGGAGCTGTCCGGTTGCCACGAGCGCTGGCAAATGCTCGGCGATGTGTTGCGCGGCGCGGCCTGCGCGCCCGCGCCCGCCGATTTTGCGGCGCGGGTGCGCGCGGCGGTGGCGG
>JASGDF010000138.1:0-3973 GCA_047607345.1 Pseudomonas sp. | reverse complement strand
CACCATGTCCGAGATCGAGCGCTCCTCCAGGAAGATCGCCGAGATCATCTCGGTCATCGACGGTATCGCCTTCCAGACCAACATCCTGGCGCTCAACGCCGCGGTGGAAGCCGCCCGTGCCGGCGAACAGGGCCGTGGCTTCGCGGTGGTCGCCTCCGAGGTACGCACCCTCGCCCAGCGCTCGGCCAGCGCCGCCAAGGAGATCAAGGGCCTGATCGACGACTCGGTCGGCAAGGTCGCCGACGGCTCGGCGCTGGTCAACAAGGCCGGCGCCACCATGGGCGAGATCGTCGCCAGTGTGCAGCGCGTGACCGACATCATGGCCGAGATCTCCGCCGCCTCGCAGGAACAGAGCAGCGGCATCGAGCAGGTCAACCAGACCGTCACCCAGATGGACGAGACCACCCAGCAGAACGCCGCGCTGGTCGAGGAAGCCACCGCCGCCGCACGCGCGATGGAGGAACAGGCCAGCCAGTTGGTCGACGCTGTCGCGCTATTCCGGCTGGGCCAGCACGACGACGTCGACACGCTGCTCGCACAGATGGCGCGACCCGCCGCGCCAAGAATCGTGGACGTGGCCAATATCCAGGAAGACGTCCACCCCCGATGAATTCGTCGCACTCGCCAGGCCCATGCGCGATCCCTGGACGGCTGCAATCGCCACGCCAGCAGCGAGCGCGCCAATCCAAAATCGCTGCCCCCTAAAGTTCACGCGTACCCGGCCGATTCATCGGGAACAAAACCCCATTCGCCATTCCATTGCGCAGGCCTGGAGCCCCCATGAACGACAAGAACCCCACCACCGACAAGGGTGGTGAATTCCTCAGCTTCTCCCTCGGCGAGGAACACTATGGCGTGGACATCCTCAAGGTGCAGGAAATCCGTGGCTACGACGCGGTCACCCGGGTACCGGACGCACCGGACTACATCAAGGGCGTGATCAACCTGCGCGGCACCATCGTCCCGGTGATCGACCTGCGCCTGAAGCTGCGGTTGAAGGAGGCGCGCTACGACGCCTTCACCGTGATGATCGTGCTCAACGTCGAGGACCGCGTGGTCGGCATCGTCGTCGACAGCGTATCCGACGTGATCCCGCTCGCCGACGAGCAGATCCGCCCGACTCCCGAGTTCGGCGCCGCCGTCGATACCCGCTTCATCTCCGGCATCGGCACCCAGGATGAGCGCATGCTGATCCTGCTGGACATCGAGACCCTGCTCGACAGTGCCGATCTGGCCCGTCAAGACGTCGCCGAGGAAGCCGCCTGAGTCGAGCCGTCAGGACAATCCCGACACTCAGTCAGCCCGCATTAAAAAATGTGAAATCACACACATTTCACCGGGTCAAGTTGCCGGCGGCAGCGCCGATAGCAGCAACAGACCTCCCTGGTGGAGGGCCGTTTTTTTCATGCCATCCCCGGAGATTCCCGATGAAGTCCCTGCTTCCCCTGCTCGTCTTGCTCACTTTCGCCTCCGCCGCGCTCGCGCAGTCGCAGGACATGATCCCGCCGGAAATGGCCTCGCGCTTCGTCGGCAAGGACGGCATGGTCTGCGGCAAGGTCGAGAAAGCCAAGTTCGCCGAGGCCAGCGAAGGCTCGCCGACGTTCCTCTACATGGGCGGGGTGTTCCCACGCCACACCTTTTCCGCGCGCATCCCGGGCTCCGACCGCGCCAAGTTCAGCTTTCCGCCGGAGTCGCTCGAGGGCAAGGACATCTGCGTGATCGGCAAGATCCAGCGCGACAGCTCGCGCGCGGCGATCGAAGTGAATTCGCCTTCCAGTCTGAAGCTGGCGACCATCAAGTAAACCTGCCCAGTTCGGCGCCCCCGTGCCGACATGGCGGCGGGGCCGCGGCCGCAGCCGCGGCCTGCAGCATTCAACCGAGGAATAGCGTTCATGCAGTGGATCACCCACCTCAAATTGAAGCCGAAGCTGTTGCTGGCCTTCGGCGTCGTCCTGCTCCTCATGCTGATCCAGGGCATCATCGCCTTCACCGGTCTGACATCGCTCAGCCGTGCCAGCAACCAGTTGGCCGGCAACACCATGTCAAGCGTGCGCGAGGCCGGCGAGCTGCGCGCGATGCTCGGAGAGTACCGGAGCGCCTCCTACCAGAGCCTGGTACGGGCCAGCGACTCAGTCAGACAGGAGGCCCAGCGTGACGCCTCCAAGCTGCGAGGCCAGATCGATGCCGCAATCAAGGCATATCCGGCACTGATGGAGACACCCGAACAGAAGAAGCTGTTCGACATATTCGTCGCCGACTGGAAGAAGACCAGCGCCTCCTACGCCAGCGTGGCGGAAATGGTCGAGCTGAATCTGCCAGACGATGCGATCGATACCTTCGTCAGCGAGACCAGGACCTTGCACCTGAAGGCGCAGGAATCACTGGTCGCACTGATCACCGAGGACAACCAGCTGGCACTTGTCGCCAAGGCCCGCGCCGAGACCGTCCACAAGACCTCCACGACCCTGACCGTGGTGATGGTGCTGGCCGGAATCGGCGGCGGCCTGGCGCTGGCTTGGTTCTTCGCCAGCACGCTGGTCAAGACCGTGCGCGGCGCGGTCAACGTCGCCAACGACGTCGCCGGCGGCAAGCTGGACGGTCACATCGACGTGTCGCGCGCGGACGAAGTCGGCGAACTGATGCGAGCCATGCAGCGCATGCAACGTGACCTGAAGGAACGCATCGAGCGCGACCAGGTGGTGGCCAGCGAAAACCTGCGCATCCGCACCGCGCTGGACAACTCCTCGAACTCGGTAATGATCGCCGACCGCGACCGCCACATCATCTATGTCAATGCCGCGCTCAAGGCGGTGGCGAGCAACAACGCCGAGGCGATCCGCGAACGCGTGCCGGACTTCGACCCGGAAAACCTCATCGGCCGTTCCGTGTCCTGCTTCGGCCTGTCCGAGCAGGTCGTTCGTGATGCGATCGGCAAACTTGAACAGGAAGGCAGCGTTTCGTTCGAAGAGCAGATCGGCGAGCGTGTGTGCGCCTGGAGTCTCAGTGCCATCCGCGACGAGGACGGCAACATCACCGGTGACGTCGGTCAATGGCACGACCGCACCGCCGAGGCCCAAGTCGAGAAGGAGATCGCGCGCATCGTCCAGTCAGCCGCGTCCGGGCAGATTGATGGCCGTGTCGAACTGACCGGCAAGCAAGGCTTTTTCCTGCTGCTTGCCCAGCAGCTCAACAGCCTGCTGGACGCCAACGCGCGCAGCATCGAACAGGTCTCGGCCGTGTTGAATGCGCTTTCCCGAGGCGACCTGACCGTCCGTATCGAAGGCGATTTCCAGGGCGTGTTCGCGCGGATGCGCGACGACGCCAATGCCACCGTCGCCCAGCTGACCGGGATCGTCGGTCGCATCCAGCAATCCTCGGCCGCGATCAATGCCGCCGCCGGCGAGATCGCCGCGGGCAACAACGACCTGTCGCGCCGTACCGAACAGCAGGCCGCCAACCTGGAGGAAACCGCCGCCTCGATGGA
Source organism: Pseudomonas sp. (assembly GCA_047607345.1). Taxonomy (GTDB): domain Bacteria; phylum Pseudomonadota; class Gammaproteobacteria; order Xanthomonadales; family Xanthomonadaceae; genus Pseudomonas_S. The sequence goes on along the minus strand of JASGDF010000138.1, from coordinate 489 downwards.
GGAACTCACCTCCACCGTCCGCCAGAACGCCGAGCACGCCCGCCAGGCCAACCAGCTCGCCCAGGGCGCGGCCGGCGTGGCCCGCGACGGCGGCGAGGTGGTCGGACAGGTCGTCACCACCATGTCCGAGATCGAGCGCTCCTCCAAGAAGATTGCTGAGATCATCTCGGTCATCGACGGCATCGCCTTCCAGACCAACATCCTCGCACTCAACGCCGCGGTGGAAGCCGCCCGTGCCGGCGAGCAGGGCCGCGGCTTCGCGGTGGTCGCCTCCGAGGTACGTACCCTCGCCCAGCGCTCGGCCAGTGCCGCCAAGGAGATCAAGGGCCTGATCGACGACTCGGTCGGCAAGGTCACCGACGGCTCGGCACTGGTCAACAAGGCCGGCCGGACCATGGGCGAGATCGTCGCCAGCGTGCAGCGCGTGACCGACATCATGGCCGAGATCTCCGCCGCCTCGCAGGAACAGAGCAGCGGCATCGAGCAGGT
>JASGDF010000137.1:0-5635 GCA_047607345.1 Pseudomonas sp. | reverse complement strand
TTCTCCGTTTCAGGTCAACAGGGACAGCAGGGCTTGTGCCACGCCTTCGGAACTGGCCGGGTTCTGGCCCGTGACCAGGCGGCCATCGGTGACGATGTGCGGCGCCCAGTCCGGGCCCTTGTCGTAATGGCCGCCCAGGCGGATGAATTCGTCTTCGATCAGGAAGGGCACGATGGCGCTCAAGCCCACCGCCGCTTCCTCGCTGTTGCTGAAGCCGGTGACGCGGCGGCCCGCGACCAGCGGCTGGCCGTCGGCGGCGCGCACCTGCACCAGCGCGCCCGGCGCGTGGCAGACCAGGCCGAGCGGCTTGCCCGCGCGCTCGAAGGTTTCGAGCAAGGCGATGGAGGCCGGGTCATTCGCCAGATCCCACAACGGGCCGTGGCCGCCGGGGTAGAACACGGCATCGAAGCCGGCGGCATCCACCCCGGCCAGTGGCACAGTGGCGGCCAGCGCGGCCTGGGCCTCGGCATCCTGGCGGAAACGCTCGGTCGCGGGCGTCTGCGCCTCGGGTGCATCGCTGTTGGGGTCGAGCGGCGGCTGGCCACCGGCGGGCGACGCCAGGGTGATGGCCACGCCCGCGTCCTTGAACACGTAGTAAGGCGCGGCGAACTCCTCCAGCCAGAAGCCGGTCTTGTGGCCGCTATCGCCCAGCCGGTCATGGGAGGTCAGTACGAACAGGATTTTCTTCATGAGGGAGTCCTTGGACGGTCAGGGAAGCGGTGATTCGGAAGCGGCGGGCCGCGCGGCGCTGCACGCCAGCAGTTGTTCGGTGGCGCCGCGTGCCTGCGCCCCGATGCCTTGCGGGGAGAGCCTGTCGGGACTGATGGCCCGAGGCCACCCGGAGTCCCTCCCCCAAGGCATGGTCGCGGTTTTCAGCGCATCGCCAGGGCTTGCCCGGCGCGCGCGCCCAGGAACATCAGCAGCAGCCCTCCGGCCAGGGTGATGCCGAGGTACAGCGCGATCATCGGCGAGCGGTCGGTGCGGGCGAATACCAGGCATTCCATCATCAGCGAGGAGAACGTGGTCAGGCCACCGATCACGCCGACGATCAGCAGCGCCCGCCACGGCCAGCTGGCCGGGCCGCGCGCGTCCAGCAGCACCATCAGCAGGCCGGCCACGAACGAGCCGATCAGGTTCACCGCCAGCGTGCCCCAGGGAAACCCAGCGCCGAAGCGCTGCAGCAGGCTGGCGCCGATCGCAAAACGCAGCCCCGAGCCGACCGCGCCACCGGCCATGGCCAGCAGCAGGGATTGCCACCAGACCGCCGGATTCATGCCCACCTCGTGCGGGCAGTGGCGGGGAACCAGGAACGGCACAGGGTCGGCATCGCGGTCTCCATGCGGGTCAATACAGGGGAAAGTGCCCGGGAAGGACAGGTATCAGCGACCCGTGATGCGGGCGGTCCGAGCAGGCATGCGACCTCCTGCCGCACGGCGATCATCGCCCGGAGCCCCCGGCCTTGCCCGCGCGCGCCTGCGCCCTCGCCTCGCGCAGCCGGTCCAGCTTCTCCTTCAGCTTGATCTCCAGCCCGCGCGGCACCGGTGCGTAGTAAACCCGCTCGCCCATCGCGTCGGGGAAGCCGGTCTGGTCCAGCGCGATGCCGCCCTCGACATCGTGGTCGTACTGGTAGTCGGCGCCGTAGCCGAGGTTCTTCATCAGCTTGGTCGGCGCGTTGCGCAGGTGCAGCGGCACCTCCAGCGTGCCGCTCTCGCGGACCTCGGCCCGGGCCTGGTTGAACGCGGCGTAGCCGGCGTTGGACTTGGCGGTGCTGGCCAGGTACAGCACCAGCTGGGCGAAGGCGAGTTCACCCTCCGGGCTGCCCAGGCGCTCGTAGATGTCCCAGGCTTCCAGCGCCATCGACTGCGCGCGCGGGTCGGCCAGGCCGATGTCCTCGATCGCCATCCGGGTCAGCCGGCGCGCCAGGTAGGCCGGGTCGCAGCCGCCGTCGAGCATCCGGGTCAGCCAGTACAGCGCTGCGTCCGGATTGGAGCTGCGCACGCTCTTGTGCAGCGCCGAGATCTGGTCGTAGAACTGCTCGCCGCCTTTGTCGAAGCGACGGGTGCGGTCGGCCAGCACCTGCGCCAGCGTCGCCGCGCTGACCTGGCCGCCCTCGTCCTGGGCCAGTTCGGCGGCGATCTCCAGCAGGGTCAGCGCGCGGCGCACGTCGCCGTCGGCGGCGCTGGCGATCTCCAGCAGGGCCTCGCCGGACACACCGATGCCCTGCCCGCCCAGGCCGCGCGCCTCGTCGGCCAGCGCATAGTGCAGCGCCTCGACGATGTCCTGTGGCGAGACCGCCTCCAGCACGTGCACGCGGCAGCGCGACAGCAGCGCCGAGTTCAGCTCGAACGAGGGGTTCTCGGTGGTCGCGCCGACGAAGATGATCGTGCCGCGTTCGATGTGCGGCAGGAACGCGTCCTGCTGGGCCTTGTTGAAGCGGTGCACCTCGTCGACGAACAGCACCGTGCGGCGGCCCTCGGCGAAGCGCTGCGCGGCCTCGGCCAGCACCTGACGGACCTCGGGCAGGCCGGACAGCACCGCCGAGATCGCGCGGAACTCGGCGTCGGCATAGTGCGCCAGCAGCAGCGACAGCGTGGTCTTGCCGCAGCCGGGCGGTCCCCACAGGATCATCGAATGAACCCGCCCGGAGGCGACCGCGCGGCGCAGGGCGCTGTCGGGCGCGAGCAAGCGCTTCTGCCCGACCATCTCATCGAGCGTGCGCGGGCGCATGCGCTCGGCCAGCGGGCGCAGGTACTCGCGGTCCACGCTCAGCAGGTCGTTCTCGGGGGGCGGGAAGCGGTTTCTTGCCACGCGGCATTGTATCGCGGCGGTCCAGGCGCCGGCTTGCACGCAGCACTATCGTAGGAGGGACTTCAGTCCCGACCGGGCTTTGCCGGTGAAGCCGGTCGGGACTGAAGTCCCTCCTACAGGCCGGCAGGGGCGCGCTCAGTCGGCGTCGGCGTCGCCAACCACGTCCACGCCCTTGGCTGGCGTGAACTTGAAGGTGTCGGCCGCGAACGCCGGGTTGCGCTTCCAGCCACTGAAGCTGATCGAGGTGTGCTGGCCGACCGCGTCGACCACCTCCATCTTCGCCAGGCCGTCCTTGCCGAAGCCGAGCGAGGCGATCTGGAAGCTGGCCTCGGTATCGACCTTGGGCGTCAGCGACAGCCATTGCAGGCCGTCGCGCACGCTCGCCTCCTCGCTGACGTCGTATTGCTTGTCCAGCTTCGACGGGTCGATCAGCGCGGTCAGCGGGCTGTTCTGTTCCTCGGCGCCCTGGGCGCGCACGGTGGCCTGCTCCAGGTCCGGGTCGAACACCCACACCTTGTGGCCGTCGGCGACGATCAGCTGCTTGTACGGCTTGTCGTATTCCCAGCGGAACAGGCGCGGCGCCGACAGCGCGACGCGGCCGCTGGAGCGCTCCTTGAGCTTGCCGTTCTGGTCGGTCACCTGCTGGCTGAACTGCCCGTCCAGGCCTTTCAGGCCGCGGGTGAACGCATCCAGTTCGGCACGGGCGCCGGCAAAGGCGCTACCGGCCAGCAGCGACGTGGCGAGAACGGCGTAGCGGAGCGTGCGAAGCATGACGGGAGATCCTGGTGCGCGGGACAGGCGCGAATTGTGACCCTTCGCGCATGAATGGGCGAGCGTCGCCGCAGCCCCCATTCAGCGCGTGGAGGTCTGCACCTTCGACAGGTCGCCGTACAGGATCTGGCCGCGGAAGCCCCGCCGCACCTGCTGGTACAGCTCGCGGAAGGCCGGATAGTCCTCCGGCCGGCAGATCGCGTTCGCGCCGTGCACGGCCAGCCGGTGCAGGCGATGCACCGCGGTCACGTTCTGCCCTTCCCTGCGCCACTCCACGCTGTACTCGCCAGCGCGGTTGCGGAACCGGCTGCCGCGCGGGATCGCGATCACCGGCACGCCATCTGGGAAATGCAGTACATAGGTCTCCTCGCGCAGGCTGTCGTTGCAGTAGAACGGTGCCTGGTTGGCCTCGGCCGAGGCACTGGCGTACAGGCCTCGGGCCGACTCGGCGCCGGGCATGTCCGGCAGGGCCATGCCGCCGACCACCGAGAAATCGACGTAGTCGCGGGCCTGGAAGCGGTAGCTGTAGTTGAACGGCGCATCGAGGTCGAGCGGATCGCCCTGCAACACCAGCTCGCCGGAGCCGTCGAAGCCGGACTGGGCGATGATCGATTCCTCGATGCGCTTGCGGTTCTGCGCGTTGAGCTGCACGAACATCGCGCGCATGCCGACCTCGCCGGTCTGGCCGCTGTCGAGCGTGGTGGTGCCGCTGACGTTGCCGGCATCGTCGAAACGGTACTCGGTGCGCGCCAGGTAGCGGTTGAGGCGGCCGTCGTTGGCCGGCGTGCGCGCGACCTTGCCGTCCAGGGTGTGCACCACCGGCGCGCCCAGGTCGCTGGCCGGCAGCTGGCCGAAGCGCGCGTAGGGGTTGGTCGAGTCGACGTACAGGTCGAACTCGGGAATGTAGGTGATGGCGTGGTTGAAGCGGCCCAGCACCGGGATCGGCGGCAGCGTCGGCCCGCCTTCGGCACCGATCAGCACCGGCGTGCTGGCGATGCCCTTGGCCGCCAGCAGCGCCTCCAGGATCACGGTGTGGTCCTTGCAGTCGCCGTAGTGGTTGTCGAGGATGCTGTCGGCGCCGTTCGGCTCCAGCCCGCCGTTGCCCAGGTAGACCGCGACGTAGCGGATGTTGCGCGCCACCCATGCGTACAGGGCGGCGGCCTGGGCGCGGCGCTCGCCGATGCCGGCGGTGACCTGGTCGGCCAGGGCCTGCACGCGCGGGGTGACGCGCGCCGCCGCCCCGCCCTTGACGTGGTAGGCCAGCCCCATCTGCGACCAGTGGTCGAAGGTGCTGGCCATGATGATCGGACTGAACTCCCACAGCGCGGCGGCCCAGTTCTGGGTCTGCAATGGCGCCGGACGGCGGTAGCGCCATTGCCAGTGGGCCTTGCCGTCGCGGATCTCGGGCTTGCGCGAACCCTCGACGCCGCGCGCGTACAGGTGGATCGGCAGCGACCTGGGCGCGGTCAGGGTCACCTGCGCGTCCTCGTAGCGGGCGAACACGCTGAAGGTCTCCCACAAGCCGAAGTAGCCGGGGAAGTAAGGCGTGGGCTGGACGCGGCGGACGCGGTAGACGATGCGCGCGCCGGGCGCCAGGTTCGGGAACACCACGACCTTGACCTTGCGGTCGGCATACATTGCCGCCGAGGCGCTGGAATAGCTCTCCTGGGTGTAGATCTTGTCGGCCGCCACGTCCTGGCGCAGGCCCTCGGCGGTGATCGTATAGGCCTCCAGCACCTCCAGCGTTTCCATCTTCTCGCTGTAGCCCAGCCGGACCTGGCTGAAGCGCTCCACCGCCGACTTGGTCCTCAGCAGGATCTCGTAGCTGTCGGTCTCCACGCTCGAGGCGTCGTCGCGCACCTCGTAGTCGGCGCGGTAGCGGACGAAGCTGAAGTCGCTGTCGGCCTGGGCCGGCGGGGACTGCGCGGTCGCCAGGAACGGGGCGAGCAGCAGGAGCAAGGCGACGAACAGGCGCATCCTGGGATCCTGGGGACTTCGTAGGAGCGACTTCAGTCGCGATGGGGCTTTCCCGGTAGAGCCCCATCGCGACTGAAGT
>JASGDF010000136.1:0-8428 GCA_047607345.1 Pseudomonas sp. | reverse complement strand
GGCGACGGCCGCGCGCTGCTGGCGCGCCGTCCCGACGTGCGCGAGGCCGAGCGCCGGCTGGCGGCGGCCACCGCGCGGATCGGCGTGGCCACCGCCGACCTGTACCCGCAGATCCGCCTGGGCGCCTCGCTCGGCGCGATCGGCACGCTGCAGACCTTCGGCAGCCCGGCCACGCAAATGTTCGGGATCGGCCCGCTGATCTCCTGGTCGATTCCCGGCAAGGCCGCGCATGCGCGGATACAGGCCGCGCAGGCCGGCGCCGACGCCGCGCTGGCGCAGTTCGACCAGGTCGTGCTGAACGCGCTGCGCGAGGTGCAGACCGCGCTGAGCCAGTACGCGCAGGACCTGCAGCGGCTGCAATCGCTGCAGGAAGCCCAGCGCCAGGCCGACCTGGCCGCCGCGCAGAACCGGCGCCTGTACCAGGCCGGCCGCAACCCGTACCTGTCCAGCCTGGACGCCGACCGCAGCCTGGCCGGTGCCGACATCACCCTGGCCAACGCACAGGCGCAGCTGGCGCAGGACCAGGTGCAGCTGTTCCTCGCGCTCGGCGGCGGCTGGGAGGACGCTTCCTCGCATGCGCGATGAAGCTCCCGAGGAGTGCGTTGCAATCCTCGGGCCCCCTCTCGGCATGCTTCCGATCCCCAGCGACCGCCGCCGCGTTCCCCTTGCCAAGGGGAGCTGTTCCACCAGAAACACTTGGAGACCGAAAATGTCTGGTTCCTCGCTCGCCTGCATCGTCGCCAGCGGACACGGTGATCGGTGATGCTGCCGCTTGACCGCCAGGCGTGGCTGTTCTCGATCAAGACGTTCCTGGCGTCGATCGCGGCGCTGTACGTCGCGCTGGCCGGCAACCTGTCGCGCCCGTACTGGGCGATGGCCACCGTCTACATCGTCACCCAGCCGATGCTCGGGCCGACCCGCGCCAAGGGCGTGTACCGGATCATCGGCACCGTGATCGCCGGGGTGGCCACGCTGGTGATGCTGCCGAACCTGGTGGAGACGCCGCTGCTGCTGAGCGCGGTCATGTCGCTGTGGCTGGCGCTGTGCCTGTTCGTGGCGCTGCTCGACCGCGGCCCGCGCGGCTATGCCTTCATGCTCGCCGGCTATACCGCCGCGTTCATCGGCTTCCCGGCGGTCACCGCGCCGGAGACGATCTTCGACACGGTGGTCGCGCGTGGCGAGGAGATCGTGCTGGGCACGGTGATCTCGGTGCTGTTCGCCTCGCTGCTGTTCCCGGCCTCGGTGCAGCCGATGCTGGCCTCGAAGGTCGGCAGCTGGATGCGCGACGCGGCGCAGTGGTGCCGGCAGATCCTGGCCCGCGGCGAGGCGCTCGGCCCGCGCAACCGGCTGGCCGCCGACCTGGTGCAGTTCGAGACCCTGATCGAGTTCATCCGTCATGACGACCCGCGCCACGCCGGCGCGGCCGGAGCGATGCAGCACCTGCGCGAGCGCATGCTGCTGCTGTTACCGGTGCTGTCCTCGATCGGCGACCGGCTGCGCACGTTGCATGCGCGCGGCCACGCGCTGCCGGCGGAACTGGAAGCGCTGATCGCCGACATCGCGCAATGGCTGGAAGCGCCCGCCGACGTCGGCATCGAGCACTACACCACGTTGCACCAGCGCGTGGCCGCGCTCAAGTCCGAGCCCGGCCCGGACCTGGACGACCTGCTGCTGGCCTCGCTGCTGTTGCGGCTGGAGGAGCTGCTCGACCTGTGGCAGGACTGCCGCACGCTCGGCGCGGCGATCGAGCACGGCAACACGCCGCACCAAGACACCCCCAGCCGTCACTACCGCATCCGCGCCGAGCGCATCGGCCCGGCGCGCCATGTCGACTACGGCATGGCTCTGTTCTCCGCCATCAGCGCCGGCGCGGCGCTGATGGCGTACTGCGCGCTGTGGATCGGCATCGGCTGGGAGGGCGGTGGCGGTGGCGCGATGATGGCCGCGGTGACCGCCGCGTTCTTCGCCGCGCAGGACGACCCGGCGCCGCGCATGCTCTCGTTCGGGCTGTGGGCGGCGGTCGCCAGCGTGGTGGCCGCGATCTACCAGTTCGGCATCTTCCCGGCGATCCACGACTTCGGCATGCTGGTACTGGTGCTGGCGGCGGTGTTCCTGCCGCTGGGCGCGCTGCTGCACCAGCCCAAGACCGCGTTGTTCGCGCTGCCGCTGACGATCAACCTGGTGGCGCTGCTGAGCGTGCAGAACACCTACAACGCCAACCTGCAGACCTTCATCAATTCCTCGCTGGCGATGCTGCTCGGGATCGGCTTCGCGGTGGTGATGACCCGGCTGTTCCGTTCGGTCGGCGCCGAGTGGACCGCGCGCCGGCTGGTGCGCCAGGGCTGGACCACCCTGGCTGAGGCCGCCGAAGGCCGTGGCCAGCAGGACCGGCGCCGCTTCACCGCGCGCATGCTCGACCTGCTCGGCCTGCTGGCCCCGCGCCTGGCGGCCGCGCCGGCAGGCAGCGAACTGGCCTCGTTGGACATGCTCGGCGAGGTCCGCATGGGCCTGAACATCCTGCAGCTGCAACGCGCGCGGCGGGCACTGCCCGAACCCAGCGTGCACGCGGTGGACGCGATCCTCGGCGAGATCGCCGCGCACTACCGCCGCCAGGCCGCGCGACGCCGCCCGCTGCCCGGCCCGGCGCCACTGCGGGAGATGCTCGACGCCGCGCTGGCGCGGGTGGACGGGGTGGCACCCGGCAAGGCCCGCGACGAGGCACTGATGGGTCTGGTCGGGCTGCGCTACGGCCTGTTCCCGCAGGCATCCGCCCCCCTCTAGGTGTGCTCGGTCTTCCGGCTGCCGGTGTTGCATGGCGGCGCGCCTGGCGCCGCCGCGTGACCATCGAGCCCGTCGGACCAGGCAGGATCGCCGGCGCCGAATGCCCCGGCGCTCAGCGCTCGCGCTGCCGCGCCACCGTCAGCGCGATCAGCCGCGACACCACCACCGCGATGTACATGACCCCGGCGAACATCGCCAGCATGCTCAGCGCGCGCGCGATGGGTGTCACCGGCACGATGTCGCTCAGGCCCACGCTCGATATCAGGCTGAAGCTCAGGAACAGCAGCTCCAGCCAGCTGCGCGGCTGCTGCGGATCGAGCGTCCCGCCGAAGCTGCCCGGCTGCATCGCCTGGCAGGCGGAGAAGGCGAACGCGAACGCCCAGGCCAGCAGTGTGAAGGTGGCGCCGGCCGCCAGCAGCTCGTCCATGGTCACGTCGTGATCGTCGAGCATGTAGAAGATCAATCCGGCCGCGGCGTAGAAATACAACAACGATTCCAGCACCTGGGCCAACGCCTGCAACGGCCAGGCATGCAGGAAGTTCGCCAGCAGCGACAGCGCCACCGAAGGCGCCGCCAGCGCCCAGGCCACCCAGTCCGACGCGGTACCGCGGTTGACCACCCAGATCACCAGCGCCAGCACCAGTATCCCGAACGCGCCGAACAGCGCGCGGCCCAGCGAAGTGTCCTCCATGAACGGATACAACAGCAGACCCAGCAGTTGCACCACCAGCAGGATGCCGGCCGGGTGGCGGCGCAGCATGCTCAGGCTGCGCAGGAGCGAGCGGTTCATCGGGTCGGGTCCATGGGTGGGCGTGATGGTTCACAGGCGCGGGCCTTCATGATGCCCACTGCGCCGTGCCGGCCGCCATCGGTAGCGTTCGCCGCAGACCTGCGGGCTCCACGGGTTTGCATGTCAATCGTCGCAACGCACGCATTCTCCTGCCGGCACGGCTGCTTTACGATGTGGCAACTCCCAGCGGCCGCATGCGGCCGGATGCCGTAGAACCCGCATGAAGGCCGCCCGCATTTCCCACGATCCCCTGGCGGCATGAGCCACGTATCCAAGCGCACCGATGTCCGCGACCGGACCCGCGGCGAACGCCTGCAAGCGTGGGTCGCCGCCCTGGTCAGCGCGCTGGTGCATGTGCTGATGCTGCTCCTGCTGCTGCTTGCCTCCACGCTGCCGATCGCCCCGCCGCAAGGCAGCAGCGGCGGCAGCCGGATGCGCGTGGACCTGCTCGGCGAGACCCGCCAGGATGTGCAGACGCCACCGCTACGCGCCGTCCCACCCACCCCGGCCAAGCCCAAGCCCGTGCACAGGCGGCGTGCCTCCTCGCCCGTGCGCGCCACCCTGGTCGAACATGCCGACAACCCGCTGCCACCCGATGACGACGGCCCGCCGGACCTGCAGACCGCGACGCAGTCGAGCGCGCCCAAGGCATCGCCGGCCCAGACCCGCAGCCAGGCACAGGCGGCGCCGGCCAGTCCGCCGCCCAGCGCGCAGCGGCGGCCGGAGACCTGGACCGGGCGGCCGCCGGGCATGCTCGACGAGGACCTCGCCGACCAGGACGCGGGCACCGCCAGCGGCGATGACCCGGATCACGGCCGCGGCCACGACCCGAACGGCAATGGACCGAGCATGGAGGTCGGCGGCTACATGGTCTATTACGACCTGCGCAGCGAGACCCAGCTGCGCGCCTGGAAAGCGCAGGGCATGAAGGAATTGTTCCTGCCGCTGCCGGGTACCCGCTCGTACATGGTCTGCCCGCTGCAGGTCGCGCTCGAGCGCGGTTCCGGCAAGTGCCGGCTGCTCGCGCCGGACTCGCCGGAACTGAAGGCGATCGGCGACGCGCGCGAGGGCATCAACATGATGCAGGTCTACCACCGTGGCGACGCGGTGTGGAAGGGGCCGGGTCCGTACCGGTGAGCGAGCGCCGCGGGGCGCGTTGAGAGCCACCGACAACACCCCGCCGTCGTCCCCGCGCAGGCGGAGATGACGGGTTTTGTCAGCCGCGCCCAGCCCTCCCGCCCCGCGCAACATCCGCCACCCGTGGCAGTAGCATTGGGCCGATGCTGTCCGCGAACGATCCCCTGCCGCTGCGTCCGCAACGCGTCCTGATCGCCGGTGTCACCGGCGCGGGCAAGACCACGCTTGCGCGCCGGCTGGCCGAGCGCTGGGGGTTGCGCCATGTCGAGATCGACGGGCTCTACCATGGCCCCGGCTGGACACCGCGACCGCAATTCCTGGACGACGTGCGCGCGTTTGCCGCGCAACCACGCTGGGTCACCGAATGGCAGTACACCAGCAAGGGCACCCTGCCCATCCTGACCCCGCGCGCCCAGCTCGCGCTCTGGCTCGACTACCCCCATCGCGTGGTGCGTGCGCGGCTGCTCCGTCGCACGCTGATGCGCGGCCTGCTGCGCACCCGGCTATGGAACGGCAATCGCGAAAAGCCGCCGTGGCAGCTGTTCAATCCCGACCCCGAGCAGAACCTGCTGCGCTGGCAGACCAAGACCCTGCACTCCTGGAGCGAGCGCATGCCACGGATCGAGGTAGAGTTCCCGCATCTGACGATCGTGCGGCTGCGCACGCCTTCCGAGACCAAGCGGTGGCTGCGCGCGAACGCGTGAGATGCCAGCGAGCCGGCCGCCAGCACGATAGGCACCTGTCCTCCTGCCGCCCAGAGCCTTGACCTCCCATACATCCGGGATTGCTCATCCTCGCCCTGGCTTCAAGACAGGAGAGCCGGGAATGAAGAAGTGGATCGGTACCGCGCTGGTCGCGGCGATGGCGATGGCCGGTTGCGCCAGGATCGAAGGCGAGAAGTTCGTGGGCCACTGGGTCAACGTGCAGTCGCGGGACGAGGTGATGGATATCCAGCGCAACGGGGAGTCCTTCATGGTGCGCAACACCACGCCAAGGTTCTTCAGCCGCAAGCCCAGGACCGAGAGCTACCCGGCCATCTACAAGGATGGCGTGCTGCAGGTATCCAACGACGGCGAGACGGTGAACTTCGCCATCGACCAGGCCAACGGCCACCTGCGCACCGGCAGCGACGAGTACCAGCGCGTGCCGGCGAAGTAAGCGCCTGGCGGGGCCTGAGCTCCGAGCGGTGTCGATATTCAGGGCAAACGGCGTGGCGGGCCGGAAGATCGACGTCAGGCCATTGCCTATCCGCGAGGAAGCGCTTGCACCGGAGATGACGTCCAGGGGCCCGGACTCGTGCACTTGGAGCGCCCTCATCCGCCCTTCGGGCACCTTCTCCCGTTGACGGGAGAAGGATGGATTGGGTGCGTGCGGTGAACATCAGGGCAGCGCGATGGGTCCACGCGTCGCGGTGAAGCTTCGATCCTCGCCGGTGATCGGATCGTCGAACGCCAGCGCATGCGCGAACAGTTGCAGCGGCCGCTGCGGGTCGTCCGGCCGCGGTGGCTGCAATTGCGGGTAGAAGCGGTCGTGCAGGATCGGCGCGCCCAGCGCGGCCATGTGCACCCGCAGCTGGTGCTTGCGGCCGGTGACCGGCTCCAGCCGGTAGGTCCAGGCGTCGCGGCCGCGCGCGACCAGCTCGATCACGGTCTCGCTGTTGGGCTCGCCGGCGACCTCGCGCATCCGGAAGAACGGCTCGCCCGGCGCCAGCCGGCTGCGGTGAACGAACGGGAACGCCAGTCCCGGCAACGGCGGTGCCAGCGCCAGGTAGTGCTTGCGGATGCGCCGTTCACGAAACAGCGCCTGGTAGCGGCCGCGGCTGGCCGGGTCGGCCGAGAACAGCACCAGGCCCGCGGTATCGCGGTCGATGCGGTGCAGCGGCACCAGCGACGGGTTGTCCAGCCGCCGCGCCAGCCGGGTCAGCAGGGTTTCGCGCACGTAGCCGCCGGTGGGCGCCACCGGCAGGAAGTGCGGCTTGCAGGCCACCACCAGGTGCGCATCGGCATGCAGCACGGTTTCCGTGGCCGCGATGACCGGCTCGTCGGCCACCTCGCGGAAGTAGTGGATCAGCGCGCCGCAGCGGTAGGCGGCCGCCGCATCCAGCGGGCAGCCGCGCGCATCCAGTACGCGCCCGCGCTCGAAGCGCGCGCGCCAGGTCGCCGCATCCACCGTCGGGAAGCGGGCGCACAGCGCATCCAGCACCGTCGCCCACGGCCCCGGAGGAAGCTGCAGGCGGCTGGCGGGGATGCCGTCGCGTACGGGGCGTGGAAAACCGAGAGCAGGGCACATGTATCGGGCCGCGGCGGGCATGATCAGCGGCAATGTCGGGATTCGGAGTCATGCAGCGTAGCCGAACCGCTCGCCGGCACCGAACCAATCCAAACCCTGGCGTCGTCGCGCGTGAAACATGCGGCCTCGTGCCGATCTTCAGCGCCGATCGCTTGTTGCCTTCAGGCAGCCAGTCGTTTGATACGCGCAGGCAGGTCGCCGAGCAAGCGATGCGCTTCTTCCAGTTCGTAGTCGGACTGCAGGCCGAGCCAGAAGCGTTCGGTCGTGCCCAGTGCCGCGGCCAGGCGCACGGCGGTATCGGCGGTGATGCCGCGCTTGCCCAGTACGATCTCGTTGATGCGGCGCGGCGGCACGCCGGTGGCACGGGCGAGCGCGTTCTGGCTGATGCCCAGCGGCTCGAGAAACTCTTCGAGCAGCACTTCGCCGGGATGGATGTTGGGCAGGGATGCCATCTGAGAATACCTGGTGTTCAGTGGTAATCGACGATCTCGACCTGGGCGACGTCACCTTCCACCCATCGAAAGCAGACGCGCCATTGGTCGTTGATCCGGATGCTGTATTGGCCGCGCCGGGCGCCTTTGAGCGCCTCCAATCGGTTGGCAGGCGGGACGCGCAGATCATCGAGGCTGGCGGCGGCGTTGAGCATGCGCAATTTGCGCCGGACGACCGGCTGGATGTCGGCCGGCAGCCTGCGCGAGCGCTCGCCACGCCAGATCTTTTCGGCTTCCTTGTCACCAAAGCTCCTGATTACAGGTTGACCATAATGGAACGCAGGATATAACGCAATTCGTCATAGGCCGCAGCGTGAGCGCCGCTCCCATACTCCGAACAGGGCCAACCCAATCAAAACAACGCCCCCTGCACCGGCACGACCGCTTCAGCGGCCGCATCGTCAGTGGACGCCAGCGGGCCACCGCCCAACCGCCACGCCAGCCCCGAGATCCGCGCGGCATGCCGCGCCAGCGCGGCGCGCAGCACCGTCTCGCTGGCGGCCAGGTGCAGCGCGCGGCGGGCGCGGGTGATGCCGGTGTAGACCAGCTCGCGGCTGAGCACGCGCGCGTCGCGGCCGGGCAGTTGCAGCCAGACCGTGTCGAACTCGCTGCCCTGGGCCTTGTGCACGGTCATCGCGAAGGCGCTCTCATGGGCGGGCAGCGCGGCCGGGTGGAAGCCGCGGACCTGGCCATCGCCCTCGCCTTCGAACCAGGCGACCAGGGCGCCCTGCGCATCGCGCAGGCAGATGCCGACGTCGCCGTTGAACAGGCCGTGGCGGTAGCTGTTCTCGGTGACCAGCAGCAGGCGGCCCTGGAACCACGGCGAGGCCGCGCCCAGGCGGCGGGCGCCTGTGCCGGTCTCGGCCAGGCGCTGTTCGATGCGGGCGTTGAGGCCGCGCGCGCCCTGCGGGCCGTTGCGCACGGCGGTAAGCAGGCGCAG
>JASGDF010000135.1:0-9920 GCA_047607345.1 Pseudomonas sp. | reverse complement strand
CGGCCAGCAGCGCGCGGGTGGCGAGCAGGTCGGCGTTGACCCGGGCCAGCGCGTCGCGCGCGCGGTTGGCGCTGGCGGCATAGTGCGCGCTGAGCGCGGCGAACGCCTCGAAGCTGGTGTAGATCGTCACGATCAGCCAGGTGCGCTCGTAGCCGGATCGGGCCAGCGCGGTGTACAGGCCGGCGTTGAGCGCCAGAGCCAAGGTCAATACCGCCCAGCGCGGCCAGCGCGTCACCACCTTCGCCATCACCACGACCAGCAGGATCGGGGCGGTGCCGGCGCGCGGTTCCAGCCAGACCAGCGCCAGCGCGCACGCCGCCTGCGCCAGCAGCGCCGCGTGCCGCAGCCAGGGCCGAGACAGCAGGTCGTGGCCGACGAAGATCGCGGCGAACGTGCCGAGCAGCAGCCAGCGTGGCAGCTCGTGCGCGGAAGCACCGAAGCCGAACGACAGCGCGACCGCGACGATCGTGACCAGGCCGGCCAGGCTCATCGGATCCAGCAATTCGCGCAGCAGGCGACACATGTGGCGATGCTGAGCGCGACCGCGCGGCGCGGCAATAGGGGCGAGGCAGAAAGTGACTTCCGGCAGGTCGGGTCGATGACCGCTGGGCGCTGCGACCCGGCGGCGACGGCGCAATATTGCCGGCATCGCCTGATCCAGGGTTCGCGCCATGCACGCTTGGTCCTCGTCGTTGTTCCTGCTGCTCAACCTGACCTGGGGCGGCTACGAGCTGCTGATCAGCCACCGCCGCCGCGCCGCAGACGGCGGCGCACACGACCAGGGCACGCTGAAGCTGCTGTGGCGCGTGCTGTATACCGTGATCGCGCTGGGCGTGGCCGCCGCGTGCCTCGGGATCGGGCGCCTGCCCGCGCACCTGCTCGAACCTCTGCGCTGGACCGGCTGCGCGCTGATCGGCGGCGGCCTGGCTTTCCGCCTGTGGGCGATCCGCACGCTCGACCGCTGGTTCACCGTCGACGTGACCATCCAGGAAGGCCAGCGGCTGATCCAGCACGGCCCCTACCGCTGGCTGTGCCACCCGTCCTACACCGGCGCGCTGCTGGCGTTCTGCGGGCTGGCGATCGGGCTCGGCAACGCGGTGTCGGTGCTGCTGATCGTGCCGGCCGCGAGCTGGGCGTTCCTGCGCCGGATCCGGGTGGAGGAAGGCGTGCTGCGCGAGGCCTTCGGCGATGCCTATGAACGCTACGTCGCCAGCCGCTGGCGGTTGCTGCCGGGGGTATGGTGAGCCGCAGCCAGCGCGCGCGACGACGATCGCGCGCGGCCCCGATGCGGACCAAGGCCGGCACAGGCGCGATAATGCCTGGTCTTGCCGTATCGAGAAAACCTCATGGTCGCCCCCTCTCCGGTTCCTTCCGACACGCTGCTGCGGCAGCTGCGCGACGTGGTCGGTCCTGCCCATGTACTCACCGGCGAGAAGGCGACGCGGCGCTACCGCAAGGGCTACCGATTCGGTGACGGCCCGGTGCTGGCGGTGGTGCGGCCGGGCACGCTGCTGCAGCTGTGGAATGCCCTGCAGGCGATCGTCGCGGCCGGGCGCATCGTGCTGATGCAGGCCGCCAACACTGGCCTGACCGGCGGCTCCACCCCCGACGGCGACGACTACGACCGCCAGATCGTGCTGGTCAGCACGCGCCGGCTGGTCGGCGTGCAACTGCTCCACGAAGGCCGCCAGGTGGTGTGCCTGCCCGGCGCGACCCTGGACCGGCTCGAACAGGTACTGCGTCCGTTGGATCGCGAGCCGCACTCGGTGATCGGCTCGTCGTGCATCGGCGCCTCGGTACTGGGCGGGATCTGCAACAACTCCGGCGGCGCGCTGGTGCGGCGTGGGCCGGCCTATACCCAGCTGGCGCTGTTCGCGCAGGTCGACCAGGCCGGGCAGCTACGGCTGGTCAACCACCTCGGCATCCATCTGGGCGACACGCCCGAGCAGATCCTCGCGCGCCTGCAGGCCGGCGACTACGCCGAGGCCGATGTGATCGACGATCCGGCGCTGGCCGCCTCCGACCCGCTCTACGCCCAGCACGTGCGCGACGTCGACGCGCCGACCCCGGCGCGCTTCAACGCCGACCCGGCGCGCCACTACGAGGCGTCAGGCTCGGCCGGCCGGCTGTGCGTGTTCGCGGTGCGGCTGGACACCTTCCCGCGCGAGGACAGCACGGTCTTCTACATCGGCAGCAACGACCCGCACGACCTCACTGCGATCCGCCGCGAACTGCTGACCGCGCTGGCCGAGCTGCCGATCGCCGGCGAATACATCCACCGCGACGCCTACGACATCGGCGAGAGGTACGGCAAGGACACCTTCCTGCTGATCGATCGGCTAGGCACCGACAAGGTGCCCAAGGCGTTCGCGCTCAAGAGCCGGATCGACGGCTTCTTCGAGTCGTTCGGCCTGCGCGGGATCGCCGACCGGGCGATCCAGGCGCTGATGGAGCTGCTGCCCAGCCACCTGCCGCCGCGCATGCGCCAGTTCCGCCAGCGCTACGAGCACCACCTGCTGCTGCGCGTGGCGCGGGCCGACGCGCCGCGCACCGACTACTTCCTCAAGCAGCATTTCGCCGCCAGTACCGGTGGTGGCTATTTCCAGTGCGACGCCGAGGAGGGCCGCAAGGCATTCCTGCACCGCTTCGCGATCGCCGGCGCGGCGGTGCGCTACCGCGAGGTGCACCGCAAGACGGTCGAGGACATCGTCGCGCTGGACGTGGCGCTGCGCCGCAACGACCGCGACTGGGTGGAGACGCTGCCGGCGCAGATCGAGGACACGCTGGTCGCCAAGCTCTACTACGGCCACTTCTTCTGCCACGTGTTCCACCAGGACTACATCGTGAAGAAGGACAACGATCCGTTGGCGATCGAGCACGCGATGTGGGCGCTGCTGGACCAGCGCGGCGCTGAGTACCCGGCCGAGCACAACGTCGGCCACCTGTACCGCGCCAAGCCGGCGCTGGCGCGGCACTACCGCGCGCTGGACCCGACCAACACGTTCAATCCGGGGATCGGGCAGACCTCCAGGCAAAGGCACTGGGGCGGCTGCGGCCACGAGCACTGAAACGGCCGCCGCTTTCCAGCCGAGCCGGCAATCTTTGTTACACCGGCCGGCCGAACGACAGTCGAGCGGGCCGGTTCGGCCGCGCGATCAGTGCGCCGCCGCATGTACCGCCGCCACCGGGATGTGGTCCAGCGCCAGCCAGGCATCCTCGACCACCGGCCGGGCGCGCCGCCAGTTCAGCCGCGAAGCGCCGCGCATGCGTTCCCATTGCGCGGCCAGCCCGTCCTCCACGCCCTGCTCGGGCACGCGCGGCCAGTCGGCGGCGTGGGTGAGCAGGGCGAAGGCGTAGGCCGGGTACAGGTCGCGCCAGCTCGGCCCGCCGCGACGGCGGCGGCGCTGGTAGTCGGCCAGGCTGTAGTGGCGATAGTCCTGCGCCACGCCGCCGGGCTCGGGCCGTGGCAGGTTGCCGGGGGTGGCCAGGTGCCAGGATGGTTCGAGGGAAGCGAACAGACGGCGATCGGGACGACGTTCGAAGGTACGCATGGCGCGGCTCCGGGCATCGGACGGGAGGGGCGCCCAGCTGTAGCGCCGCCGCCGTTAGCCAGGCGTGACAGCGAGTGCGTGGACTGGCGCGGCTTTCGGCGCCACGCACGGCCCTTGCCGCCGAGCGCGACCGCAAGCACCCGCCCGGCCATGCGGTCGCACAGCCGCCGCTGCGCGGCGCCACCGGCTCAGACCCGGCCGTCCGCCTCGAGCTGCGCATATTCCTGGTCGGAGAACAGCCGCGAACGCACCAGGAAGCGCACGCCCTCGCCGTTCTCCAGCGAGAACATGCCGCCGCGGCCTTCGACCACGTCGATCACCAGCTGGGTGTGCTTCCAGTACTCAAACTGCGAGGCGCTGATGTAGAACGGCGCGCCGCCGATCTCGCCGAGCCGCACGTCGCGGTCGCCGACGATGAACTCGTCGGCCGGGAAGCACATTGGCGAGGAGCCGTCGCAGCAGCCGCCGGACTGGTGGAACAACAGTGGCCCGTGACGCGCGCGCAGCCGCTCGATCAGTTGCAGGGCGGCCAGCGTGGCGATGACCTGCCGCGGCGCGGCGGCAGGTTCGGGGGCGGGCACGGCGGTGGTCATGGCGATGCTCCGGCGGGATGCGATGGCCGGCCGCGCGAGCCGGCCGGACCCAGGATGCACCCGGCTCCGCCCCGCCGGGAGGGGGGCGGAGCGAAGCCGGATGCCGCTCACGCGGCCAGGTCGAGCACGATGCGGCCCTCGATCTTGCCGGCATGCATGCGCTCGAACACCGCGTTGATGTTCTCCAGCCGGTCGGTAGCCACGGTCGCGGCGACCTTGCCTTGTTCGGCGAAGTCCAGCGACTCCTGCAGGTCCAGGCGGGTGCCGACGATCGAGCCGCGCACGGTCACACCGTTGAGCACCAGGCCGAAGATGTCCAGCGGGAAGTCGCCCGGCGGCAGCCCGTTGAGCGAGACCGTGCCGCCGCGCCGGACCATGTCGATCGCCTGCTCGAACGCCTTCGGCGAGACCGCCGTCACCAGCGCGCCGTGCGCGCCGCCGATCTCCTGCTTCAGGTAGGCGACCGGGTCGGTGGTCCTGGCATTGACCGTCACCGTCGCGCCGAGCCGCCTGGCCAGATCGAGCTTGGCGTCGTCGACGTCGACCGCGGCCACGTTCAGCCCCATCGCCCTGGCGTACTGCACCGCCATGTGGCCGAGGCCGCCGATGCCGGAGATCACCACCCATTGGCCGGGCTTGGTGTCGGTGACCTTCAGGCCCTTGTAGACGGTGACGCCGGCGCACAGGATCGGGGCGATCTCGACGAAGCCAATGTTCTTGGGCAGGTGGCCGACGTAGCCGGCATTGGCCAGCGCGTACTCTGCGAAGCCGCCGTTGACCGAGTAGCCGGTGTTGCGCTGCGCCTCGCACAGGGTTTCCCAGCCACCCAGACAGTGCTCGCAGTGGCCGCAGGCCGAGTACAGCCACGGGATGCCGACCCGGTCGCCCTCCTTGATGTGGGTCACGCCCGCGCCGACCGCGGCCACGTAGCCAACGCCTTCGTGGCCGGGGATGAACGGTGGATTCGGTTTGACCGGCCAGTCGCCTTCGGCCGCGTGCAGGTCGGTATGGCAGACGCCGCAAGCCTCGATCTTGACCAGGATGTCGCCAGCGCCGGGTCGCGGCACCTGTACTTCCTCGATCACCAGCGGTTTGCCGAATTCGCGGACGACGGCGGCTTTCATCGTGTTGTTCACAAGCGGACTCCTGTGGGTCTCTGTCAGGGGCAAACGTAGGCCCGGCCGGCGGCCGGCGCCTTGATCCGGATCAAGCGCCGATCCCGGCGCGGCGGCGCATCAGAAGAATCCGAGCGCCTTCGGCGAGTAGCTCACCAACAGGTTCTTGGTCTGCTGGTAGTGGTCGAGCATCATCTTGTGGTTCTCGCGGCCGATGCCCGACTGCTTGTAGCCGCCGAACGCGGCATGCGCCGGATAGGCGTGGTAGCAGTTGGTCCACACCCGCCCGGCCTGGATCGCGCGGCCGACCCGGTACAACCGGCTGGCATCGCGACTCCACACGCCGGCGCCGAGGCCGTACAGCGTGTCGTTGGCGATGGCCAGCGCCTCGGCCTCGTCCTTGAACGTGGTCACCGACACCACCGGCCCGAAGATCTCCTCCTGGAAGATGCGCATCCTGTTGTGGCCCTTGAACACGGTCGGTTTGACGTAGAAGCCGCCGGCCAGCTCGCCGTCGAGCACGTTGCGCTCGCCGCCGGCCAGCACCTGCGCGCCTTCCTGCCGGCCGATGTCGATGTAGGACAGGATCTTCTCCAGCTGTTCGCCGGAGGCCTGCGCGCCGAGCATCGTGTTCGGGTCCAGCGGGTTGCCCTGCTTGATCGCGGCCACGCGCGCCAGCGCCTTCTCGATGAACTTCTCGTAGATCGACTCGTGGATCAGCGCGCGCGACGGACAGGTACACACTTCGCCCTGGTTGAACGCGAACAGCACGAAGCCCTCGATCGCCTTGTCGAGGAAATCGTCGTCCTCGGCCATCACGTCGGCGAAGAAGATGTTGGGCGACTTGCCGCCCAGCTCCAGCGTCACCGGGATCAGGTTCTGGCTGGCGTACTGCATGATCAGCCGGCCGGTGGTGGTCTCGCCGGTGAAGGCGATCTTGGCGATGCGCGGGTTGGACGCCAGCGGCTTGCCGGCCTCCAGGCCGAAGCCGTTGACCACGTTGAGCACGCCGGGTGGCAGCAGCTCGCCGATCACCTCCAGCAGCACCAGGATCGAGGCCGGGGTCTGCTCGGCCGGCTTGAGCACCACGCAGTTGCCGGCGGCCAGCGCCGGGGCCAGCTTCCAGCACGCCATCAGCAGCGGGAAGTTCCACGGGATGATCTGTCCGACCACGCCGAGCGGCTCGTGGAAGTGGTAGGCGATGGTGTCGTGGTCGATCTCGGAGATGCCGCCTTCCTGGGTGCGCACCGCGCTGGCGAAGTAGCGGAAGTGGTCCGCGCACAGCGGCACGTCGGCGTTGAGCGTCTCGCGCACCGGCTTGCCGTTGTCCCAGGTCTCCGCGTAGGCCAGCAGTTCCAGGTTCTGCTCGATGCGGTCGGCGATGCGCAGCAGCACGTTGGCGCGCTCGGTGGCGCTGGTCCGGCCCCAGGCGTCCTTGGCCGCGTGCGCGGCATCGAGCGCGGCCTCCACGTCCTCGGTGTTGGAGCGCGCCACCGAGGTGATGACCTTGCCGGTGATCGGCGTGGTGTTGTCGAAATACAGCCCGCTCCTGGGCTCGACCCACTTGCCGCCGATGAAGTTGCCGTAGCGCGACTTGAAGATCGACTGCGGATCGGTGGCGAGCGACTTGACGGAGGTGACGGCGTTCATGGGCGGAAGCTCCGGTTATGGAAGTGATGCCCGCGATGGGCCTCCTTGCAGGCGCAAGGTCGATGCCAACTTCCGGCTACTGCGTCGCGGCAACGGCGCAGGTCGCGCCGCTGCGACATACCGCCGCAGTTCCTGCTGCGGCGCATCACGTCCGGTGATTGCGTGGCGGCGCTGGCTGTGCTGTTTATCGGGACAGGAATCATTGGGACTGTCGCAATCTGCGACAGCGGGAGGCGGCAATGGCGACGGCGCAATCTCAATCACAGTCCATGCTCGGCCAGGCGCGGCGTGCGTTCTTCGAGCGCGGCAATGCGCCGGTCGGGCAGGTGCCCGAGACCATCCTGCAATCGTGGCGGCGCTGCCAACGCGCCGGGCTGGCCAGCAATGGCGCGCCGGCGATCGAGCCGGTCGGCCCGGCCGGCCTGCGCGAGATGCGCGAGCGCCACGAGAAGCTGTGGCGGCTGGCGCGCGCCGAGCTGGAGGGCCTGTCGGCCGATGCCGCCGCGACCGGCAGCATCGTGCTGCTCACCGACGAGGCCGGCTGGATCCTCGATGCCGAGGGCAGCACCGGCTTCCTCGACAAGGCCGGCCGGGTCGCGCTGATGCCCGGCGCCTGCTGGGGCGAGAGCGTGGTCGGCACCAACGCGATCGGCACCGCGATCGTCGAGGCGCGTTCGGTGGAGGTGCGCGGCGGCGAGCACTACCTGGCCCCGCACGGCATCCTCAGCTGCGCCGCCTCGCCGATCCTGGACCCCTACGGCCAGGTGGCCGGCGTGCTCGACATCTCCGGCGACGCGCGTACCCAGCACCTGCACGCGCTGGCGCTGGCGCGGCGCGCGGTGGCGAGCATCGAGCACCGCTGGTTCGACGACGGCATCGCCGAGGCCGAGCTGCTGCGCATCCATCACGACCCGGCGCTGCTGGGCACCGCGCACGAGGGCCTGCTGGCGTTCCGCGCCGGGCGGCTGGTGGCCGCCAACCGCGCCGGACTGCAACTGTTCGGGCTGGACCGGCGCGAGATCGGCCGCGCGCGCTTCGACGCGCTGTTCGAGGAACCGCTGTCGCGGCTGCGCGAGGACGGTGCGCTGTTCGACCGCCAGGGCCGCCCGCTGTACGGGCAGGTCGACGAGGGCGAGGCCCGTCACCGGCGGATGCGCGCGTCACCGGCGCGCGCATCCGCCGCCAGCGCCAGCGCGCCGTTGTTCGACGCCGCCGGCGAAGCGCTGCTCGAGCGCGCCCGGCGCGTGCTCGACGCCGGCCTGCCGGTGCTGGTGCAGGGCGAGACCGGCAGCGGCAAGGAGGTGTTCGCGCGCGAGCTGCACCGGCGCTGCGCGCGCGCCGGCAAGCCGTTCGTCGCGGTCAACTGCGCCGCGCTGCCGGAGACGCTGATCGAGGCCGAGCTGTTCGGCTACGAGGAAGGTGCCTTCACCGGCGCGCGCAAGCACGGCAGTGTCGGCCTGCTGCGCCAGGCCGACGGCGGCGTGCTGTTCCTCGACGAGATCGGCGACATGCCGCTGGCGTTGCAGCCGCGCCTGCTGCGGGTGCTGCAGGAGCGCGAGCTGTCGCCGCTTGGCGGCGGCAAGCCGGTGCGGCTGGATTTCGCGCTGGTCTGCGCCACCCACCAGGACCTGGAGCAGGCGATCGCCGACGGGCGCTTCCGCGCCGACCTGTACTACCGCATCGCCGATCATGTGGCACGGCTGCCGGCGCTGCGCGAGCATGCCGACCGCGCGGCACTGGTGCAGGCGCTGTGGGCGCGGCTGGGGCAGGGCCGCCGGCTCGCGCCGGCCGCGCTGGAGGCCCTGGCCGGCTACGCGTGGCCCGGTAACCTGCGCCAGCTGGCGGCCTGCCTGCGCACGCTGGTCGCGCTCAGCGACCCGGGCGACACGCTCGAACGCGACGCGTTGCCGGCCTACGTCGGCGTACGCGGGGCGGTCGCCCCGGCGACGATCGCGGCGGACGACGGCCGGCTCGAAAGCCTGCAGGTATCGGCGATGCGCCAGACCCTGTCCGAATGCGGCGGCAACGTCTCGCGCGCCGCGCGCCGGCTCGGGATCAGTCGCAGCACGCTGTACCGCCGGCTGGGGCTGGGCCAGCCGGGCTGATCCGGGATCTTGCGGAGCGATTGCGCCCGCGCCGCGGCCTTCCCCCGCACGCGGGGGAAGGTGCCCGAAGGGCGGATGGGGGCAACGCCGCAGCCATCTCATGCGGCGAAAGAGCATCGCTCGACGCCGATCCGGTGCGTTCGACTCGCGAAGGGATGACGCGCCTACGCGGCCTGCACGACATGCAGCAGCTTCGGATTGCGCCACTGCGCCAGCAGCGCGGCCTCGTGCGCCTTGGCTTCCTGCAGGTGCGCCTGCTTGACGTGACCGTAGCCGCGGATGTGCTCGGGGATGCCGGCGATCTGCGCGGCCAGGCCGACGTTGTCGGCGTCGAGCGTCTCCAGCAGCGCGACCACGGTGGCGGCGTAGTCGGCGATCAGCTGGCGCTCGGTGCGGCGCTCGGCGGTGTAGCCGAACACGTCCAGCCAGGTGCCACGCAGCTTGCGCAGCCGCGCCAGCCACTTGAAGGCGGAGAACATCCATGGCCCGTACTCGCGCTTGACCAGCTGACCATGCGCATCGCGCCTGGCCAGCAGCGGCGGCGCCAGGTGGAAGCGTACCTGGTAGTCGCCTTCGAACTGTTGTTGCAGCTGTTGCTGGAACTCGCCACTGGTGTACAGCCGCGCCACCTCGTATTCGTCCTTGTAGGCCAGCAGCTTGAAGTAGTAGCGCGCCACCGCCTCGGTCAGCGCGGTCGAGCCCGGCGCGCGCTGCGCCTCGACCGCGCGGACGCGTTCGACCAGCGCGCGGTAGCGTGCGGCGTAGGCGGCGTCCTGGTAGTCGGTCAGGAAGGCGACGCGGCGCTCGATCCGTTCCTCCAGCGAGCGTGACAGGCGCAGCTCGTCCAGCTGCGGCAAGGTGGTCCGGCCAGGCGCGTCCGGCGCGGGATCGGCCGCGGCCGGCGCG
>JASGDF010000134.1:0-5989 GCA_047607345.1 Pseudomonas sp. | reverse complement strand
CTGCGACCCGGGGGTCGCAGCCGCTTTCTTTGGAGCCTTTTGCGAGCCGCCAATGTCGATAGGTCCATCGTCCCCGCGTAGCCTGCCGTCCAGGCTGTTGCATGGCATGCTTGTGGTGCTGGTCCTGGCGGCACCGTGGCAGGGCGCGTTCGCGCAGTCCGCTGCCGAGTTCCATCCCGGCGAGCTTTGGCGCGATACACGAGGCGAGACCATCAACGCCCACGGCGCCGGCCTGCTGCATGATCGTGACGGCCACTATTACTGGTTCGGCGAATTCAAGACCGCCGGCAAGGCCGGCAACACTGCGCATGTAGGCATCTCCGTCTACCGCTCGCGCGACCTGCTGCACTGGCAGGGGCGCGGTATCGCGCTGCCGGTGTCCCGCGAGCCGGCGTCCGACATCGCCGACGGCGCTGTGATCGAGCGGCCGAAGGTGCTCTACAACGCCACCACGCGCCGCTACGTCATGTGGTTCCACCTGGAGCGGCCGGGGCAGGGCTACAAGGACGCGCGCGTCGGCGTCGCCATCGCTACCCGCGCGGAAGGCCCGTACCGCTACCTGCGCTCGTTCCAGCCCAACGGCCAGCAGTCACGCGACATGACGCTGTTCCAGGACGACGACGGCAGCGCCTGGCTGTTCTACAGCTCCGAGGGCAACGCGACGATGCACGTCGCGCGGCTGCGGCCGGACTACCTCGATGTCGAGGATCACTACGAACGCATCTTCGTCGACCAGTGGCTGGAGGCACCGGCGGTGTTCAAGCATGCCGGGCGCTACTACTTCCTCGGCTCGGAGTGCACCGGCTGGAAGCCGAACCCGGCGCACGGCGCGAGCGCACCGTCGCCGCAAGGGCCGTGGACCGAGTTCGGCAACCCGGCGCAAGGCGCGGAGGCGGCGACCACCTTCCGCAGCCAGAGCGCTTATGTACTGCCATGGCCGGGCCGGCCGGGGCGCTTCATCTACGTCGGCGACCGTTGGAACCCGGAGGACGCGATCGACGGCCGCTACGTCTGGTTGCCGTTGACGCTGGGGGGCGAGGGCTTCCGGATCGACTGGAAGCCAGCATGGTCGCTGCAGGATGTTCCATAGGGCCGAGCGCGAGCTGGAATTCTCAGCATGATGTGGCGGTGTTGCCTACGGCGAACCGGGCAGGCATGACCCGCGCTGGGCGATGTATTCGTCATCGCCTTGCGGTATCCGTAGTGGTCAGGCCAGGTCGCGGAAAAATCGCAGGGAGGAAGCGCTGAAGCCGAGCGACGTGTAGAAAGCATGTGCATCAGTCCGGGCCAGCCCTGTCGTCAGTTCCAGGGTGCCGCATCCAGCGTCCCTTGCCAGGTTCGATCCTGCCTCCACGAGTGCACGGCCGATGCCTCTTCCTCGCGCTCGTTGGTTGACCACCAATGTCGTGATGCGGGCCACTCGAGCAGGCGCAAACAGCATCGGAGACCAGTGAAGCGCGATAAGGCCAAGGACTTCTCCTGCATCCACGGCCAGCAGGATCGGGTCGCTGCCGCTTGTGGACAGGTGGGTCAGCCGCATTCGCACATCGGTGATCGATGCGAAATACCCCAATTGTTGCAGCAGCTCCTGGATTGCCGCTGCATCCGTTTCTTCGGGCGGGCGTAGTTGCAGCATCATCTTCTCCCTCTCGGGGGAACAGTTCATGCGACCGGGCCAGCCTAGCGCGGGAGCAGCCCCCGCAGATCGTCGTAGAGATCGCGCGGAATCCGTACGCCCTCGACCAGGCTGCGCTCGCGCGTCGCCGTCCTGGTAGGCGTCGAAGAACGTCTCGGCGTGCGCGACGTGCGCTTGCCAGTCCTCGCCGAGGAAGCGCCGTGGGTCCAGTGTCAGAGTCAGTTCGCCCTGGTAGGGCACCGCGTGCGCCGCGCCGCTCGTCACCGCCATGCGAGCCAACCGCTCGCGCCCGGCCGAGCGCCGGGGAGGCTCGGCCGGGGGAGAGGAACCATGAAACCGGGCGTGTCCCGGCCAGTTGCGGCGCCGATCAAGCCGTGTCCCCGCTCGGCGGCAGGCCTTCGCGGGGACACGGCAAGCGCGTTTGCTGCGCTAGGAGCCTGGACGGCTTCTGCCGCCAACGCTCCTGGGGCGCCTCAGACCGACAGCTGCAGCAGCAGCTTGTTGAGCCGGCGCACGTAGCCGGCCGGGTCCTTCAGGCTGTCGCCGGCGGCCAGCGCGGCCTGGTCCAGCAGTACCCGGCTGAAGTCGGCGAAACGCTCCAGGTCCGGCTCGGCGTCGAGCTTCTCGATCAGCGGGTGGCCCGGATTGAACTCGAACACCGGCTTGCTCTCCGGCACCTGCTGGCCGCTGGCCTCCAGGATCTGGCGCATCTGCAGGCCCAGGTCGCCCTGGCCGATCGCAAGGATCGCCGGGGAGTCGGTCAACCGGTGCGAGACGCGTACCTCGGAGACGTCCTCGCCGAGCGCGGCCTTGATCCGGCTGGCCAGGGCCTCCTTGGTCTTGGCGATCTGCTCCTGCTCCTGCTTCTCCTCCTCGCTGTCGAGCGTGCCCAGGTCGAGGTCGCCGCGCGCCACGTCCACGAACGACTTGCCGTCGAACTCGGTCAGGTAGCCCATCAGCCATTCGTCGATGCGGTCGGTCAGCAGCAGCACCTCGATGCCCTTCTTGCGGAACACCTCCAGGTGCGGGCTGTCCTTGATCTGCGCGTAGCTTTCGCCGGTCAGGTAGTACAGCTTGTCCTGACCTTCCTTCAGGCGCGCCACGTAGTCGGTCAGGGCGACCTTCTGCTCGCCGCCGGTCTCGTGGGTCGAGGCGAAGCGCAGCAGCCCGGCGATCTTCTCGCGGTTGGCGTAGTCCTCGGCCGGGCCTTCCTTCAGCACCTGGCCGAAGTTGCGCCAGAACGTGGCGTAGTCCTCCGGCTTGTCCCTGGCCAGCTTCTCCAGCATGTCCAGCGAGCGCTTGGTCAGTGCCGACTTCATCGAATCCACCACCGGGCCGGACTGCAGGATCTCGCGCGAGACGTTGAGTGAGAGGTCGGCCGAGTCCACCACGCCCTTGACGAAGCGCAGGTACAGCGGCAGGAACTGCTCGGCCTGGTCCATGATGAAGACGCGCTGCACGTACAGCTTCAGGCCCTTGGCGGCGTCGCGGTGGTACAGGTCGAACGGTGCGCGCGCCGGCAGGTACAGCAGCGAGGTGTAGTCGAGCTTGCCCTCGACCTTGTTGTGGCTCCATGCCAGTGGGTTGGTGGCGTCGTGGGCGAGGTGCTTGTAGAACTCCTGGTATTCCTCGTCCTTGATCTCGGACTTGGGCCGGGTCCACAGCGCGCTGGCCTTGTTGACCGCCTCCCACTCGGGCTGCTCGGGCTTGTCCTTGTCCTCGCCGTAGTGCTCCTTGAGCATCTCGATCGGCAGGCCGATGTGGTCGGAGTACTTCCTGAGCACGCCGCGCAGCTTCCAGCCGTCGGCGTAGCCTTCCTCGCCGTCCTTCAGGTGCAGCACGACGCGGGTGCCGCGCTGCGGCTTGTCGATCGTGGCGACCTCGAAGTCGCCTTCGCCGGCGCTGGACCAGTGCACGCCCTCGGCCGCCGGCAGTCCGGCGCGGCGGCTGAACACCTCCACCCTGTCGGCGACGATGAAGGCGCTGTAGAAGCCGACGCCGAACTGGCCGATCAGGTTGGCGTCCTTCTTCTGGTCGCCGGACAGCGCCTTCAGGAACTCGCCGGTGCCGGACTTGGCGATGGTGCCGAGATGGGCGATGGCCTCCTCGCGGCTCATGCCGATGCCGTTGTCGTCGATGCTGACGGTCCGGGCGTCCTTGTCGAACTCGACGCGGATGCGCAGCGCCGGGTCGTGCTCCAGCAGCGCAGGTTGCGCGATCGCCTCGAAGCGCAGTTTGTCGGCGGCGTCGGCGGCGTTGGAGACCAGCTCGCGCAGGAAGATCTCCTTGTTGGAGTACAGCGAATGGATCATCAGCTGCAGCAGCTGCTTGACCTCGGTCTGGAAGCCCAGGGTTTCTTTGCGGGTTTCAACGCTCATCGTGGTCTTGCTCCGTGGGTGGCCAGGGCCGCGCTGGCGGCCGATGCGCTCGGGGTATGGGTTCCCGCGTGGATTTCAAGTCTGTAGGAGGGACTTCAGTCCCGACCAGGCTCTCTCGGCAAAGCGTCGGGACTGAAGTCCCTCCCACAAGATCGCCCGCGGCGAGGACGAATGTCCCTGTCACAGCGGTATCATCCCGACCCCGCCACGGTCGCCTGCCGCATGACCCGTCCTGGACGTCCTTCCGCCCCGTCATCCCCGCGTTCCGCCCACGGCGGGGCAGGGCAGGTCCGCATCGTCGGCGGACGCTGGCGCAACACGCGCCTGCCGGTGCCCGAACTTCCGGGCCTGCGTCCGACTGGCGAGCGGGTCCGCGAGACCCTGTTCAACTGGCTGATGCCGACGATCGCCGGGGCGAGGGTGCTGGACCTGTTCGCCGGCAGCGGCGCGCTCGGGTTGGAAGCGGTCTCGCGCGGCGCCGCCTCGGCGGTGCTGGTCGAGCGCGACCCGGAGCTGGCCGAGCAGTTGCGCCGGCAGGTCGCCCGGCTCGGCGCGCAGGCCCAGGTGCAGGTGGTGCAGGCCGATGCGCTGCACTGGCTGCGCCAGCCACAGCCGGCCCCCTTCGACATCGCCTTCGTCGATCCACCGTTCGCCGCCGGGCTCTGGGACGCGGTGCTGGAGGCGCTGCCGGCGCGGCTGGCCGACGCTGCCTGGCTGTACCTGGAGTCGCCGCAGGAGGCACAGCCGGCGCCGCCCGGCGACTGGCGGCCGCACCGCGAGGGCGCGACCCGCGAGGTGCGCTATGCACTGTACCGGCGGGCCGCTGCTACACTGCGCGGCGACCTGAATCCGACCGCAGACGCATGACCGTGGCCAATAGCCGCATCGCCGTTTACCCGGGCACCTTCGATCCGATCACCAACGGCCACATCGACCTGGTGAGTCGCGCCGCGTCGTTGTTCGAGACAGTGGTCGTGGGCGTGGCGCAGAGCCCCTCCAAGGGGCCGTCGCTGCCACTGGAGCAGCGCGTCGCCCTGGCGCGCGAGGCGTTGGGTAGGTATGCCAACGTGCAGGTGCGCGGCTTCGACACGCTGCTGGCGCAGTTCGTGCGCGATGTCGGTGCCGGGGTGTTGCTGCGCGGCCTGCGCGCGGTGTCCGACTTCGAATACGAGTTCCAGTTGGCGAGCATGAACCGCCACCTGATCCCTGAAGTGGAGACGCTGTTCCTGACGCCGGCCGAGCAGTACAGCTTCATCTCGTCCTCGCTGGTGCGCGAGATCGCCCGGCTCGGTGGCGACGTCTCCGGCTTCGTGCCGGCCTCGGTCGTCGAAGCGTTGCGCCAGGTCCGTGAAGCTCGCGGCCAGGCCTGACTCCACACAACACACCATCCAAAGTTCACAGAGGGAGCAGTTCCATGAAGACCACCATGCGTGCCCTGGCGCTCGCGACGATGACCACGCTGGCTCTGGCCGCGTGCAAGAAGGAAGAAGCCCCGGCCCCGGTCGCCGAGGTCCAGGTCCTGAAGGCCCCGGCCAAGGACGACAACGCCGGCTGGAAGCAGTACCTGCAGGGCGTGGTCGGCCAGAACCTGGGCGGCATCAGCAACAGCCCGTTCCTGTATTACCTCCCGCCGCAGTCCGATGCCGAGTTCGACGGCAGCTACGAGCGTCAGCTGGAAAGCGTGAAGACCGCGCTGGCCCGCGGCGTGCAGCCGGGCAACCTGCTGGCGTTCGGCTCGTCGGCCTCGGCCAAGATGGCCGACCTGATCGAGGCGGCGTTCAAGGATGTACAGGCCGACTCGATGAAGGGCGTGCACATCCTGTTCATCGGCGACGCCGCCGACAACGCGCGCGTACAGGCCATCGTCAAGGCGACCGGCGCGGAGTACGTGTTCGTCGAGGCGAAGTGATGCAAGACGGGCGCGCCCTCCGGGACGCGCCCGCCGCATCACGTAGGAGCGGCCCCTGGCCGCGAT
>JASGDF010000133.1:0-38270 GCA_047607345.1 Pseudomonas sp. | reverse complement strand
CGCTACCTGGGCCCGGCGATCCTGCTGCAGGCCTACCGCTGGATCATCGACTCGCGCGACGAGGACACCGGCGCGCGCCTGGACGACCTGGAGGACCCGTTCAAGCTGTACCGCTGCCACACCATCATGAACTGCGCGCGGACCTGCCCGAAGGGCCTGAACCCGGCGCTGGCGATCGCCGAGATCAAGAAGCTGATGATGGCGCGCCGCGCCTGAGCGCCTGGGCGGCGATGCCGCCTTGACATGGCCCGCACGCAAGCCCATTCTGTACGGAATGTACGGAATGGGAGTTCGCGACCATGGCCCTCAAATCCCTTGGGCTCGAACAGGCGCGTGCCAGCCTGCCCAGCCTGGCCGCGCAGGCCAATGCCGGCAAGGCCAGCATCATCACCCGGCACGGCAAGCCTTATGCGGCGATCGTGCCATTGGCGGCGATACCGGCCTCGCGCGGCAATCCGCGCGCTTTCCTCGACCTGGAAGGCAGTGCCGCGGGCCTGGGGCTGTGGAGCGAGGACGTCGCCGGGTACATCGGCGCCCTGCGCGAGGAGTGGGACTGAGGCGCGATGAAGACGCGCAAGGAAGTGGCCTGGGGTGGCCTGCGCGAGGGGGCGCTGATCGTCGTCGACAGCGCGCCGCTTATCTATGTGCTGGAGCGGCATCCGCGCCTTGCCTCGCGTTTCATCGGCTTGTTCGAGGCGCAGGCCGAGGGGCGGCTGCGAATCGCGGTTTCGACGATCGCGCTGGCCGAGGTATTGGCCGGGCCGTTCCGGCATGGGCTGGAAACGCTGGCGAGCCAGTACGAGCACAGCCTGCTCGAACGTTTCGAGGTTGTTCCGGTCAGTGCAGGCATCGCCGTGGCGGCGTCGCGCCTGCGCATCCGCTATGGATTGAAGCTGCCGGATGCGATTCATCTGGCCACGGTGCTCGACATCGGCGCCGACGCGCTGGTGACGCACGACCGCGATTTCGGCAAGGTGGAAGGCCTGCGCATCCTGCGTGGGGAAGTCGGAGCAAGCGCGGGCGTGGCAGAGAAGACGAATGGATGAGAACACCCAACTGAAGAAACTGCGCTGGCGCTGCCGGCGCGGCATGCGCGAGCTGGACCGGCTGTTCGACCGCTACCTGGAGCGGCGCTGGGCGTCGGCTTCCGAGTCCGAGCGGGCGGTTTTCCTACAACTGCTCGATTGCGAGGACGATAAGTTGTGGCGCTGGTTCATGGGCTACGAGGAGTGCCCGGATGCGCAACTCGCAGGACTCGTCGCGGTCGTCCGCGAACTGCCGCCTTGAGTGGCGGCCTTCGTGGTGGTCGCTGGGCGCTCATTGCCTGCTCGCCGTGCTGGCGCTGGCCTCGCTGTGGATCAGCGAGCTGGCGGGGTGGCTCGCGCTGCCGCTTTCGCTGACGGTGGCGGGATGGGCGGGCCGGTGCCTGCATCGCGAGTGGTGGGCGGCTGGCTTCGAGCTGGTGATTCCCTGGGATCCGGCCCGGCCGGTGCGGGTGGACGGCGTCGCAGTGGCGGCGTTCGAGGTCGAGTGGCGCGGGCCGCTGGCGATGCTGCGCTGGCGCGCGCCTGGAAGCCGGCGCGAAGCCCGGCTGTGGTGGCCGGACCTGCTTTCGCCGCCGGCGCGACGTGAACTGCGTCTGGCCGCATCGGCCCGGGCCGTTTCGTCGGATACACCGCAAATGGCACCATAGCGTTCTTTCCTCTCCATAGAACGGGTCCGGTCGAACGGCATGTTCAAGCCCTTATCTGTCGCCATCGGACTGCGCTACCTGCGCGCCAAGCGCCGCAACGGCTTCATCTCCTTCATCTCGATGGCATCGATCCTGGGCATCGCGCTGGGCGTGACCGTGCTGATCACCACGCTGGCGGTGATGAGCGGTTTCCAGAAGGAGATCCGCGACCGCCTGCTGCAGATGGCCGCGCACGCCACCGTCAGCGCCGAAGGCGCGCCGATGCAGGATTGGCAGCACGCGGTCCAGGTCGCCACACGCGACCCACGCGTGGCCGGCGCGGCGCCGTACATCGAGAAGGAGGCGCTGCTGTCGGGGCCGCGCAACCAGCCGGCGATGGTGCGCGGAGTGATCCCGGCCGAGGAGGCCAAGGTCTCGGTGCTGGCGCAGAAGATGAAGCAGGGCTCGGCCGACAGCCTCACGTCGGGTTCGTTCAACGTCCTGCTCGGGCAGGAACTGGCGCTGTGGCTGGGCGTCAACGTCGGCGACAGCGTGGTGGTCACGTTGTCCGATTTCCAGGGCACGCCGGTCGGCGCGCTGCCCAAGATCAAACGCTTCACCGTCAGTGGCATCTTCGAGGCCGGCTACAACGAGATCGACCGCGGCCTTGCGGTGGTCAACATGGACGACATGGCGCGCGTGCTGCGCATGGACGGCGTCACCGGCGTGCGCCTGAAGCTGCACGACATGGACCAGGCGCGCGCGGTGGCCACCGACCTGGCGATGCAGCTGCACGACAGCGAGTACTACCGCGTCAGCGACTGGACCCAGGAGAACGCCAACCTCTACCACTCGCTGAAGATGGAGAAGACGGTGATGGGCATCCTGCTGTCGCTGATCATCGCGATGGGCGCGTTCAACCTGGTGTCCTCGCAGGTGATGCTGGTCACCGACAAGCAGGCCGACATCGCGATCCTGCGCACGCTCGGGCTCTCGCCGAGCGGGGTGATGAAGGTGTTCATGGTGCAGGGCTCGCTGATCGGCATCATCGGCACCGTGCTCGGCGTGGTTGGCGGCATCGTGCTCACGCTCAACCTGGAGCGCATCCTCGAGGTGATCGAATCGCTGTTCAACGTCAAGCTGCTGCCGGAGGACGTCTACTACATCACCGGCCTGCCGACCGACATGCAGCCGCGCGACATCGTCGTCATCACCCTGGTCGCGCTGGCGATGAGCTTCGTCGCGACCCTGTATCCGGCCTGGCGCGCCGCGCGCACCCAGCCCGCGGAGGCCCTGCGCTATGAATGACTCCCAGCAGCCGGTGATCCGCGCCGAGGCGCTCGCCAAGACCTACACCGAAGGCAAGCTGCACACGCCGGTGTTCGACGGACTGGAACTGTCGATCGCGCCCGGCGAGACGGTGGCGATCGTCGGTGCCTCCGGCGCCGGCAAGAGCACGTTGCTGCACCTGCTGGGCGGCCTGGACGTGCCGACCTCCGGCGAGGTCTACGTGGACGGGCAGAAGATGTCGGCGCTGTCGGATGCGGCGCGCGGCGCGCTGCGCAACCGCTCGCTAGGTTTCGTCTACCAGTTCCACCACCTGCTGCCGGAATTCACCGCGCTGGAGAACGTGATGATGCCGCTGTTGTTGCGCGAGGATGACGGGCCGACCCGGCGTGGCTATGCCCTCGCCGCGGTGGCAATGCTCGCCATTGCAACACTCGTATCCGCCAGGACAGGGTATTGGATGTTTCTGTGGCTCGCGTCGGGCCTGCTCCTGGCGGCGATTACGGGGGGCGTGCTCATTTCGTATTGGCAAGGGCGCAAGACCGTTGCCGCTGCCCGGCAGCGAGCGCAGCAGTTGCTTGAATCGGTGGGGCTCGGCCATCGGCTGCACCACAAGCCGGGCGAGCTGTCAGGCGGCGAGCGCCAGCGCGCCGCGGTGGCGCGCGCGCTGGTGAACCGCCCGGCCTGCGTGCTCGGCGACGAGCCGACCGGCAACCTCGATGACAGAACCGCCGAGACGGTGTTCGAGCTGATGCTGGAACTCAACCGCGCGCAGGGCACCAGCCTGGTCCTGGTGACGCACGACCGCGGGCTGGCGCGCCGGCTCGACCGGGTGTTGGAACTGCACCTGGGCCGGTTGCGCGAGCTGGCGAAGGCCGAGGTCTGACCGGGCGACTGCCAGGGCGCCGGGTCGAAGCGTTTTAGCCGCTGATCTACACGAAAAAGTCCCTGGATCCCCGTCTGCACCCACTACTGTCCGGAGAACTTTTGGGAAGGGGGCGTGCCAGGCTTTGGGGGGCAAGGACTTCCGGTATCCGGACCGGCTCGGAACTCGAATCGTGGCTTGCGCACTCATCTCTCCCCTCGTCATCCCCGCGCAGGCGGGGATCCAGGGACTTTCGTGCAGATGGTCGCGCAAGTCACTGGGCTCCCGCCTGTGCGGGAGCGACGATCAGGATTTCTCCGGACAGCAGTGCGTCCGCGCCGGGATGACGAGGAGCACGTTGGTTCTCTGGACAGCAGTGCGCCTGCGCAGGAATCGCGCGAAGACGGTTCGGCACGAATGTCGCGATCGAGTGCGCGGTCGATCCCGGCATCATGCCACGCTCGATACGACCGGGATGGTTCGGAAAGTCCCGACACGTGGATGCGGCGGGCGCCGCTTTTCGCCGTGGGCGATCGGGCATAGCGTTGTCGTCAAAGGCGGTGGCGGCTCGACGACACCGATCGGCCGAGGGAGCGAACGGTGCAGGATGCGCAATGGCAGCAAGCCGCAGACAGCGAGCAGGGCGGGGTGCCGCTGGTGGCGACCGCCATCGGGTTGCTGGTGGGCGTGGTGGCCGCGCTGTGGTGGCCTGGCTTGCTGCCGCGCTGGGGGTATGCGGTCGCCTTCGCGCTGGTGCTGCCGATTGTCCGCCTGCGCCGCCGGGGGATGCCGCTGGCGGCGTTGCTGGTGGGCTTCGGCCTGGCCGGGTTGCAGGCGGCGCATGTGCTTGCCGGCCAGTTGCCCACGACCTGGGAAGGGCGCGAGGTCATCGTGCAGGGGCGCATCGAGGGCCTGCCGCAGCCGGAGCCACGGCGCACGCGCTTCGTGCTGAAGGTCGACGACGCTGCGACTCAGCCGGCGTTGCTGCGAGGAAGGCGGGTGCAGGTGTCGTGGTACGACGATTTCGCGGCGAGGGCGCCGGGCCCGCGCAGTGCGCTGCGCGCCGGCGCGCAATGGCGCCTGTCGCTGCGCTTGCGCGCGCCGCGCGGATTGAGCAACCCGGGTGGCTTCGATGCGGAGCGCCATGCCCTGGGCAACAGAATCGTGGCGACGGCGCTGGTGCGCAGGCCCGAGAGTGCCATGCCGCTCGCGCCGCCGCGCGGCGTGGACGCCTGGCGCGAGGCGATGGCGACGCGCATCGACGCGGTGGTGGCCGGGTCGGGCGCGGCCTACGTGCGTGCGCTGGCGCTGGGCGACACGCGTGGGCTTGGCGACCCTGACTGGGAGGTGCTGCGTTCGGCCGGGCTCACCCATTTGATCGCGATCTCCGGTTTCCACGTCGGCATGGTCGCCGGCTTCGCCGCCCTGGTGTTGCAAGGCCTGTGGTGGCTGGTGCCGGGGCTGGGGCGGGTCTGGCCGCGCCGGCATGCGGCCGCGCTAGGCGCGCTGTCCGGAGGCGCCGGCTACGCGGTGCTCGCCGGCCTTTCTCTGCCGACCGTGCGTACCTTGCTAATGATCGCCGTGGCGGTGCTGGTCGGCCTGGCGCGGCGGCGCGGCAATACGCCGCAGACACTGGCGATCGCGTTGCTGGCGGTGCTGCTGTTCGATCCGCTTTCGGTGCTGTTCGCCGGGTTCTGGCTGAGCTTCGCCGGCGTGGCCTGGCTGGTGTGGTGCCTGCCGACCGGGCCGACGCCGCTGCTGCGTGGTTTCCTCGCCGCACAGCGGGTGGCGACGATCGGCCTGGTGCCGTTGACCCTGGCGCTGTTCGACCAGGTCTCGCTGGTGGGGCCGTTGGCCAACCTGCTGGCGATCCCGTGGTGGACGCTGGTGGTGGTGCCGCTGGCGTTGGTCGGGACGGCGCTGGAGGCTGCATTGCCGGGCGCGGGGGGCTGGGCCTGGCAGGCGGCGGCCTGGTGTTTCGAAGCCAGCTGGCGGCTGTTCCAGTGGCTGGCGCGCAGCCCGGTGGCCGCGTGGTGGGCGCCGGAGTCGGGCGCCTGGGCGCTGCTGCTGGCCTTGCTGGGCGCATTCTGGATGCTGATGCCACGCGGCACGCCGGGGCGTGCGCTCGGCGTGCTGCTGTGGCTGCCGATCTGCATGCCGGATCGCGAGCTGCCGGGCGAGGGCGAGGTGGACCTGCTGGTCATGGACGTGGGGCAGGGATTGGCGGTGCTGGTACGCACCCGCTCGCACGCATTGCTCTACGACGCCGGTCCGGCGGTAGCGGAGGGTTTCGATGCGGGCGAGCGGGTCGTGGTGCCGGCGCTGCGCGCGAGTGGCGTGCGTCGCCTCGACCGGATCGTGCTCAGCCATGCCGACGCCGATCATGCCGGTGGTCATGCGGCGGTCCAGAGGGTGTTTCCGGTGCCCGATGCGTTGGCGCCACCGGGGGCACCGCTCGATGTGCGCGAGCGGTGCGCGGCCGGCAGCGAGTGGCGCTGGGATGGCGTCCGGTTCCGTTTCCTGCATCCTTCGCGTGGCTTTCCCTACCTGCGCAACGAATCCAGCTGCGTGCTGCGGGTCGAGACGGCGCATGGCGCGGTGCTACTGACCGGCGACATCGGCGATGTCATCGAGCAGCGCCTGCTGCGCGACCACCGCGCGGACCTGCGCGCGGATGTGGTGCTGGCACCGCATCATGGCAGCGGTGGTTCCTCGCAGCCCGGATTCGTTCGCGCTACCGGGGCGCGTCTGGCGCTGGTGTCCACCGGACACGGCAACCGGTTCAGGCATCCCCGCGCCGACGTGGTGCGGCGCTGGCGCGAGGCCGGCGCCGAGCTGCTGAACACCGCCGACAGCGGCGCGATACGGGTATGGATCGGGCGCGCCGGCATGCAGGTCAGGGAGCGGCGGCCCTGGCGTCGCCGGCTCTGGGATGCTGCGGAACGCCATCGGGCGGCTGCTATCCTATCGGCGGACGTACATGTGGCCGGCGTGCCGGAGGGTTGAAACGTGTTGGAACTGGTCAAGGCCGGCGGTTGGCCGATGCTGCCGCTGCTGCTGCTCGGCGTGGTCGCGCTGGCGATCGTGCTGGAGCGGCTGTGGAGCCTGCGCCGCAACGAGGTGCTGCCGCCGGGGCTGGGCGAGGAAGTGCGCAACTGGGCCGTGCGCGGCCAGCTCGACCCGGCTCATGTCGAGTCGCTGCGCCGCAACTCGCCGCTGGGCGCGCTGCTGGCCGCGGCGCTGGATCTGCGCGGGCGCCCGCGCGAGCTGATCCGCGAGCGCATCGAGGACACCGGCCGGCACGTCGTGCACCGGCTGGAGAAATTCCTGAACGCACTGGGCACGATTGCCTCCGCCGGGCCGCTGCTGGGCCTGCTCGGCACCGTTGTCGGCATGATCCAGATGTTCCTGGGCGTCCTCGACCATGGCGTGGGCGACGTGAACCAGCTTGCGGGGGGGATCGGCAAGGCCCTGGTCTGCACCGCCACCGGCATGATCATCGCAGTGCCGGCGCTGATCTTCCACCGCGCGTTCAAGGGCCGCATCGCCGGCTACGTGATCGAGATGGAGCAGGAGGCCACGCTGCTGCTGGATGCACTCGACGGCCGTGCCGTCCCGGCACCGGCTGGCAGGCAGGCAACTGCCGTGCATGCGCCCGTGCTGATGGCCAAGGGCTGAGCGGTGCGGATCCGCGACGACCGCGCCCAGGATGAACCGCACATCGATCTGGTCCCCTTGATCGACGTGATCCTGGTCCTGATCATTTTCTTCGTGATCACCACCACCTTCGATGCGCGCTCCACGCTGCAGTTGCAGCTGCCGGTGGCCAGCGACCAGCACAACCCCGAGCCGCCGCGCTCGCTGAGCGTGCTGGTCAACGCCGACGGCCGCTATTTCGTCAACGATCAGGAG
Organism: Pseudomonas sp.; assembly: GCA_047607345.1. Taxonomy (GTDB): domain Bacteria; phylum Pseudomonadota; class Gammaproteobacteria; order Xanthomonadales; family Xanthomonadaceae; genus Pseudomonas_S. The sequence continues at coordinate 30,534 of JASGDF010000133.1, read as the reverse complement.
GTGCTGCGCCAGGACCTGGAGTCGTTGAAGCAGACCATCGCCGCGCAGGCGGGCCAGGATCGCGGGCAGAACGTGCTGCTGCGCGCCGATGCGCGCACGCCCTACCAGGCCGTGGTGACCGCCCAGGATGCGCTTGGCCAGCTCGGCTTTCGCCGCATCGCGATCGCCACCGCCCCCGAAACCAACAGGGACACCCGCTCCAAGTGAACGCACCTTCCGACGTGCCTGTCCAGGCCTCGCCCTGGCGGACCTACCGGCGCCTGTTGTCGCATGCGCGCCCCTATCGCTGGCTGCTGCTGCTGGCCGCGGTCGGGGCGCTGCTGGAAGCGGGCGCGGGCTCACTGTTTCTCGCGCTGATGAAGCCGATCACCGACGAGACCTTCATTGCGCGCAACCGCGAGGTGGCGATGTGGCTGCCGTTGCAGATCGTCGGCCTGTTCGTGCTGCGCGGGATCGCCGGCTACCTCACCGACGTGTCGATGGGGCGCGCCGCGCGCAGCATCTCCCGCGATTTCCGGGTCGGCGTGCTTGACAAGTACCTGCGCCTGCCGGGCAGCCGCTTCGATGCCGAGCCGGTGGCCTCGATGCTGGTGCGGCTGGGCTCGGACAGCGACCAGGTGGCCCAGGCCGCGGTCGACGCGATGAAGGTGATGGTGCAGCAGACCCTGCAGATCGTCGGCGCGCTGGCGGTGATGATCTGGTACAGCTGGACGGTGACGGTGACGATCCTGCTGGTCGCCCCGCCGCTGGCCTGGATCATGGACAAGGTCGCCAAGCGCTACCGCCGGGTCAGCCATCGCATCCAGGAAAGCAACGCGCAGCTGATGCAGGCCGCCGACCAGGCGCTGTCCGGCAGCCAGGAGGTCAAGGTCTATGGTGCGCGTGCCAGCGAGATGGTGCGCTACCGCCAGCTCGCCGACACCAACCTGCAGCTGGCGATGAAGGTCGAGTCGACCCGTGGCATCTCCTCGGCGGCGGTGCAGCTGCTGGGCGCGGTCGGGCTGGCCGCGCTGCTGCTGATCGCCGGCTACGAGGCGCTGGAGGGGCGCCTGAGCGCGGGCGAGTTCGTCGCGCTGATGACCTCGATGATGGCAATCATCCCGGCGCTGAAGAACCTCACCAACGTGCAGAACATGCTGCAGCGCGGCGTGGCTTCGGCGCAGCGCCTGTTCGTGGTGCTGGATGCGCCCGAGGAGCGTGACGAGGGCGAGCGTGGCCTCCAGCGCGCGCAGGGCCTGATCGAGTTCCGCGAGGTGACCGCGAGCTACCCGGGCCAGGTGCGCCCGGCGCTGGCTGAGGTCAGCTTCGTCGCTGCGCCCGGCACCGTGACCGCGATCGTCGGTCGCTCCGGCAGCGGCAAGTCGAGCCTGGTCAAGCTGATCCCGCGCTTCTACGACCCGCAGTCCGGGGAGATCCTGCTCGACGGCCACCCGTTGCAGGACTATCGGCTGGCCGACCTGCGCCGGCAGATCGCTTTGGTCGGCCAGCAGGTCACGCTGTTCGATGGCAGCATCGCCGAGAACGTGGCCTACGGCGAGCTGCGCGAGGCCGGCGAGGCGCGGCTGCAGTACGCGATCCGCGGCGCCAACGCGATGGAGTTCGTCGAGCAGTTGCCGGAAGGCGTGCAGGCCCAGGTCGGCACCAAGGGCGGTCGCCTGTCCGGTGGCCAGCGCCAGCGCCTGGCGATCGCGCGCGCGATGCTCAAGGACGCGCCGATCCTGATCCTCGACGAGGCCACCGCGGCGCTGGACAACGAGTCCGAGCGGCTGGTGCAGGACGCGCTGCATCGGCTGATGCCGGACCGCACCACGCTGGTGATCGCGCACCGCCTGTCCACGATCGAGCACGCCGACCAGGTGCTGGTGATGGATCAGGGGCGCATCGTCGAACGCGGCACGCATGCCGAGCTGCTGGCAGCGGGCGGGTTGTACTCGCACCTGCACGGTATGCAGTTCCGCGAAAGGCAGGCATGAGCAGGCGCGGCGCACGCACGCCGGCGTACTGGTACGGCGAGGCCTCGATTCCGCCGGGTGCACGCCTGCTCGAACTGCTTTACGCCAGCGCGATCGCGCTGCGCCGAGGCCTGTATCGGCGCGGCTGGCTCAAGCGCCGGCAGGTCCCGGTGCCGGTCGTGGTGGTCGGCAACGTCACCGCCGGCGGCACCGGCAAGACACCATTGACGATCGAGCTGGTCGCGCGGCTCAAGCAGGCCGGCTGGAAGCCCGGCGTGGCCAGCCGTGGCTATGGGCGCGACGAGGCCAGGACGGCACGCTGGATCGAAGCGGCCACCCCGGTCGCGCTGTCCGGCGACGAGCCGGCACTGATCGCCTGGAAGACCGGCGTGCCGGTGCGGGTCGATGCCGACCGCGTCGCCGCGGCGCGCGCGCTGGTCGAGGCGGGCTGCGACATCGTGGTCTGCGATGACGGCCTGCAACACTACCGGCTGGCGCGCGACGTGGAGATCGAGGTGGTCGATGCGCAGCGCCGCTACGGCAACGGCCACCTGCTGCCGGCTGGCCCGCTGCGCGAACCGGCGGCGCGGGCACGCGAGTGCGATTTCCGCGTCGTCAATCTGGGGCAGGCCAGCACCGCGCCGGAGCAGGCCGTTGCCGGCGCTGGCTTCGGCGAGTGGGAGATGCGCCTGGGCATCGACCGGGCGCAGCCGCTCAGCGGCGCGCGCGCGCGTCCGCTGTCGAGCTTTGCCGGGCAGCGTGTGCATGCGGTCGCCGGCATTGCCCATCCCGAGCGGTTCTTCGCGATGCTGCGTCAGCGCGGGATCGGCGTGGTGCCGCACGCCTTCGCCGACCACCACCGCTACCGCGCCGAGGATTTCGGCTTTGGTAGCCGACTGCCGGTGCTGATGACCGAGAAGGACGCGGTGAAATGCCGGGATCTCGCGGAAGACGGCTACTACGCCGTGCCGCTGCAAGCCGAACTGCCCGCGGCGTTCTGGGTGGCGCTGCTGGACCGGCTGGGCAAGCTCTCGCGCGGGTGAGCGCGCGCCGCCGCCGCGTCGGATTATTTCGGTAGCGCCGCGCTTGCTTGGCGCAGGCCAGGAGCGGTTGCCCCAACCCAGCCATCGTGCCGGTGCAGGCGCGCTCCGGTCCGGAGAAATTGAATCGTCGCTCCCGCGCAGGCGGGAGCCCAGCGACTTGCGCGACGACCGGCACGCAAGTCGCTGGGTTCCCGCCTGCGCGGGAATGACGAGGGGAGAGGTTGCTGCGCAAGCCGGAAAACGCCCACCGCCGGGCAAGCTTGGCTTGCCTGGACGTGCGCGGGAAACGAGAAAGGCGCCTTGCGGCGCCCCCTCGTCGATCATCGTTCGGTGTGGTGCCGCGATCAGAACCGGTAGTTGACCGACAGCCACCAGTTGCGCCCGGCGCCGTAGAAGCCCTGGGTCCAGTACAGGCTGTTGATGTACTTGCGATCGGTGATGTTGTTGAGGTTCAGCGTCGCGGTCAGGTGTGGGGTGAAATCGTAGCTGCCCATGACGCCCAGCAAGGCGTAGCCGGACTGGTGGATGATGATTTCCTCGCCGCTGGTGGAGGTTTCCCCGGAATCGCGGGCGATCGCGCTCTGAACGCGCACGTTGGCACCCAGCTTGAGTTGCTCCAGGCCCGGCAAGCGGTAGGTGGTCGCCAGCTTGGCGCTGCGGCGCGGTACGTAGATGCGAGCGTTCTGGCCATCGGCGTCCTTGATCGACAGCTGCGTGTAGCTGGCATTGATCTGCCAGGCATCACTCAGCCGCCCGGTGATCTCGGCCTCGTAGCCTGTCGAAGTGGCGTCCACGGCGCTGTAGGTGTAGACGCCCGCGCTGGTCGAATAGGTCGCGTTGTCGGCCAGGCCGTTCTGCTTGGCGCGGAAGAACGCGAATGAGCCGTTGACTCGGCCGTCCAGCCACTGTCCCTTGATGCCGAGCTCGGCGTTGTTGCCGGTGACCGGATCGAGCACATGGAAGTTGCTGTCCAGCTCGGTCTGCGGATTAAAGATCTCCGCGTAGCTGGCATACAGCGCGTAGTTCGGGTCGAAGTTGTAGACCGCGCCGACGAACGGGGTGGTCTTGCCCAGGTCATAGTTGTGGTCGGCACCGTAGCTCTGGCCACTGCTTTCCACCTGGGTGTGGTTGACCCCGGTGATCAGCTTCAGGGCGTCGCTCAGGTCCCAGCGCACCGTGGCGTAGGCGGTACGGCGGATGTTCTCGAAGTTGGCCGAGGTCGCGGCGGTGACGGCGGTGTCGAACACCGGCAGCGCGGGACTGCCATCCCAGCTGCCCAGGTCGGTATCCAGTGCGCTCCAGGCATCGGCCGCCGAAGGGTAGGTGGAGGCTTCGGTCTCGCGCTGCTCGCCCCAGTTGACGCCGGCCACCAGCTCATGCTCGCGGCCGCCCAGCCCGAACTTGCCGCTCAGGTAGGCATCGATGTACTTGGAGGTTCCCGCTCCGACGTAGTGCGAAGGATAGGGATACAGGCCCAGTCCGGTGCTGCTGTCGGGCGTGTTGTACACGTAGTACAGGTTCGCGTCGTCCTCACGCTTGCGGTAGTTTGCCGAGGCCTTCAGCAGCCAGTCGCTGCCGAGCTGCTGCTGCAGTTCCAGGAAGGCGCGCTTGTCGGTGGTATTCCAGTAGCTCCAGTCGGCCGCGGTGCTGGTGGAGCGGTCGTAGTTGGTGGGTGTGCCATCGGTGTAGTAGAGCGGCAGCGCGCCCCACAGCGAGCCCTTCGGCTTGTTCTGCTGGTAGCTGGCGCCGAAGGTCAGCAGGGTGCTGTCGCTGAGGTCGGCCTCGATCACGCCATAGAGGGTCTTCTTGTCGAGGCTGTAGCGGTCCAGGTAGCTGTCGCCGTCCTGCCAGGCGCCGACGACGCGGCCGCGCAGGCTGCCGCTCTGGTTGAGCTTGCCGGAGACGTCGACGTCGACGCGGCGGTTGCTCCACGAGCCACCGCTGACGCCGATGTTGCCCTGCAGCTCCTCGGTGGGGCGCTTGCGCACGAAGTTGACCGTGGCCGACGGATTGCCGGTGGAGGACAGCAGGCCGTTGGCGCCGCGCAGCACCTCGATGCGCTCGTAGATGGCGGTATCGATGTCGCCCCACGACGCGCCGTTGGCGAATGGCAGGCCAAGCCCGTCTTCCTGGAAGTTGACGATGTCGAAGCCGCGCGCGCTGTAGTAGGTGCGCTCGGTCTCCACCGACTCGACGTTCACGCCGGCGGCCTGGGCAAGCACCTGGTTGGCGTTGTTGAGCGCGAAATCGTCTATCTGCTGGCGGCTGATCACGCTGACCGACTGCGGGGTCTCCAGCGGGGACAGGGCGAGCTTGGTGGCGGTGGCGGTCTTGCGCACCGTGTAGCCGTCACGGTACTCGGCGGTCACCTGGACCGAATCCAGGGTCTTGGCATCGGTGGACGTTTCCGCCTGTGCGGCCACTGGGACGGCCAACGCGGCGAGCAACGGCAGGAACAGGGCATTGCGGCGCAGCGAGGAGTGCGAAAGTGGCGCGGCGGCTGAAGCCAGGCCGGGAGCGTTCGTGGTCATGGGCTTTTAGAATTGTCCAAGGAAGTTGGCCGTCCCACCGGTTGGATCGGTGGAATCCCATCGTCGCTGGTCTCTCCGCCAATCGACGAATGAAAATTATTCTCAATTAAACTCGCGGCAGGCGCAATCGATGAAAGCGAAATGTGTTAATGAAGTGTTATCGATCGGCGGGGGCTGCCGTGGCTGATGCCTTTGTCGTGGCCATCCCGGCCCGTTACGCGGCCTCACGCCTGCCCGGCAAGCCGCTGCGGCCGCTCGGCGGGCGTCCGCTGGTCCAGCACGTCGCGGAACGGGCGTTGCTGGCCGGGGCGCGGGCGGTCTGGGTCGCCACGGACGATGCGCGCATCGCCGAGGTTGTGGAGGGTATCGCGGGTGTGCATGTGGCGATGACCGCCACCGAGCATGCTTCCGGCACCGACCGGCTGGCCGAGTGCGCGCGGATTGCCGGCTGGGACGACGCGGTGCGGGTGGTGAACCTGCAAGGTGACGAGCCGTTCGCGCCGGCGGCGGGCATTCGCGCGGTGGCCGAGCTGCTGGCCACGTCGGGTGCGGAGATGTCCACGCTGGCGACCCCGATCGTCGATCCGCACGAGCTGTTCGACCCGAACGTGGTCAAGCTGGTGCGCAACGCACGCGGCGATGCGCTGTATTTCAGCCGCGCGACGATCCCCTGGCATCGCGACGCCTTCGCGGCCTCGCGCGAGCGCATGCCGGAAGGCGAGTGGCTGCGCCACATCGGCATCTATGGCTACACGGCGGGCTTCCTGCGCCGTTTCGCGGCGATGCCGGCTGGAACCCTGGAGCGGATCGAGTCGCTCGAGCAACTGCGCGTGCTGGAGGCCGGCCACCGCATCGCGGTCGCGCTGACGCCCGAGCAGTTCCCGCCGGGCATCGACACACCGCAGGACCTGGAACGCGCCGAGGCGCGGCTGGCGAGCCTGTGAGGCTGCTGGTCGTCTGCCTCGGCAACATCTGCCGCTCGCCGATGGGCGAGGGCGCCTTGCGCGCGCGGATCGAACGGGCAGGTCTGGCGGACGTGATCGAAGTCGACTCGGCCGGTACCGGCGACTGGCACGCCGGGGAGCCGCCTGACCGGCGCGCGATCCGTTGCGCGCGCGGGCACGGCGTGGACATCGCGGGGCTGCGCGCGCGGCAGGTCCGTGCTCAGGATTTCGAGGCCTTCGACTGGCTGCTGTGCGCCGACGCGGACAACCGGCGCGACCTGCTGCGCATCGCGCCACAGGCGCACCGGCACAAGCTCGCGTTGTGGCTGCCGTGGGCGGGGATCGAGCAACGCACCGACATTCCCGATCCCTACACCGGCGGGCCGGAAGACTTCGAGCAGGTATGGCGGCTGGTCGATGCCGCGGCCGTCGCCAGCGTGGGCCGGATCACGGGCAAGCGGGCATAATCGCGGCATGAATGCCATGCCCGCGCCGGAGTTCCCGGAATTCCCGACCTGGCTCGATCTCGATACCCGGCGATCCACCTTGCCGCGGCGCCTGCACGGCCCCTCCGGCCTCGCCGTGGCGGCCGCTGCGCCACGACATCGTGAGCGAGGTGCCGATGGCAGGAGAGGGGCGCATGCGGTGATGTGTGTCGTTCTTGCGAGGGACTGGTCAAGGTGAAGTCCAGGCCGAAACCCGAGTTCGACGGGAAGGCGTTCGCCGCCAAGCTGAGCACCGCACCCGGCGTCTACCGTATGTACGCGGCCGACGACGCCCTGCTGTACGTGGGCAAGGCGCGCGCCTTGCGCAACCGCGTGGGCAGCTATTTCAACGGCGGTCCCAAGACCACCCGGATCATGTCCATGCTCGCCCAGGTCGCGCGCATGGACGTCACCGTGACCCGCAGCGAGGCCGAGGCGCTGCTGCTGGAAAACCAGCTGATCAAGTCGCTGGCGCCGCGCTACAACGTTGCGCTGCGCGACGACAAGAGCTACCCGTACGTGATGCTGACCCGCGAGGCGTGGCCGCGCATCGCCCTGCATCGCGGCCCGCGCGCGGTCCCGGGACGCTACTTCGGGCCCTACGCCAGCGTGACTGCGGTGCGCGAGACGCTCAACCTGATGCACAAGCTGTTCCGGCTGCGCAGCTGCGAGGACAGCGTGTTCCGCAACCGCTCAAGACCATGCCTGCAATACCAGATCGGGCGCTGCAGCGCGCCGTGCGTGGATCTGGTCGGCGCTGACGACTATGCCGAGTCGGTGCGTCGCGCGAGCCTGTTCCTGGAGGGCAAGAGCGATGTGCTCGCCGACGAGCTGATGCAATCGATGCAGCAGGCCAGCGAATCGCTGGAGTTCGAGCGCGCCGCACGGCTGCGCGACCTGCTGTCGTCGCTGCGCAGCATGCAGAACCGCCAGTACGTCGATGGCCGTGCAGCCGACCTGGACGTGCTCGCGGTCGCGACCCAGATGAGCCAGGCCTGCGTGCTGTTGCTGAGCTTCCGCGACGGTCGCAACCTGGGTACGCGCGCGTTCTTCCCACGCACCAACGGCGAGGACGGTCTGGGCGAGATCATGGCGGCGTTCGTGTCGCAGTACTACGCCGAGCACGCGCCGCCGCGCGAGATCCTGCTGGATCGTGAGATCCCCGACCACGACCTGATCCAGGACGCGCTCGGCGCCGCGGCCGAGTACCGGGTTTCACTGAAGTGGAGCGTGCGCGGCGAGCGTGCCGGTTACGTCGAGCTGGCCCGTCGCAACGCGCAGCTGACCCTGGCGACCGAGCTGGACAGCCAGAGCGCGCAGCATGCGCGCAGCGAGGCGCTGCGCGAACTGCTGGGATTGGCCGAGCCGGTCAGGCGTGTGGAGTGCTTCGACATCAGCCATACCATGGGCGAGGCGACGGTGGCCTCGTGCGTGGTGTTCGACGCCAGCGGGCCGGTGCGCGGTCAGTACCGACGCTACAACATCGCCGGGATCGAGCCCGGCGACGACTACGCGGCGATGCGCCAGGCGATCGAGCGGCGCTTCCGGCGCGCGCTCGAGGTCGGTCCCGATGCGTTGCCGGGCGTGCTGCCGGACGTGCTGCTGATCGATGGCGGCGCGGGCCAGCTGGCACAGGCGCAGGCAGTATTGGCCGAGCTGGGTGTGGAGAACGTGGTGCTGGTCGGCGTCGCCAAGGGCGAGGAGCGGCGCGCCGGGCACGAGGCACTGGTGCTGCCGGACGGGCGCGAGTTGCGGCCGGGCGCGGCGTCGCCGGCGCTGCAATTCATCCAGCAGGTGCGTGACGAGGCGCATCGTTTTGCGATCACCGGCCATCGCGGGCGTCGTCAGAAGGCGCGGATGACCAGCAAGCTGGAGGACATCCCCGGCATAGGCCCGCGCCGCCGCGCCAACCTGCTCAAGCATTTCGGTGGACTGGCCGGGCTCAAGGCCGCCGGCGAGGCGGAGATCGCGCGGGTGGAGGGCGTCAACGCCGCACTGGCCGCGCGAATCTACGCTAACCTGCACGGGTTGCCGGTGCCCGACGCGCCCGGCGGATAGAGATCCAGATGAAGTTGACCATTCCCACCTGGCTGACCCTGCTGCGGATCGTGATGATCCCGGTGCTGGTCGTGGTGTTCTACCTGCCCTACAAGTGGACGAACTTCGCCTCGGCGGCGATCTTCGGCCTGGCCGCGATCACCGACTGGCTCGATGGCTGGGTGGCGCGCCGCTACCACCAGTACTCCGCGTTCGGCGCCTTCCTCGATCCGGTCGCCGACAAGCTGATGGTGGCGGTGGCGTTGTTTCTGATCGTGCAGGGCCACCCGACGCCGTGGATGGCATTCTGGGCGGCGGTGATCGTCGGCCGCGAGATCGCGGTGTCGGCGCTGCGCGAGTGGATGGCCGAGATCGGCCAGAACGCCAAGGTGCGGGTGGCGATGATCGGCAAGATCAAGACCACCGCGCAGATGGTGGCGCTGCTGTGCCTGCTGTATTCGGTGATGCCGGGCCGCACCGCGGGCGATGGCATCTGGATGGGCGAGATCATCTTCCATATCGGCGACTGGACCCTGGCGATCGCGGCGCTACTGACATTGTGGTCCGGTTTGCAGTACCTGCATGCGGCGTGGCCGAGCCTGCGGGAGGACGAGAAGGCGGCCGCGCACAGCGCGAACAAAAAGGCCGGCTCGAACGGTTGACAGTTTTTTTGTTCGCTGTAGAATTTCGCCTCCCAAGCGGGAATAGCTCAGTTGGTAGAGCGCAACCTTGCCAAGGTTGAGGTCGCGAGTTCGAGTCTCGTTTCCCGCTCCAATACGTGGTCTACAGACTTCCACTGGAGTCTGTAGGTCATTGAAAAAAGGAGCTTCGGCTCCTTTTTTCGTTCTGGCACGTGCCACGGAAATCCACCCACAGCCAGCGTTTTTGAGGCGCTAATTGAGGCACAAGAATGCGGGCAGGGCGATGACCGGATAGTTGCTGGGACTGAGCGGGAACCATGACGAGCATAGGACCTAAGTCACAACTTAGGAGCCTCGAAATGGCACTCTCTGATTTGACGGTCCGGCAGGCCAAGACCACCGGCAAGCGCTACACCCTCTGCGACAACGACTGCGCGAACTGCCCGCGCCGCGCATCGACGACCCACGTAGCCCCGTCAGCCGGCCCGACGACGACCTGCCCAGCGTCGGCCTGGCGCCCCTGGCGCGCTGGTGCCAGCCACGCCAGCAGCATGCCGGCACCTACGACGCACGCTGGCAGGCCGAGCGCTACCCGCTGCTGCCCGAGGACTTCGATGCGCGCTTCTACCAGGCCGCGCCGCCCGGCCTGATCTGACCGGGCCACCTGGCCGGCGACGAAGCCCTCGTGCTCGCCGGCCTGCTGCCAGAAGGCCGGCGCGAGTTCCGGCTGCCCGGCGTGCTGGCGCTCACCTCCATCCGCTATGCCAGCGGGCGGCGCCAGCAAGGGCCGCTGGTGCTCGATACCGTAGCCATCGACCTCGATGCGCGCCAGCTTACCCTGGTGTGGCGCGGCACCTTCGAGCGCGACGATCCGGTGCGCCAGCTCTCCCTGGGCACGCTGCAGGTGCCCACGCCGCAACGGGAAGGCGGCGCCCATGGCTGAGTCCGTCGATATCCGCGTAGGCCCGTACCACAACGCTGATCTGTTCCGCCCCCGCTTTGGCATCGATAGCGCGCAGCAGGCGGCCGATGCCCTCAACAACCTCAGCCCAGGGCGACCATGCCTGTGAGATTCGAGGCGACCGGATTGACGCGGGGAGGCGGGCAGTGCCCACCCTGCGATGAGGTTCCGTGCGGGATGCTGGAGACCCTCGATGAGACCTGGGATTGACGTGGTAAGGAAATTTCCTTACGATATGGTCATCGTCGTTCAGGAGAGCCGCCATGCCTGCCATTCAGGAAGTTGCCACCTTGACCTCCAAGGGGCAGATCACGCTGCCCAAGTCCATCCGCCAGGCCCTTGGCGCCAATACCGGGAGCAAGCTCGCGTTTGAGCTGCGTGGCGGTGAAGTCGTCGTCACCCGCGCCGATGCCGAGCACGAGGACCCGGCCATTGCCGCGTTCCTGGCCCTGCTGGTCCGCGACATTGAAGCGGGCCAGCATGTTCGCGGTCTGCCCGAGGATCTGGCGCGCACGATGCTGGCGCATGCAGGGCACCAGGTGGACCTGGGCGAGGATTTCGATGAGGACGTGGAAATCTGATGCGGCAGCATGGCTGGACGCTGCTGTTCCACGACTGTGTGATCGAGCAGTTGCAGAAACTGGCCGCGGCGGCACGGCGCGCGCAGGAGAACGATCCCGGAGGCTTCGAGTCCAACGCCAACGTCAAGCTTTTCAGGGCCTTGAGCCAGTTGATGCTGGAAGTGGTGCCGGGTGATCCGTCGCGCGATGAGTTTCGCCAGGGCAATACCCTGGGCACGGCCCACCGCCACTGGCGGCGGGCCAAGATCGGAAGGCGGTTCCGGCTGTTCTTCCGGTACGACTCGAAGGCCAAGGTCATCGTGTATGCCTGGGTCAACGACGAGCAGACCCTGCGATCGTCGGGCAGCAAGTCGGACCCCTACGCGGTGTTCGAGAAGATGCTCGGGCGTGGACATCCGCCAGACGACTGGAATGCATTGGTCGAGGCAAGCAGGCAGGATTGGCGCAAACTGGAGTAGGTATTCCTCTCCGGTTGATCAATGGTTGACGATAAACCGCTCTTCAAACTGGATGGTCAGTTGTGCCTTGGCGGCATGCCAGTAGATCGGTGGACTTTTCCACTTGGCCGAGATGATGTTCAAGGCCAGCCAGATGAGCTTGGTGGCCGCCTCGTCGTTGGGGTTTCGATGGTGAGAGCGCTCATGGTGTTACCCCCTGGTTGATGGATGCGATGCCCTGACCATGCCAGGGCCGAACAAGCAGCAGAGCAAGGCCTGCGAGGACGAAACCCGCGATCATCAATGCGGCCATGGGCCTGGCGCTGCTGCTCCCAAACAGGCCTACCAGGGGCGCTGCGACTGCACCCAACAGGCATTGCCCTGCCCCAGCAGGGCTGAAGCGCCGCCCGGCGCATGCGGTGCGGCGGCCTGGCCCGCCACCATCGATGCGGGAGATAGCAGTCCAAGCGCCAACATGGCCAAGAACAGTGCAAGGAGCACAGGCACCAGCGCACCGGCCATTGTGCGACAGCAGACAGCACGCCCAGCATGACGCCGGCGATCAGGAAGCGGTGCAGCGGCGTGTTCTTGGACAAGGCCCCGAACTCGGCGGCGACCTGAGACAGCTCCCGGTTGCCCGGCATGCTTGGTAGATCGGCGGGCAGGAAGCACGCGCTGCCTGCGTCGCTCGGCCGCCTGTTCTCGGCCAGGAAGATGGCCCGCAGGTGTAATGGCTTGCTCAGATCGCCTGGCCTCGGTAGGCGGTGTGCTCGATCCGGCCGTCGACCGTCTGTGCGTCCTTGATCAGGTTGTAGAGCGGGCAAGTGGCCTCGACCGAGGCGCGCAAGGCGTCGATTTCCTGGGCGGAGGCCGGCGAGGAAACCTCGGCGACGTAGCGCAGGTCCTTGAAGCGCGCAGGCCCGGTCACGTTCTTGCCGAAGCGCGGGGTGAGGGTGGCGTCCACGGTCAGTTGCAGCGAGTCCAGCAGCACGTTGCGGGTGGCGGCCTGCACTTCGAAGATGTGGGTCAGGCAGGTGCCGCTGACCCCGATCAGGTGTTCCTCCACGGTGGGAGCCAGGCCATAACCGAGCAGCTCCGGCGCGCTGTCGTGCAGTTGCAGGTGGTAGCCGTCCTTGCCGATGAACACCTGGCGCAGGCCGGTGTGCGGTTCGACATGCGCGCGGGCCACCAGCGTCTCCGGCTCGGCCGGCTTGCCACGGGCGGCCTGGCGTTGCTTGGCCAGCACCGCCGGGCGTTTTTCCTCGGTGATGAAGTCGCGCAGTCCCGGCGGCAGGCCGGCCGCGCGATTTTTGGGTGACTGCGTGTAGTGGACTTCGAGATGCGCGAGTGGCTGGGGCTTGGTGACCAGGTCGAGCGCGGAGGACGATGCCTCGACATCGCGCCGCAGCGCCTCCAACTGGGCATCGCTGGCCGGCGATTCGATGTAGGCGACGTAGGAGAGGTGGTTGGGATAGCTGAGGTTCTCGTTCTTGCGCTCGGGAATGCTGCGGAAGACCACGTCCAGCGAATCCAGCGCGATGCCTTTCGCGGCGGCCTGGACCAGGTATTCGTCGGCCACCGCGCTGGCCAGCGTGCCGATCAGCGAGGGCCAGGAGCCCGCGCCGAGGTTGTAGCCGGCGTAGTCGCGCCCGCTGTCGCTGAGGTACTGGAACTCACCCGTCGGTCCGATGCGCAGCCGGCGCACGCCCGAGCGGCTTTCGGCGGTGATCTTGGCGTGGATCGCGAACGGCTTGCCCTCCTGGGCGGAAAGCTTCTCGATCGCGGTGTGCTTGGCGGCCAGGTACTGGCGCAGCGGCGATGCGGTGGCGCTGTCGCCGGCAGCGGCCGGCGTTGCGGCCTGGCCGACGGGGATCGCCGCAGCGATGGCGATGACGATGGCAGCGAAGACGGAAGACTTGAACGAAAGGTTGTAGCAGATCACAAGCGTGGCTCCAAGCCGGTTCTGGATATCCGACGGACTATCTCACCGGCGCCTGATCCGGGTAAGTGATGCAACGGAATAGGCATATGCACGAGCGGTGCGCAGCCGAACATCGAGCCACGTGGTAGGCGTATCGCCTAAACCAACCTGAGAGTTCCCCCGGCTTTGCCGGGGAGGCAGTAGAAGTTTGACGTATCCGGGGGTCCATCCCGGAGACTCCGAAACGTGAGCCGCCAAGCACACGAGACGGAGAAACCGAGATGGACGAGTTTGAGAGCTTAAGCCACACGAGGTGGGAGTGCCTGTACCACGTGGTGTTCCTACCGAAGTGCCGCCGTAAGACACTGTAGGTGGGTCTGAGGAAGCATCTTGGAGAAGTGTTCCGGCGATTGGCCGAGCAGAAGGAAAGTCGAGTCGAGGAGGGGCATCTGATGCCGGATCATGTCCATATGCTGTTGAAGATTCCGCCGAAGTACGCGGTATCGCAGGTGGTGGGCTACATGAAGGGCAAGAGCGCGATCCACCTGGCACGAGTGTATGGTGAGCGGAAGCGAAGCTTTGTCGGTCAGAGCTTTTGGGCACGCGGTTACTTCGTCACGACGGTAGGTCGGGATGAAGAGATGATCCGGGCGTACATTCAGAACCAAGAGGCAGAAGATCGGCGCTTGGACCAGTTGCAACTGCTGAGGTAGTCAGCCACCTTCAGGTGGCCCCAACAAGGGAAGCGCGTAGCGCTCCCGCAGCCGCTTTGAGCGGCTCACATATCTAAAGCCCCCGGCTCTGCCGGGGGATATTTACTCAAGAGATAATCAACCCTCATTTGACCTTGGCGCGCGCCGGGTCCGACGCTCTGCGGCCCCTACGAGACAGGCGCAGTGCGTAAATACCCGATGCCACCAGAAGCTTTCCGCCCGACCACATTCCCCAGCCGTCCGAAACTATCGCTGCTGACGCTCCTGCTCGGCCAAGTCCTGTCGCCGGCAGTGCTTGCGCAGTCCGGCGATGAAGGTAGCGATGCGGTCAACCTCGATGCGGTCAAGGTGGTGGGCGAGAAGCCGCGCAAGCGCGCCGCGGTCGGCGTGCTGGGAGCGCGTTCGCTGCAGGACACGCCGTTCTCGATCGATGCGGTGACCTCCGAGCAGATCGAGCAAGCCAATCCGATGGTGCTTGCCGATCTGTTCGCCACCGACGCCAGCGTGGGCAACAACGGTCAGAGCGGCTATGGCCTGTTCTCCGACCGCGTGATGGTGCGGGGCTTGCCGATCAGTGGCAGCAATAACCTCGTGGATGGCGTTCGCTACTACACCTGGGGCTCGGAGGTTCCATTGGAGGCCATCGAGCAGGTGCAACTACTGAAAGGCTCCGGCGGTTTCCTCCATGGCTTCGGAGCGCCGGGCGGCATCGTCAATTTCGTCAGCAAGAAGCCCACCGAAAAACCACTTTTGGCGTTCACGGCCGGCTACGAGTCGGATGCCATCTTTTCCGAGCACGTCGATGCAGGTGGCCGCTTCGGGCGCGGCGAGGTGTTCGGTTATCGCTTCAACGCCTGGCACAAGGAAGGCAAGTCCTTCAATGGCAGCGTGGTCAATGGCAGCGGTGCCGCGTTGGCGCTCGATGCAAGGCCCACCGATACATTGGTTTTGAGCGCCGACTTTCTCTACCAGGATCGCCGGACCAACAAGACCTCCCCGGCGATCGCGCTGAACTACTACACCGACAACGTGTTGCCCGCGGCGATCAGCGGCCGGACGAAGCTTTCCTCGGACGATGCCTATACGGCGACCCGCTTTACCAAGGCGAGCATCGGTGCGACCTGGCAATTCGCCCGGAACTGGAGCCTGGACCTGCGCGTGGGCACCCTGCGCAACGATTACCGCTATCCCTACGAGCGGCTCCTGCTGCTGGACAGTGCGGGGAACTACAACAACCGGTTGTTCGACGGCTCCAACGTCTCCAGTTACGACTATGCCCGCGCGCTCGTCGAGGGCCATTTCCAGACCGGGCCGGTCTACCACCAGGTCGTCGCCGGGATCGATCACCAGACGCTCGAGGACGAATTCGGCCTGAATGAAATAACCCTGCAAGCGGGCAGCAATCTCCATCACCCGGTCACCAGCCGCTGGACATACGACCGCCGCAGATCGGTCCCGACCTGGCGTACCAGCAGCAATACCGAGGATGCGATCTTCATCAGCGACACCGTCGACATCTCCGCGCATTGGTCCTTCCTGGCCGGGTTGCGGCATACGGACGACGACGAGAAGTCCTACGAGGATGAAGGCGGCCCGTTGAGCGGGCGCTATTCGACCACCGCCAATACACCGACGCTGGCGTTGTTGTACCGACCCCGCGCGGGCGTGACGCTGTACGGCAGCTACATAGAATCGTTGGAGAGTGGCGGCACAGTAGGCGATAGCTATGCCAACGCAGGCGAGCAGCTCAAGGCGCTGATCAGCAAGCAGTACGAGATCGGCGGGAAGTTCGATAATCCGGACTGGAACGCGAATGTGGCGCTGTTCCGGTTGGACCGCGGCGCCAGCTACGTGACCGAGGACGAGGTCTATACGCAGGACGGGATCACCCGCTACGACGGTCTGGAGGCTGCGGCCAATCGCCGTTTCGGGGCGGCTTGGCGCCTCGGCCTGTCGGTGCTGGCGCTGGACGCGCGTTACCAGAAAAACAGCAACAGCTGGCTGATCGGACGCGATCCGGAAGGATCCTCGCATTTCACCTCGGTGTTCAACGCGAGCTACGACATCCAATCCATTCCGGGTCTCAGCCTGCATGGACTACTGCGCTACCAGGGACGTACCTCGTTCTACAACGTCCAATCCCGCGATGTCACCCTGTACACGCCGGATGTCGTACTCACCGCGCTGGGCGCGGACTACGTCACCACGCTCGTTGGGCGAAAGCTGACGCTTCACGGCCAGGTCGATAACCTGTTCGACCGCAAATACTGGAGTGCCGGTTCCAGCCCGACGACGAATGCGATTTCTCCGGGGCGGCCGCGAACATTCACGTTGAGCGTGAAGATCGATTTCTTCTGATGCGGTGTCGTGCATTCATGGCAAGTCCGGGGGCTCCCCCGGACTTGCCCATGCGTGCTGATCCAGTGCCGAGGGGCTTGCTGGCCCTGCTCACCGCGCGATCCGGAACGCGTGCTTGAACAGCGTGCACAGTCCGGTCTGTTCCTGGCAGGCCTGGCCGCGCAGGGTGCCGGTTACTTCGCCGGCATCGGCGGGCAGGCGCACGCGTTGGCGCAGGCGCGCCTGGCCGGCGAAATAACGGTAGTCGAGGCGGCCGCCGGGCAGGGCGCTGCTGCCCGCTCGCGATTGCAGCGCCTGCAACGCTCCCTCGGCGCGGACCCCGGTCGGTTGCTCCAGCTTGAGCGTGGCCGGGCGCGGTCCGAATTCCGGCGCGGCGAAGTCGGGGGCGTAGACGATCCAGCCCGGCGCGATCGCCGAGCTGAACTCGATGTCGAGCCGTTGCGGATCGCCGGCCACCGGCACGCTGCGGACCTGCCAGTCCAGGCCCGACTCGACACCCCCTTCCTGGGCGGCAGCGGTGGTGGCAAGCAGGAACAGCAGTGGTGCGAGCGTGGTGGGCATCCTCATGGCCTGGCGTCTCAATAGGCCGCCGACAGCCGTGGCGCCGCGGCATCCGCGGGCGGTGCCTGCTCGGCCAGCAACTGCTCGACGCGGCTGGTGAAGTCCTTGTCCTGCTGCCGGTAGAAATCGCCGGTGGAAGGCGAGCCGAAACCGGAGTGCACCGCGCGGATGGTGCCGTCGCGGCCGATGAACACCGTCGCCGGCCAGGTGTTGAGGTTGTTCAGTTGCGGCACCTTCTGCCACATCTCCTCGGGCGCGCCGGCCAGCAGGTAGGGATACTTGACCCCGTATTGTTTGACGAAGGCGCGGGCGCGCTGCTGCGAGGCCTGCTGCTCGACCTCCTCGAAGTTCAGCGCGACGATGCGCAGGCCCTGGGCGCGGTACTTCTTGTCCAGCTGCACCAGGTACTGCGCCTCGTCGTGGCAGTTCGGGCACCAGGTGCCGGTCACCACCGCCACGATCGGCTTGCCCTTGAAGTCCGCATCGTCCTGGGTGCGCAGCTTGCCGTCCAGGTCGGGGAAGCTGAAGGTGAACTTCTCGTTGGGATCGCGCGGGGTGGTGTGGGTCAGGTGGTTGGCCGGCTGTGGCAAGCCCTTGGCGCGGGCCACCTCCGGGCGATAGGCGACCAGCCGGCTGGCGTTGCGGCTGTCGAACACGCTGGCGTAGGCATCCTGCCTGGCCTCGGTGGCCTGTGGACGCGCGGCCTGCTGCAGGATCTGCAAGGTGCCGTCCGGCTGCGGCGTCACCTCGATCACGCTCGGGCGCGAGCCGTCGAAGTGGCTCAGCCGCCACTTGCCGTCGCGGTAGACGCCGCTGTGGGCGCCGGTATCGCCATCCACGCGCAGGATCGAGGCCGCCACTTCGGCGCCTTTCTGCTCGACGATGAAGCGGAACGCCTTCTCGCCCTTGCTGGAGGGCTCGGCCAGCGGGATTTCCCAGTCGCCGGAAATGCTCGGTGCGCTGGTCGCGGCAATGGCGGCGTCGCTGCTGGGGTCGTGGCGGGTGGCCTCGAAGTGGTATGCGGTGCTTCTGCCACGGCCCTCGGTGGTCACGCCGCCGACCAGTCTGCCGTCCTTCAGCTCGGCGCTGATCGTGGTCAGGTAGTGGCCCACGTCCAGCACCAGCTTGCCGTCCTGGTAGCTGGCGTGGGTGGTGTGCTCGTAGGGACGGAAGCCGTCGTACAGCGTGCCTTTGAGCGTGGCGCCCTCGCCGGAGATGTCCAGCCGGAACGGGATCACCGATCCGTCGCGCTCGAGTTGCGCATCCCAGCGACCGGCCACGGGCACGTCTGCCCAGGCCAGTGCGCTGGTGGAAAGCAAGGCGATCAGCCCTGCGGTCTTGGCCAACGTCTTCATGGTGGTTTCCCTCGGGTTGGGGTCATGCCTCATCGCGCCGCGGCGATCTGGTGAGGCGCGCTTACCGGGCGCGCTTCCGGTTGCCGGGCCACCGGGAGATGGTGGGTTTCGGCGTAGGCCAGCCAGGCGTGCGGCAGGCCCGGCTTGGTTTGCAACAGGATTTCCAGGATCGCGCGCCGGTCCGTGGCCGACAGCGCATCGAAGTCGCCGCTGTCGTCCTGGCCGCGCAGCACGTCCAGCAGGCGCGTGTAGAGATAGCCCTTGGCCGGCTCGGGCAGGCCATCGAACGCGTCCGAATAGACCAGGTAGCTCAGCGGGTAGCGGAAGATCCGGGTATGCAGGTCGAAGTCGCGCAGCGAGCGGCCCTGGCCATCGCGCGGGCCGCGCGCGGCGAACTCGCGCGCGAACGCCGAGCCGGCGATGACCTGCTTGGCATCCAGTTCCGGCAGCGGCTGCTCGGTGGCGAACAGCAGGTAGCGCAGCAGCTGTTCGGCCGGGCGGGTGATCTGGTCCTGGACCTCCTCCGGCAATTGCGACAGCGGTGGCGGCGTCTTCAGTGCCGCGTCGCCGCCATGGTTGAACAGCGCGATCCGGGTGCGGTAGTTGGTGAGGGTGATCAGGTTGTGCGCCTGGGTCTGGTGCGCCAGCACCAGCAGCGCGACCTGGTCGCTGGTCTGGGCCAGATACTGCTTGGGGTCCAGCTGCGGCTGCGGCAGCAGGTGCAGTTGAGAGGCCTGCGGGTCGGCGTCGGCGGCCACCGCGTTGGCCAGGCTGGCGCCGGCCAGGTTGCCGGTGACGTACCAGCCGCCCCAGCGCTGCGACAGCGGGCTGTCCTGGTCGGTGATGTAGGACGCCGCGCCCGTCGCCAGGGTGCCGCTGGCGGTCGGGCGGACCGAACGCAGCAGCACACCGGGCACGCCGCGGGTGCCGGCGGCGATGTGGCACTGCGTGCAGTCCAGCTCGGCGCGTTCGAAGCGCGGCTGCTCGGCCGGCTGCTCGTGCAGGATGTAGAAGACCGCGCCCTGCTGGGCATCGAAGGAGATCACCTCGACCTCCTTGCCCTCGTGGACCACGCCGACGTAGACGTCGTCGTTGAAGTACAGCGCGCGGGGATGCTCCGGCGATATCTTCGGGTACTGGAAGCTGGTCTTGGAGAACACCAACGTCTGCGAGCTGAGCGGAATGTCCAACTGCTCCAGCACGGTCTTCAGATAGCCGTGCGCGCCGCCGTCGTGGCGCAGCCGGGCCTGGCCGGCATCGAGCCGGCGCTGCAGCTGGGTGACCGGGTCGTGGATGTCCTCGGAGCGGTAGTGGATCGGCGCGTCGTCGAACGGGATGTAGCCCTGGTTGCGCACCGCGATCTGCGCGGTGGCCGGTACCAGCACCGCCGTCACGGCCAGCGCCACCGCCAGCAGCAGGCGCGGGCGGGCGTTCATCGGCGCGGCTCCCAGGCCGGTGGGCTGGCGCGTCCCTGGTGGCAGCTGCCGCAGGTGACGGTGGCGGCATAGCGGCGGTCGCCGCCGAGCCCGGCCAGGTGGCGGTCGTTGATGTCGTCGAGCATGCCGATCATCAGCCGCGCGATCTCCTTCTTGGGGTTCTCGTCGGAGGCGTAGTCGTACTCGCCGGTGTCGCGGTTCTGCACGTGGCAGTAGCTGCATTCCACGCCCAGGTCACGCCGGTAAGCGCGCATCAGCACGCCCAGCTTCGGCTTGCTGATGTCGGCCGGCAGCACGCGCAGGTTCACATGCTTGTCGTGCGTGCCCGCGACCTCGCTCACCTGCGCTGGCGGTGCCGCCGCGACGGCAATTGCAATCGCGCAGCCGACCAGACCCAGCAGGGCGAGCCACCACGCGCGCGGTAGGTGCATGCCGCTCCAGCGTCCTGGTCGATGGCCGGGAGGGAGGACGCGAGCGTGAGGGCGGGCGTGGTGACGGCGGGGCAACGTGACACTCCTGCTGATGTCGAGTCCATGCGCGGCGCCCAGCGCCACGGGGTTTCGGAAACGTTAAGGAGAGCGTACGTGCGTGGCTGCGATGGGACTCGACAACCTGCGGTCAGATCCGGCCACGGAGATATCCGTCGGGAATGAGCACAATGCCGCGGGTTATCGCGCGGTGTCGTGCGGGCATCGGCTCAGACACATTCGGTCTATCCAAGTGTGGGCTTGAGTCAGACCGCGGGTGCTTTTGACTTGCCAAGGCCAAGAGGCAAACCGATAATGCCCGGCTCGTGATTTCGGCCGCACAGCGCCGCGCCACGGGTCGGGGCCGAACTGCCTCGATCCTCCGCGCGGCAGGCGTGCCGGGTCCGTGGCCTGGTGGCAGAGTGGTCATGCAGCGGACTGCAAATCCGCGTACGCCGGTTCAATTCCGACCCAGGCCTCCATTGCGAATCTCGTCTCGTCGTATCTGATCCGCAAATCCCTGGAACTGCGCCACGCGCTCCGCTGTATCCCGCGAAGCCTGCTCCATCCAAGTACGAGCGGCTGTTGCGGGTGCCCCGTTCCCTTAGGCGCTCATTGCGCGGCCTTGCGCAGAAGGAACAGGGATTGCAGGTAGATCAGCAATTGCATGGTATTGAGCCCGGCGCCGAGGAGGGCGTCCGCCAGCGGGCCACGTAGCAAGTTGGGTGCGCCGATGCACAGCAGGCCGAGCAGCAGCGGGTTGCCGGTCAACGCGAACCAGCGTGGGTATGCGGTGCGCCCGCTTGCCGCCGCCAGCGACAGCGCCAGCAGGCCCAGCAGGCCGCAAGCCACCGCCGGTGCATAGACCATCATCAGGACGCGGTGGAACTCTTCGCCCAACGCCAGCAATGGCGGATGCGTCGCAGGTTCGGTCGCGAGGATCGTCTGATACACCGCGCCGACGAAGTAGAACGCCGCATGTGCCAGCGGCGACCATGCATAGCCCAGGAACAGCAGGGTCACCGCCGGCAGCGCCCATGCGCGCCCGGCCGGGCGCAGCCCGCGCCACAGGTGCCCGATGCCGATCAGATACAGCGGCACCGCGAATACCGCGACCAGCGCGCCGGCGATCAGGCGCCCGCGCGGCACGTCGACCAGACGCTCGGCCATTTGCGGATCCACGCGGTCGGCATAGGCCTGGAACAGGAGCGGGAAGTCCGTGCGTGGCGCGACGTGGCCGACGATCAGCACATCGCCGACGATCCAGCCCAGCGCGCCGAGCACGCCGGCCCAGCCGGCCCACCAGGTCCAGTCGCATTCGCGCCTGCTCATCATGTTCTCTCCTTTGAACGATGGCGCCACCACCAGCCGCAGCCGGAGGCCAACGGCGACGTTGCCATCGCGAAGAACAGCCAGTCCCAGCCGCTGTCGGCCAGCAGCATGCCGACGATGCCGCCGAGGCAGACCAGGGCCAGCGCCGATATCAGCCACATCGCGCGGGCGCCGGTCATCGCGCTACCTGCTTCGCGGCGGCCACCGGTTTGCGCGCCGTGCCTGGCTTGCGCCTGCGCCGCCGGTCCCACCACAGCCAGGCGCCGTTGGCGGTGATGAACAGCGTCAGCCAGGTGCACAGCGTCCACAGGATCTTCAGCGGCAGTCCGCCGTAGTCGCCGAAGTGCAGCGGTTGCGACAGCACGATGGCCTTCATGTAGCCGGGCATCTCGACCAGCTTCGCGACCTTGCCGGTGGTCGCATCGACCAGTCCGACGCGATACAGGCGTTCCTCCAGTCCGGACGGGCCGAGCATCAGCGCGGTGTAGTGGCGCGATGTGGAGTAGTCGGTATCGGGGAAGATCAGCGAGACGACATGCCAGCCCTGCGGCACCTGGCCGACGGCCGCCGCAATGGCCGTATCCGCGTCGACCGGTGGATGGCGCGCATCGATCACGGTGTCGGCGTGCGGCTCGCGCAGGTCCGCGAACACGGTGGATGACCATATCGCGGTCGCCAGTGTGCCGAAGCCGAGCAGGAAGCCGGTCAGGCTGACCGCAAGCGCCCAGCCCAGCACCACCGCGCCGATGGTGTTGTGCAGGTCCAGTTGCCGCAGGCGGGGGCCGCGTCCCCGCCGCAGCAGGCCGAATGCGACCTTCTTCAGATGTGGCCAGTACACCACGACGCCCGATAGCAGCGATACCACCACCAGCAACGCGATCAGCGCGCCGATCAACTCGCCGGGCATGCCGAGGAACCAGTGCGCGTGCAGCTCCAGCAGGAAGCCGGTCAGGGTCGCAGTCGGGTCGACGACGTGTTCGGTCGGTTGCGCGGTGGCCAGTTCGGCGAAGCGCAGCTTCATGTCCTCGAACTTGTGTGCTTGCGCCGGCACCATGACCAGCAGCACCAGGCCGGGGTGTTCCTTGGCGTCGATGCCGATGCTGGCCACGCGCTCGCCCGGATGCGCGGCCAGCGCGTTGTCGATGGACGCCTGCAGCGGCCTGTGCGGCCTCGCGTCGCTCGCGCTGGCCGGCACCGTGCCCATGGCCGCGTCGATTTCCTCGTGGAAGATCAGCACCGTGCCGGTCAGGCACAGGATCAGGAACGGCAGCGTCGCCACCAGGCTGCACCAGCGGTGCAGCCACAGGTTCAGGCGATACCAGCGGGAGGAACCGGTCTTGTCCATGTCGAATGCCCGCGGTTCATCTCGCCACTGCGTGCCGCCGTCTGGCGGCCATGATGGTGACGTGTTTCATCGCGATCTGGTCGAGGTCGATGGCGGCCGGCAACTGCGCAGCGGTGGCGAAGGCGGACCGAGAGTCCGGCATCCCGGCGGCGAACGATGATGGAGATTGCGGGCGGTAACGCGGAAGGATCGAAGACACGGACGCCTCATCGGAGCAGGGGGAGTGCTGGCGATGGCGCACGCTGGCATGTGTGGCGGCCATGGTAGCAGTCGTCGTGGGCGAACAGGATCGCGCTGCCGGGACGGATGATCCGACGCGAGGAAAGCCCGTGGTCGGCCTTCGTTGGCGGATACGATCTTGACGCAGTGTCATCCTGTTCTATAGCCTCCCAACCCCGGTCCTGGCCGGATTGCCCCGGCGTTTGTGCAGGTGGCTGAAGTCTCCAAGCGGGAATAGCTCAGTTGGTAGAGCGCAACCTTGCCAAGGTTGAGGTCGCGAGTTCGAGTCTCGTTTCCCGCTCCAATGCACAGGTCAGGGACGGCCCATGGCATTGTTCGCGGTGTTGCCTGATTTCACAGTGGTTCTGTCCTGTGAGTCCCCGGCGAACTTATTGAAATCCACTGAGTGCGTTGGTCAGGGCGCGTATTTCGTGGCTCCTTGTCGTCGTGGGCGAGCGCATTGCTGCGGCAGGCCCTGGACCCGCTGGGCGGATTCCCGAGGGCAGTCGTGTCTTTACCTGCAGGTTCGTTCGATCCCAAGCCATGCGGTGTTTGCCGTGCTCGGGTACCGCGGCCGCATGGGGGCAGGTTAGATTGTATGCATAAGATCAATTGGTGGATGCAGATGTGATGGGCGGGGGTGCATCGTCTGATCCTTGCTCGACAGCGGATTGGCCGTGCCCTGGGCCTGCATATCCGCAGCCGGAATAACCAGATAGGGGTTGCTCATTTCTTCGTCCAGCCTTGCATGCATACATTGAATCTACAAATGTATACATATGGGGTGGCGGCATGAACAAGCTCTCACAGGCTGTACTGGTGGCGCTGGGGATGGCGCTGGTTCCGTATCTGGCATTGGCGGCGGATGCGGCCGTGGATGCGTCGTCCAGGACGGATGCAAAGAAGAAAGCGGTCGAGCTGAAAGGCGTGGATGTGCATGCCGGCGATCGCGAGGCCGATGATGCGCTGCGCCTGTCCACCGAGCCATCCAACGACCCGGCCTCGGTCTCGCGGGTGACCGCGCGTGACATCGAGGGCAAGGTTGCCACTTCCACCGCCGATCTGCTGCGCGGCGTCGCCGGCGTGCAGGTGTCCGACTATGGCCAACCGGGCGAGGCCAAGGGCATCACCCTGCGCGGCTGGTCCAACGGCTACGACGGGGCCTACGTGGCGTATTCCCAGGACGGCTACCTGCGCAACCTGTCGTCCGGCATCAGCGTCAACGGCTATCTCGACCTCAATCCGCTCATCCCCGAGACGATCAACGACTTCACCGTCGTGCGCGGGCCGTTCGACGTGCGCTACGGCGGTAATTTCGCCCAGGCTGGCGCGGTCATCGCGCGGACCAAGGACGCGCTGCCGACCGGGGCGAAGCTGGAATTCGGCAGCTATGGATACAGGCGCGGGGTGGCGTCCTACGGGCACGTCGGCGAGGACGACAGCTTCTACACCATCGTCGATGGCTCGCGGCAGGATGGCTATCGTGCCAATGCCGATTCCAGGGCGTTGAAGACTTTCAGCAAGT
Source organism: Pseudomonas sp. (assembly GCA_047607345.1). Taxonomy (GTDB): domain Bacteria; phylum Pseudomonadota; class Gammaproteobacteria; order Xanthomonadales; family Xanthomonadaceae; genus Pseudomonas_S. The sequence goes on along the minus strand of JASGDF010000133.1, from coordinate 5,690 downwards.
ACACGCGCGGGCTCGGCGACGGGCATTTCAGCGCGGGGCTTGAGACCTACGCCAGCGAATTCGGCGAGCCCGGGTACATCGCGCTGAGCAAGATCCGCTCTGGCGAGATCAGCGCCAGGTCAGCGGTGGATGCCAGCGACGGCGGCAAGGCCCGCAGCTATGCGCTCACCAGCAACTACGTTCGTGGCGACGAGTCCGGCGGGCTCGAGGCCAACGCCTACGTGGGCCATTCGGACCTGACCCGCTATGCGACGGTGACCCCGTATCCGCAGTACTACCGCAATGACGATCGCTGGGTGTTCGGCGCTGGTGTCGATTCGCACTGGGCGTTGGACCTGTTCGGTGCCGACGCGCTGCTGAGCGCCGACGCCAGCGCGCGCCGCACCAATGGCAGGATGACCAAGCTGCCCAGCGTCGATGGCGTGGAGATTGCCGAGCTCAACGAGCTGGATGCCTATTACTACCAGCGCAATCACTTCCAGCAGACCGATCTCGGCTCGTACCTGTCGCTCTCGGTCAAGCCGGTGGACTGGCTGAAGCTGACCGCCGGCATTCGCTACGATCGCTTCTTGTTCGACGTGACCAACTTAAGCTACGACGCCACCAGCGTGGCGTTCGTGCGTAACGCCTTCACCGCGCAGACCGGCAAGCTCAGCCAGAAGCTCGGTGTCGCCATCCAGCCGGTGGAAAGCGTGACGGTCTTCGCCAACTATGGGCAGAGTCCGCGCTCGCCGAGCGCGGTGAGCGATCTTCCGTCCAATCCCAACCTGAGCCCGGCGACGCTGGAAAGCAGCGAGATTGGCGCGAGCTTCGATTCCAGCGGGGGAGCGGTGCACCTGCAGGCCAGTGGCTATCGCACCAACAACACCAACGAGATATCGATCGTCGGTACCGAGGTGGTCAACCTGGGGCGTTCCAAGCGCGACGGCTGGGATGTGGAGGGCAAGTTCAACCTGCTGCGGGCGAACAGCGCCAACGCCGACCTGGTGCTGAACTACAGCAAGGTGCACGCGCGCCTGGCCGATGGCAGCTATGTGCCCTATGTCGCCGAGTGGATCGGCGCATACGGTCTGCGCAGCGAGTGGGCGCTGGCGGGCGGCGAGCGTTCGCTGCGGCTCGACCTGAACCATGAGTTCGTCGGCCCGCAGCAGTGGTCCGATGACGGCTCGGTGAGCTCGGACGCCTACAGCCGCGTGCAGGCCAAGCTGACCTATGCCGATCCGGCGCGTTCCGGCCTGAAGGTCTGGGGCGGGGCGGTGTATTACCCCGGCAGCCTGTACAGCGAGTTCGGCTTCGTGCTGTCCGATGAGATCTACGTCAATACGGTGCCGCGGTTGCAGCTCCAGGCCGGGGTATCGTTCGAGTTCTGATCGGAGGCGGCCGGCGGGGTGCCTGCCGCCGGTGAAACAACCAGTGAAGGGATCGCATGGCTTTAGAACAGGGTATGACGCAGGCGGACTACGTCCGCAGCCGGATCGAGCAGCAGATCGCGCGCGGGCAGTTGCTGCCCGGGCAGCGGATAGAGGAGGTTGCGCTGGCCGCGCAATTCGGCACCTCGCGCACCCCGGTGCGCGAGGCGGTGGCGCAGCTGGTGTCCTCGGGCCTGCTGACCAAGTCGGCGCGGCAGGGCACCTTCGTGGCTCGCTTCGACGTGCAGAAGACGCTGGAGCTGGTCGAGTATTCGGCCGAGCTGGCCGCGACCAGTGCCTTCCTCGCGGCGCGCCGGATGAACGCGCAGGACATCGCCTACTTGCGCGCGATCAATACCGAGCTGGAGGCGCGCATCGCCGCCGGTGACGTATCGGCCTACGCGGTCGAGGCCTCGCGCTTCCACACCCGGATCATCCAGAAGTCGCAGAACGCCTTCCTGGTGAAGGCCTTGGATACGGCGGTGGTGCAGCTGGCGGCGTACTTCCGCTTCGAGCTGACCTACCCAGGCGGTATGCGACGGGACCTCGACGAGCACTTGATCTTGGTCGATGCGCTCGCCGCGCGCGACGGCGAGCGTGCCAGGACGCTGATGCGCCAGCACGCGCAACTCGATGCCGACGTGATCCGCGACTACGTGGCCTATCTCGATTCGGACGAGACCGATGGCTAGCGCGGGCGCGCCGGCAGAGGGCTGGTCGGCGGCCAGCGGCCGTGCCGCGAGTCTGGAAGTCATCGGCGTGGACAAGACGTTCGGCTCGGCGCGGGTGCTCGGCGACGTCTCGCTGACGGTGGAGCCGGGCCAGTGCGTGGCGTTGCTGGGACCGAGCGGCTCGGGCAAGAGCACGCTGCTGGACCTGGTCGCCGGTTTCGAAGCGCCGGATCGGGGCGAGATTCGCGTCGGCGGCCACGACGTGACCGGATTGCCGGCGCATCGGCGTTCGGTTGGCGTGGTGTTCCAGCACTATGCGCTGTTCCCGCACTTGAGCGTGGCGGACAACGTCGCTTATCCACTGGTGCGGCGTGGTGTCCCGGCCGCCGAGCGCCGGCGCCGGGTCTGGCGGCTGCTCGAGCTGGTCCGGCTGGAGCCGCATGCGGAGCAGCGCGTACAGGCGCTGTCCGGTGGGCAGCAGCAGCGCGTGGCGATCGCCCGCGCGCTGGCCGCCGAGCCCGGCGTGCTGCTGATGGACGAGCCGATGGGGGCGCTCGATCCGACGCTGCGCGAGGACTTGCAGGTCGAGCTCAAGCGCCTGTTGCAGGCCAGCGGCACCACGGTGCTCTACGTCACCCACGACCAGCGCGAGGCGCTGGCGCTGGCGGAGCGGGTGGCGATCCTGGAGGCCGGGCGCATCGTGCAGCTGGCCGACGTCGAGGCGTTGTACGCGCATCCCGCCAGTGCCTTCGTGGCGCGCTTCCTGTGGCGCGGCGCCAACAGCCTGCGTGCCGAGGTGGTCGGGACGACCCAGGCAGGGTTGGTCGTGGACGTGCGCGGGACCCGGTTGGGCGCGCAATGGCGCGGCGCGGAGGTGGGCGGCGCGGGCGCGGTCGAGATCGTCGTGCGCCCGGAATACCTACGTGTGGTGGCGTTGAGCGATCCGCGCACGCAGCTGGCCGCGCGGGTGACGACCACGCTGTTCGGCGGCGACCACCGCATGCTCCAGTTGCGCCTGGCCGACGGCAGCCTGGTCAATGCCCGGCAGCCGCTCGGCGCCGACGCGCCGGATGTCGGCAGCACGGTCGGGATCGACTGGCGGCCAGAGGATGCGCACGCGTTTCCGCTGGTCGTGGAAGGGGGGACGGCATGATCGACCGGCAGCGCCGACGTTGCCTGGCGGGGCTGGGCGCGGGACTGGCGCTGAGCGCATGCGCGCGGCGCGGCGCTGGCGACGAGGTGATCCTCTGCGACGGCGGCAGCTTCTGGGGGCGCGCGCAGCGGCGGGCGTTCTACCAGCCGTTCGAGCGCGCCACCGGCATCCGTGTCAGGACCGTGCCGTTCGTGATGCCGGGCAAGCTGCGCACCAGCATCGAGCAGCGCCGCCCGGTGATCGACGTGGCCGATCTGTCCGGTGCGGAGCTGCCGCGCTTCGAGCGTGACGGGATGCTCGCCGAGATCGATCACGGCGCCTTCGACCCGGCCGACCTGGCGGCGCTGGCGCCGTTGCCGGCCGGGCGCTTCGCGTTGCCCTCGTTCTATGCCTCCACGGTGCTGGCCTACCGGGCCGAGGCCTTCGGCGGGCGCGCGCCGTCCGGCTGGGCGGCGCTGTGGGATACCCGCCGCCATCCCGGCCCGCGCATGCTCGCCTCCGGGCTGATGGGGCAGATGGGCGCGACCTTCGAGGTCGCGCTGCTGGCCGACGGGGTGGCCGCCGAGCGGCTGTATCCGCTGGACTGGGACCGTGCGGTGCGCAGCCTGCGGCGGCTGCGTCCGGCGATCGCCCGCTACTGGCTGTCCAGCGGCGATGCGTTGCAGATGCTCAACGAGCAGAACGCGGTCGCCGGCAATCTCTGGAACGGCCCGATCGACACCCCTGAGGCGCGCGATGCCGGCTCGCGGTTCACCTGGGACCAGGGCATCGTGCAGGGCGGCTACTGGGCGATTCCGAAGGGCGCGCCGAACGCGGCCAACGCGCTGCGCTTCATGGCCTTCGCGCTGGCTCCCGAGCGCCAGGCGCACTTCGCGCGGCTGATCGGCTACAGCCCCTCCAACCAGCGCGCGTTCGCGCTGCTCGATCCGGCGCGCATCGCGCACCTGCCCACGGCGCCGGCGAACCTGGCGCGGCAGATCATGCAGGACGATCGCTGGTGGGCGCGCGAGGACCGGCCCGGCCTGACCAACATCGCGCTGGCGGTGAAGCTGTGGGAATCGGCGGTGGCGGTGAAATGAGCGTTTCGGCGAACCCCGCCCGCTACCGCGCCTGGCTGGCCTGCACGCCGCTGTTGCTGGTCAGCGCGCTGTTGTTGGGGGTGCCGTTCCTGGTCTCGGCGCTGAGAAGCGTGGTCGTGGCCGATGCCTTCGATCTTTCGGCCTATGCCGGGCTGCTGGACAGCAGTTTCCTGGCGGTGCTCGGGCGCAGCCTCGGCTTCGCCGGCCTGGTCGCGCTGGGCTGCCTCCTGCTCGGGGTGCCGACGGCGCACGCGCTGGTGCGGTTCCCGCCGGCGCCGCGCCGGTTGCTGCTGGTGGCGATCGGTACCTCGTTCCTGGCCGGCACGCTGATCCGCAGCTATGCCTGGCTGGCGATCTTCGGCGCGCATGGCCTGGTCAACACGATCCACCATTGGCTCGGTGGCGTGCAGCCACTGCATCTGGCCTTCACCTACGGCAGCATGCTGCTGGCCGGCATCCAGGTCGAACTGCCGCTGTTCGTGCTGCCGCTGTACGCGGTGATGCGACAACTCGACCCGCGCCTGGAGCGGGCGGCGCGCAACCTGGGCGCCGATCCGGTGACGGCCTGGTTCACGGTGGTGCTGCCGCAGGCGCTGCCGGGACTGGCGAGCGCCACCTTGCTGGTGTTCCTGACGGCGATGAGCTTCTTCGCGATCCCGGCGCTGCTGGGGCCGCCGGATACCTACCTGCTGTCGCAGGAGCTGGAAGTGCGGATCAACACACTGGGCGACAACGCCGGCGCCTCGGCCCGGATCGTGGTGATGATGCTGCTGGTCGCGGGTGCCGCCGCGCTGTGGGCCGCGGGCCGGCGCGGGTTGAGCGCGGTGGGGAGGCAGGTGGAGCGGGGCAGGGTGATGGATGGGCTGGTGCTCGCGCTGCAACGTGCCGCCGCGTGGGTCTCGCCGTGGCGGCAGGTCCCGGTCTGGGGCGGCTGCGCGATCAGCTTCGTGCTGCTGGTGGTGCCGGTGCTGGTGATCGCGCCCTTGGGCGTCAGCGACGATGCCTATCTGCACTTCCCGCCGAGTGCCTTCTCGCTGCGCTGGGCCGAGCACTACCTCGGCGATCCGGACCTGCTGGAGTCGACCGGGTTCAGCCTGTGGATCGGGTCGGCTGCCGCGTTGCTGAGTACCGCCATCGGGGCACTGGCCGCGCTGGCGCTGGGACGGCTCGGGCCGCGCGCCAGGACGCTGGTCACGCTGGCGGCGCTGGCGCCGCTGGTGGTCTCGCCGATGTCGATGACCGCCTCGCTGTACCTGCTGGCGCTGCAATGGTCCTGGCTGGGTCCGGCGGCGCTGTTCGTGGCGGTCTATACGGTGATGGGGCTGCCCTATGGGTTCCTGCTGGTCGGCGCCGCCGCGGCGCGCCTGGATCCGCGCCT
>JASGDF010000132.1:0-8763 GCA_047607345.1 Pseudomonas sp. | reverse complement strand
GGATCGGCGCCATCCGGAACACGCGCTTGCCGGTCAGCTTGAAGCTGGCGACCTGGATCATCACCGACAGCGTCTCGATCACGAACACGCCACCCATCACCACCAGCACCAGCTCCTGGCGCACGATCACCGCGATCGTGCCGAGCACCGCGCCCAGCGCCAGCGCGCCGATGTCGCCCATGAACACCATCGCCGGGTAGGTGTTGAACCACAAAAAGCCCAGGCCGGCACCGGCGATCGCCGCGCAGATGATGATCAGTTCGCCGGCACCGGGGATGGTCGGGATCTTCAGGTACTCGGAGAACACCACGTTGCCCGAGGCATAGGCGAACACGCCCAGCGCACAGGCGACCAGCACGGTCGGCATGATCGCCAACCCGTCCAGGCCGTCGGTCAGGTTGACCGCGTTGGAGAAACCCACGATCCACAAGTAGGCGATCACCACGAAGCTCACGCCCGCCAGCGGCAGCGCGATCGCCTTGAACATCGGGATGTAGAAGGTGATCGCCGCCGGCACGTCGGCCGTGTAGTACAGGAACAACCCGGCGGCCAGGCCGAAGATCGATTGCAGCAGGTACTTCCAGCGCGACTTCAGCCCGTTCGGGTCACGCCGCACGATCTTGATCCAGTCGTCGTACCAGCCGATCGCGCCGAAGCACAACATCACCGCCAGCACCAGCCAGACGTAACGGTTGCGCAGGTCGCCCCACAACAGCACCGAAGCAGCGACCGTGGCCAGGATCAGCCCGCCGCCCATGGTCGGCGTGCCGGCCTTGGAGAAGTGGCTCTGCGGGCCGTCCTTGCGGATCGGCTGGCCGCCCTTGAACTGGGCAAGCCGGCGGATCGCCGCCGGGCCCATCCACAGCGACAGGAACAGCGCGGTCAACGCGGCCAGGATGCCGCGGAACGTCAAATAGTTGAACAGCCCGAACAGGCTCTCCAGTTGCTGCAGCCAGCGGGCCAACTCAAGCAACATTCGGCACTTCCTCCTGATGTGCGAGCAGCGCGGTCACGATCTTGTCCATGGCGCTGCCGCGCGAGCCCTTGATGAGAATCGTCGGGGCCCGGAAGGGCGCGCGCTCGCCAACGGCATCGGCGCCCGTGTTCTCGTACATCTGTTTCGATTCCTGCTCTCGATCCTGTTTCTCCCGGATCCCGGCCACCTCCCCCACATCCCGCCACAACGCCAGCGCCAACGCTTCATGGCTGCCGAACACCCGACCGCCCTCGCCGAAGGCGGCGGCGGCGGCGGCGCTCAGCGGGCCGAGCGCGTACAGCCGGACCAGTTTGGCCGCGCGCGCGCGGCGCCCGGCCTCGGCGTGCAACGCCTCGGCCTCCGAGCCAAGCTCGCGCATGTCGCCCAGCACCAGCCAGCCTTCGCTCGGTCCGGCCGCGAGCGCATCGATCGCCGCGGCCAGCGAGCCGGGGTTGGCGTTGTAGCTGTCGTCGATCAGCACCGCGCCGTTGCCCAGGACGTGGCGGACCTGGCGTCCGGCGACCGGGCGGGCCTCGGCCAGGCCTTGCGCGACCTGCGCCAGCGGGATGCCGGCGCCCAGCGTCAACGCCGCGGCGGCCAGCGCGTTGCGCACGTTGTGGCGGCCTGGCAGCGCCAGCGTCACCTCGGCCTCGCCCTGCGGCGCGACCAGGGTGAAGCGCGCGCCGTCCTCGCCGAGCACGAGGTTGCGCGCATGCAGCTCGGCGCTGGCGTCGAGCGCATAACGCAACACTTGGCGATGCGGAGCCGCGCTTGAAAGGACCCCGGCACAGGGATGTGCCGTGCTCTTGCGAGGGACTCGCAAAAAATGCTGCTCGAACCACAGGCCGAACGCATCGTCGGCGTTGATCGCGGCGACCCCGTGCTCCGGCAGCGCCGCGTAGATCGCGCCCTTGGTCCGCGCCACGCCCAGCAGGTTGCCCATGCGCTCCAGGTGCGCCGGGGCGATGTTGTTCACCAGCGCGAAGTCCGGCCGCACGACGTCGGTCAGGTAGGCGATGTCGCCGGGCTTGCCGGCGCCCATCTCGTAGATCGCGTAGTCGGCATCCTCGGGCGCGTCGATCACCGCCAGCGGCAGGCCGATCTCGTTGTTGCGGTTGCCGGGGTTGGCGTGGACAGTGCTGCCGGCGATCCGGCCGGCATGCTCCAGGATCGCCAGCAGCAGCGACTTCACGCTGGTCTTGCCGTTGGAGCCGGTGATCGCGAACACCCTGGTCGCACGATCGCGCTGCATGCCGTGGGCGATGCGCGCCAGTGCCAGCTGGCTGTCGGCCACCTGCACCTGCGGCAGCTCGACGCCGGGCAGCACACGCTCGACCAGCAGTGCGCTGGCCCCGCGCGCGGCGGCATCGTCGGCGAAGTCATGGCCATCGAAACGCTCGCCGCGCAACGCCACGTACAGGCTGCCGGCGGCCAGACCGCGGCTGTCCTGGGTGATCGCGTCGATAGCGACGTCCTCGCCATGCAGCTCGCCGCCGGCCCAATGCGCGATCAGCGACAACGGGGTGCGCTTCATCGCGGCCCCTCCACGTCATGACCGGCAAGCACGGCGCGCGCCACCTCGGTGTCGTCGAACGGGTGCTTGACTCCGCACACGTCCTGGTACGGCTCGTGGCCCTTGCCGGCGATCAGCACGATGTCGCCGGCCCGTGCCTGGCCGATCGCGGCGGCGATCGCGGCGGCGCGGTCGCGCTGCACGGTCACCAACGCCGGCCGCGCGAACCCCGCGACAATGTCGGCAACGATCGCGTCGCCGTCCTCGTTGCGCGGGTTGTCGTCGGTGACGATCACCACGTCGGCCCGGGCCTCGGCGATCGCCGCCATCTGCGGGCGCTTGCCGGTATCGCGTTCGCCGCCACAGCCGAACACGCATACCAACCGACCCTCGACGTGCCCGCGCAGGCTGTCCAGCGCCTGCTGCAGCGCGTCCGGGGTGTGCGCGTAGTCGATCACCACCAGCGGGTGGATGCCGTCGCCGCCGAGGCGGTTCATGCGTCCGCGGATCGGCTGCAGCTGCGACAACACCGCGGCGATCTGCACCGGCGCATGGCCGAGCGCGTGCAGCACACCGGCCACGGCCAGCAGGTTGTCGACGTTGAAGCGGCCCAGCAGCGGTGACTGCACGCGCCGGGCCTGGCCGTCGATCCACAGGTCGAAGCCGATGCCCTGGCTGTCCAGTTGCAGGTGGTCGGCGCGCACCGCCGCCCCGGCCTGCCCACGCGAGCTGACGCCGATGCCGCGCACGTCCGGATCGAGCCCGGCCAGCAGTTCGCGGCCGAACGGATCATCCAGGTTCAGCACCGCCGCCTTGAGGCCGGCGCGTGCGAACAGCCGGGCCTTGGCCGCGCCGTAGCTGGCCATGTCGCCGTGGTAGTCGAGATGGTCGCGGGTGAGATTGGTGAATACGCCCACGTCGAAATGGACCGCATCGACGCGCCCCTGGTCGAGCGCGTGCGAGCTCACTTCCATCGCCACCGCCTGCGCGCCAGCGTCGCGCAGCTGTGCCAGCGCGGCGTGTATCTGCAGCACCTGCGGGGTGGTGAAGCCGGTTGGCACGGCATGTCCGTACAGGCCGACCCCGAGCGTGCCGATGCTGGCGCTGTCGATGCCCAGCAGCTTCCAGGCCTGCGCCAGCAACTGCACCGTGGAGGTCTTGCCGTTGGTGCCAGTGACCCCGACCATCGTCATCGTCTGCGACGGGTGCCCGTGGAAGCGGTCGGCCATCGCGCCCATGCGGTCGCGCAGGCCCGGCACCGCGATCGCATCCAGCGGGGCCGGCAGTGCGTCGGGCGCCGGCGGCTCGAACAGGATCGCCGCCGCGCCATTGGCACGCGCGTGCTCGACGAAGCCCAGACCGTGCGCGCCAAAGCCGGCGATCGCGACGAAGGCATCGCCGGGCCGGACCAGACGGCTGTCCAGCACCAGCCCGGACAATTGCACGTCGTGCGCCAGCGGCACGTCGGGGATCAGTTGCGAGAGCGCCATCGAGCGACTCACTGGCGGGTCTCCTGCGAGGCCGCCGGCGCGGCGGCGCTGGTGGCCGGGATCGCCGCGTCGACCTCGTCGGCCGCGTTCACCTCGTCGGCCGCATCGGGCATCGTCGCAGGGTCCGGCGCGGCCGTCGGCCTGGCAAGTGGCTTGCCGGTCTTGCCGGCCGCCTGCGCCGCCAGCCACGACTGGATGTCGTCCGGCGGCACGTCCATCAGCCGCAGCGCCCCCTCCATCACCCGATGGAATACCGGTGCCGACACCAGGCCGCCGTAGTACACCTTGCCCTGCGGATCGTTGATGACGATCACCGTGGCGAAGCGCGGATGAGTCGCCGGCACCAGGCCGGCGAACAACGAGTTGTAGTGTCCGCGCTCGTAGCCGTGCGGGCCGTTCTTGCGCGCGGTGCCGGTCTTGCCGGCGACGTGGTAGCCCAGGATCGCCGCGCCCTTGGCGCCGCCCTGGGTGACCACCGTCTCCATCATGTCGATGACCTCGCGCGCCACTTGCGGGCTGAGCACCTGGCGCGGCTCGTTGTGCTGGCCCTTGACGAAGGTCGGCGGGATCAGCTTGCCGCCATTGCCCAGCGCCGCGTACGCCTGCGCGATCTGCAACGGCGTCACCGACAGGCCGTAACCGTAGGACATCGTGGTCTTGGTGGTGCCGTACCAGGTCGGGCTGCCCGGCGAGGGCACCACGCCGGACGACTCGCCCGGGAAACCGCTTTTCGGAGCTCTGCCGTAGCCGAAGTTGTGGATCGATTGGTAGAAGGCCTGGTCGGTCAGTTTGGCGCCGATCTTGGCCGCGCCGATGTTGGAGCTGCGGGTGATCACCCCGGTCACGTTGAGCACGCCGTTGTTGCGCGGCACGTCGCGGATCGTGAAGCGCCCCAGGTTCATGTAGCCGGGGTTGGTGTCGATGATCGTGTTCGGCGTGACCACCCCGGCCTGCAGCGCGGTGGCGATGGTCAGCGGCTTCATCGTCGAGCCCGGCTCGACCAGGTCGGTCAGCGCGCGGTTGCGGCGCGCCGACGGGTTGATGCCGCTGACCGCGTTGGGGTTGTAGGTCGGCAGGTTGACCATCGCCAGGATCTCGCCGGTGGCCACGTCCATCACCACCATCGAGCCGCCGGCGGCGTTGTTCTCGACCAGTGCGCTGCGCAGCTCCTTGTAGGCCAGGAACTGGATGCGGCGGTCGATGCTCAGGGTCAGGTCCTTGCCCGGCTCGGCCGGGCGCACCAGGTCCACGCTCTCGACGATCGCGCCGCGCGCGTCGCGCACCACCTTCTTGCTGCCGGGCTTGCCGCGCAGCCAGTCGTCGAAGGCCAGCTCCAGGCCTTCCTGGCCACGGTCGTCGATGTTGGTGAAGCCCAGCACGTGCGCCATCGCCTCGCCCTGCGGGTAGAAGCGACGGAACTCGCGTTGCGAGAACACGCCGGGGATCTTCAGCGCGACCACCGCGTGCGCCTTGTCCGGGTTCATCCGGCGCTGCAGGTACATGAACTCCTTGTCGGCCTTCTGCGACAGGCGCCGGGTCAGCTCCTCGACCGGCAGTCCGAGCGCGCTGGCCAGCTCGGGGATGCGGTCCGGCACCCGCAGCAGTTCCTGCGGATTGACCCAGATCGACTCGACCGGAGTGGACACCGCCAGCGGCTCGCCGTTGCGGTCGGTGATCATGCCGCGCGAGGTCGCGATCGGCAGTTCGCGCAGGTAGCGCGCCTCGCCCTGGCGCTGGTAGAAGTCGCTGTTGATCAACTGCACGTAGGCGGCACGGCCGATCAGCGTGACCGAGCACAGACCCAGCGCGACGCCGACCAGCATCACCCGGCCACGCAGGTTGAAGTTGCTGCGGGGGCGGTTGCGGCCGGCCTTCATCGCGCGCCTCCGAGTGCGCCACCCTGCGAGCGGCGGCGCCGTGCAACACGGCTGTCCTGCCGTCCTGTCATGGGCGCACCACCACGATGTCGTTGGTCTCGGGAAACTTCATGCCCAGCCGCTCGCGCGCGATCTGGTCGACGCGGTTGCTCTCGGCCCAGGTCGCCTGCTCCAGCTGCAGTCGGCCGAACTCGATGTTCAGCTCGTCGCGCTCGCGCTCCAGCCGCGACAGCTCCACGAACAACTTGCGGTGCATGTGGCGCATGTAGACCACGCCGATCGCCGAGGCGACGCTGGAGGCCAGCAGGACGATGAGGAGGATGCGGCTCATGGCCGCTTCTCCGGAGTGGCCGGGACCGGGGACCGGGGACCCGGGACCCGGGAGAAGCCAAAGCCTTGGCCTGGCTGATCGGCGCTTGCGCTTTTGCCCTTCCCGGGTCCCCGGTCCCCGGTCCCCGGTCCCGGCTCTCCCAGCTTCTCAGCCACTCGCAGCACCGCGCTGCGCGCGCGCGGGTTGACCGCCAGCTCGTCGTCGCCGGCCTTGATCGCGCCACCGATCGCCAGCAGCGCCGGCACGAACGCCTGCGCCTGCGGCAGCCGGCGATTGTTCGGCGGGGCCTTGGCGTGGCGGTTGACGAACTGCTTGGTGATGCGGTCCTCCAGCGAATGGAAGCTGATCACCGCCAGCCGTCCGCCCGGCCTGAGCGCGGCGAGCGCGGCGTCCAACCCGGCTTCCAGGTCGGCCAGCTCGCGGTTCACGTGGATGCGGATCGCCTGGAAGCTGCGCGTGGCCGGATGGATCTTGTCCTTGCCGCGCGGGCACGCCTGCGCGATCAGCGCGGCCAACTGCGCGGTACGCAGCAGCGGCTGCCCGGCGCGGGCCGCGACGATCGCGCGGGCGATGCGGCGGCTCTGCTTCTCCTCACCGTAGGTCCACAGCACGTCGGCGATCTCGCGCTCGTCGGCGCGCGCCAGCCACTGCGCCGCGCTCTCGCCGGCGTCCGGGTCCATGCGCATGTCCAGCGGGCCATCCTTGCCGAACGAGAAGCCACGCTCGGCCACGTCCAGTTGCGGCGAGGACACGCCCAGGTCGAGCAGGATGCCGTCCAGCGACGCCGGCGCGACCACCTGCGCCAGCGTGGCGAAGCTGCCGCGGTGGATCGACACGCGCGGATCGGCGCCGAACGACTGTTCGGCCACCACGATCGCGTCGGGGTCCTTGTCCATCACCAGCAGCCGGCCTCCCGGGCCGAGTCGTTGCAGCACCCCGCGCGCGTGTCCGCCACGCCCGAACGTGCCGTCGAGATAGGTTCCGTCTTCGATCACCTGCAGACCTTCCAGGACCTGCGTGTACAGCACCGGCACATGCGCCGCCGGCGGCTGCGACACCGGGTGACCGGGCTGCGCCTCGTCGCGCATCCGGGCACCCCGGCTCACAACCTGAGGTCGAGCAATCCATCGCCCAGATCCCCGTCAGACAGCGTCTGCTGGATCAATGCGCGATGGGCCTGCTCGCTCCATAGTTCGAATTTGTCGCCCATGCCGAGCAACACCGCTTTTTTCTCGATGCCGACCGCGCCGCGGTGGCTCGACGGGATGCTGATGCGGCCGTTGGCGTCCAGTTCCAGCACCGCCGAGGAGCCGACCAGCTTCTGCTGCAGGACCCGCACCACGCGCTGGGTATTGGGCTTGGCCATGACGTCGTCACGGACCCGCTCCCACTCCTTCTCGGCATACAGCCAGAGGCAACCGGACTCGAACGGGTTGTAGGTCAGCACCAGGCGATTGCCGCTCACGCGCGCGACCAGGTCGCGATACGCGGTCGGCACCGCCATTCGCCCCTTGTCATCCACTGTGATGGCCGTCTCACCTTGAAACACGCTGCTGCAACCTCTCTCCGTTGGCTGGTCATTGAACCACGAAAAACCACAAAAAACCCGGTTTTCCCTCTTATGACCACCTTAGCAGCGGGCGATGGGTTGTCAACAACTTTCCGGCCGCCAAATCACCATGTGCATCAATGGCTTGCAGCAATCTTTAGAGACTTGTTCAAGGCTTATCCACAAGTTGCTGTTTCGTCTCAGATTTTGAGATTGAACGAAAATTCAGCCCTGTGCAGAGGGTGTTAAACCACGAATCCCATTCAGGCGTTCTATCGATGCGGGCCGCATGCGACTGCGCAAGCCACCGCGATCCAGGCAGGGGCCTGGCCCGGGATTGCCTGGTGCACGACCACGATGGTCTCGGCAGAGCGTTCCCCCATCCGCCCTTCGGGCACCTTCCCCCGCGCGCGGGGGAAGGAGACGGCCGGCAACGTCTGCGGTAGCACCCACAGCAGCCCTCGCGCGCGAGGGAAGGATTGAGCGCCGAGACCTTCTGGAGCAGAGCCCCCTTTGGTAAAGGAGGCGCGGCGACAGCCGCGGGGGATTCGGCAGGCCAGCGGCCTGGGACCCAAAGTTTTAAGCCGCCCTCAGGCGGCCTAAAACTTTGGGGCTTTTCCGCCCGGCGGGCGGAAAAGCGGCGGAGCCGGCCGGTAAGCCGGGTTCTGTCGTGGACAGTCATTCGTCTAGGCGCCGCGTCACCGCGGCGCTCGAGCAACCTACCCGGATCCAGCGCGGGCCACGCCAATGGATCCCTATTTGGTCTTGCTCCAGGTGGGGTTTGCCGTGCCGGTCCGTTACCGGACTCGCGGTGCGCTCTTACCGCACCATTTCACCCTTACCGGTCCCTCGCCACCCCTCTGCCGCGTCCGGACGGCACTTGGTCGATGCTTCGCATCGCCAGTGCAGGCCAATGGCGGCAGAGGGGTGACGAGGGACTTAGGCGGTATCTTTCTGTTGCACTTTCCGTCGGCTCGCGCCGCCCAGGCGTTACCTGGCACCTTGCCCTATGAAGCCCGGACTTTCC
>JASGDF010000131.1:0-34840 GCA_047607345.1 Pseudomonas sp. | reverse complement strand
TTCAGCCCCGACGGGCTCTACCAGTAGAGCCCGTCGGGGCTGAAGCCCCTCCCACAGACAGTCTCAGTCGTAGAACGCGCTGCGCCCGCCCGGCTGGCGCTTGAAGCGGCGGTGGATCCACAGGTACTGGTCCGGCGCCTGGCGCACCATGTCCTCGATCACCGCGTTGACGCGCGCGGTGTCGATCGCCGCGTCGTCGGTGGGGAAGTCCTCCAGCGGCGTGCCGATCTTCAGCCGGTAGCCGCCGCCCTCGCGGCGATGGTAGTAGGGCACCACCGCGCAGCCGGTCAGCCGCGCGAACTGGTGGGTGGCGGTGATGGTCGCGGCCGGATGGCCGAAGAACGGCACGAACGTGGTGTCCTTGCCGCGCATGTCCTGGTCCGGCGCATACCACAGGAAGCCGCCGCGCTTGAGGTGACGCACCGTCGCGCGGATGTCGCCGTTGCCGAACATGTGGGTGGCGTAGCGCAGGCGGCCGCGCTTGACCGCCCATTCGGTCACCGGGTTCTTGTAGGGCCGGTACATGCCGGCCAGCGGGACGTGGTCGCACAGCAGCCGCCCGCACATCTCCAGGGTCATGAAGTGGCCCGACACCAGCAGCACACCGCGACCCTGCTCCTGGAGCCTGCGCAGGTGTTCCAGGCCCTCGATCTGCACCTGCGGACGGATCACCTCGATGCTGCCCCACCACGCGCGGGCGAACTCGAGGATGCCGATGCCGAACGCATCGAAGCTGTCGCGCAGCAGCCGCTGGCGCCAGGTCGGATCCTGGTCGGGGAAGCACAGTTGGAGGTTCACCTGCGCCGCGCGGCGGCGACTGCCCATCAGGTGATAGGCGATCCAGCCGACGCCGCGGCCGAGCGCGCGCTGCAATGTCCAGGGCAGGCGCGCGGCGGCGGCGGCGATGGCCAGCCCGAGGAACGTCGGCCAATGAGCCGGCGTGAGCAGGGAGGGGCGGATGGCGACGTCGGGGGCTTCGGACATGGAGGGGATTTTACTGGAGCCGGGAATGGGGAATGGGAGGAACCTGCTTCGGTGGGGATGCCCTGTAGGAGGGACTTCAGTCCCGACAGGTCTCGCGGCCGTCTGTCGGGACTGAAGTCCCTCCTACAGAAGTCCGCTGCCGCCGGCAGGTATCCCGTATCCTTCACCGATGCGGAAAGACCCCATCGAATGGCTGCTGCGCACGTTGTACTCGGCGCTGCTCTACCTGTTGCTGCCGATCACGGTGTACCACCTGGTGTGGCGCGGGTTCCGGGTCCGCGAGTATTTCAATCGCTGGAACGAGCGCTACGCCTCCTATGCGCGCTCGTGCGGGCAACCGCGGGTATGGTTGCACGCGGTGTCGGTGGGCGAAGTCAACGCCGCCGCGCCGCTGGTCAACGCGCTGCGTGCGCAGCGCCCGGACATCCGCTGGGTGATCACCACGATCACCCCGACCGGCTCGGAGCGCGTGCGCGCGCTGTGGGGCGAGGCGGTCGACCACGTCTACCTGCCCTACGACGTGCCGGGCAGCGTGGGGCGCTTCCTTGAACACTTCCGGCCGAGCCTTGCACTGATCCTGGAGACGGAGCTGTGGCCGAACATGCTG
Source organism: Pseudomonas sp. (assembly GCA_047607345.1). GTDB lineage: Bacteria > Pseudomonadota > Gammaproteobacteria > Xanthomonadales > Xanthomonadaceae > Pseudomonas_S. The sequence continues at coordinate 33,249 of JASGDF010000131.1, read as the reverse complement.
TTCGGCTGCCGCGACCGTGGCATCCCGGTCTATATCCTCAACGCGCGGCTGTCGGCGCGCTCGCTGCGCGGCTACCGCCTGCTGCGGCCGCTGATCGGGCGTGCGCTGCGCACGGTGACCTGCGTGGCGGCGCAGTCCGCCGACGATGCCGCGCGCTTCGCCGCGCTCGGTGCGCGCCCGGACCAGGTGGTGGCGCTGGGCAACCTCAAGTTCGACATCGGCGTGCCTGAACACCTTGATGCGTTCGTGGCGCAGTTCCGGCAGCACGTCCCGCCGGCACGCCCGGTATGGATCGCCGCCAGCACCCACGATGGCGAGGAGCTGGCCACCGCGGACATCCACGCCAAGTTGCTGCGGGATTTCCCGGACCTGCTGTTGCTGTGGGCGCCGCGCCATCCCGAGCGCTTCCCCAAGGTCGAGGTGTTGGCACGCGAGCGCGGCTGGCGCGTGGCCACCCGCAAGGCGCAGCAGTGGCCGGATGCGCGGGCGCAGGTATTCGTGGTCGATACGCTCGGCGAGCTGATGGCGTTCTACGCCTGCGCGCAGGTCGCCTTCGTCGGCGGCAGTCTGCAGCCGATCGGCGGCCACAACCTGCTGGAGCCGGCCGCGGTCGGTACGCCGGCGGTGACCGGCCCGCACCTGTACAACTTCGCGGAGATCTCCCGGCGCATGCGCGAGGCCGGCGCGGTGGCGATCTGTGCCGACGCCGACGCGGTGGCGAGCATGCTGGACAGGCTGTTGATGGATGCCGAGGCGCGCGGGGTGATGGCCGAGGCCGGGCTGGCGCTGGTCGCCAACGGGCGCGGCGCGGTGCGTCGCACGTTGGCGCAGATCGCCACGGATCTGCCGCCGGTTGCCGCGAGCGCGCCGCAAGCGGTCTGAGGCTTGGTTATTGGCTACGGAGGCGGGCTGACACGACTCTCCCCGTCATCCCCGCGCAGGCGAGGACCCGGCGAGGTTCGGGCCGACCATCGCGCAGGCCACCAAGTTCCCGCCTGCACGGGAGTGACGATTCGACTCGACTGCCCCGGACTGCCGTACGCGTACACCGGAGCGTCACGTTTCGAGCGCTGAGCGGCTCCAGCGAAGCGCGTTTCCCAGCCGCCGCGTACCGGCCCTGTGGCCTGCTCAGTTGTTGCTGCCGACCGGCGTTTGCAGCAGGGCCTCGGCATCCACGGTCAGCAGGCGGTTGATGTCCTGCAGGTCGGCGATGCGCAGCTTGCCGGTGACCTCGGCCAGCAGCAGCCGGTTCTGCAGGAAGTCGTACTTGGCCTGTACGTAGGCCAGCTTGGCGGTGAGCAGCGAATCTTGGTTCTGCACGACCTCCAGCACGGTACGCGTGCCGACCTGCAGGCCGATCACCGAGGCGTCGTAGGCGGCCTGGGCCGAGACCACCGCCAGCCGCCGCGCCTCGATCTCGGAGATGCCCTGCACCACGGTCTGGTAGTAGTTGCGCACGTTGCGCGCGACCGAGCGCTTGTCCGCCTCGTAGGTGTCCTGCTGGATGTCGCGGGTGGCGATCGCCTGGCGCACCGCCGACTGGGTGGCGCCGCCGGCGAAGATCGGCACGCTCAGGGTCACGCCGATGTAGTTGGTGTCGGTGCGCGGGCCGCCGGTGCTGGTGGTCTCCTCGTAGGCGGCCAGGGCGCCGCTGTAGCGGCCCCAGGTCTTGCTGCGACCGAGGCTGCCGCTCAGGCTCACGGTCGGCAGGTGGCCGGCGCGCGCGGCGGTCAGGTTCTTCTCGGCCGCGCTGACCTGCAGTTTCTGCGCCAGCAGCGACTGGTTCTGCTCGATCGCCGCGGCGACCAGCTCGTCGACGCTGCCGTAGGCCGGCACTTCCGGCTTGAAATCATCCGGCAGGCCGCGCAGGTTGCGTACCGGCTGGCCGGTGATCTCGGCCAGCGCCTCGTAGTAGTCGGCCAGGGTGTTGCGCGCGGTGATGGTGTCGGCGCGGGCCTGGTCGTATTCGGCGCGGGCCTCGTGCACGTCGGTGATCGGCGCCAGGCCGACCTGCAGGCGCTTGTCGGCGTAGTCGAATTGCTGTTTGGCCGAGGCCTCGGCGGCTTCGGCGGCGGCCAGCGACTCGATGCCGATCAGTACGTTGAAGTAGGCCTCCGAGGTCCGCACGATCAAGTCGGCATTGGCGTAGTCGAGGGTGAGGTCGGCGGCCTTGCTGACGTCGCGCTGCGCGCGCAGCGTGGCGATCTGGCTCCAGTCGAACAGGGTCTGAGTGGCATCGATGCCGTAGCTGCGGGTCTTGGACAGCGCGTCGCCGCCGATGCCTTCGTACTCGCTCTTGGTGCGGCTCAGCGTGGCGCTGCCGTCCAGTTGCGGCAACAGCGCGGCGCGGGCCTGCACCTGGCCTTCCTTGTCGTACAGGCGGGTGGATTCGGCCGATGCCAGCGTCGGATCACCGTTGCGGGCCATTTCGTAGACCTGCAGCAGATCGGCAGCCTGCGCGGTCATCGGAGACAGAGCGGCGGCCAGGGCCAGCACGAGGGATCGGCGAATCATCGGGGGCTTCCTTGAAAGGTCAGAATTGGAACTGGGGCGCCGGCGCCGCGCCCTGCAGGTAGGCCAGGTCGGTCTCGAACAACGATTCCACGCGCGGCGCGTTGACCTCGCCGCGCACGAGCACGGCCTCCATCACCGGGTCGCGCCCGCGCACCGCGAACAGGCGGCCGTTCGGGCGCAGCCAGGACAGCAACTGCGACGGCAGGCGGTCGACCGCGCCGGTCAGGCAGATCGCGTCGAACTTGCGCTCGGTCCGCCAGGCGAACACGTCGGCGCTCTCGATGCGCACGTTGCTGCCCAGGCCGGCGGTGTCGAGGTTGGCGCGGGCGCTCGCTGCCAGCGCCGGATCGATCTCCAGGCTGACCACCTCGCGCGCCAGCGCGGCCAGGCAGGCGGTGGCGAAGCCGCTGCCGCTGCCGATCTCCAGCACGTCCTCGCCGGGTTGCAGGTCCAGCGCCTGCAACATGCGGCCCTCGATCACCGGCTTCATCATCTTCTGGCCGCCGGCCAGCGGGATTTCCAGGTCGGCATAGGCCAGCGCCTTGTAGGCGTCCGGCACGAAGGCCTCGCGCGGCAGCCGCGCCAGCACGTCCAGCACGCGCAGATCCAGCACGTCCCAGGGACGGATCTGCTGTTCGACCATGGTTTCGCGGGCCTGGGTGTAATCGATCGTCATGGTGCGGTCTTCCAACGCGGTGGGGTGGGCATTTTACCGGGTGCCGGGGGCCGCGGGTGTGGCCCTAGCATCGCCGCGAGACAGGCTTGGACGTAGTGCCGGAAGTCACCGCGACCGTGGGATACCCGGCGGGCGGGGTCAGCGCGCGGCATAGGCGCGCAGGAAGAAGTCGATGCTCGCGGCGAGGTGGTCCTGCACCTCGCCGGCGCTCGGCGGCCCCTTGAGGCCGCACATCATCATCACCAGCAGCTCGCCCTTGAGCAGGTGGAAGAACTGCGAAGCGGCCAGGCCCAGGTCGTCGATCACCAGTTCCCCGGCCTGTACGCGCGCGGCCAGGAAGTCAGCCATCGCCTGCTGGGTGCGCTGCGGACCGGCCTCCCAGAACATCCTGCGTACATGGTCGTCGCCGGTGCCGGGGCTGAGCATCATGCGATGGGTGGCGATGGCCGTATCGCTGCTGATCATCGCGAAGAACGCCGCGCCGATCTCCAGCAGCTGCGCGCGCAGCGGTCCGTGCAGCTCGTGCTGGAACAGGTCGTCGGGCATCAGCTGCTGGCACTGCGCGCGGATCGCCTCGGCGAACAGCGCTTCCTTGTCGCCGAAGTGGCTGTAGACGGTGAGCTTGGAGACGCCGGCCAGGCCCGCGATGCCGTCCATGCTGACGCCGGCGTAGCCCTGCTCGAAGAACAGCGTGCGCGCCGCATTCAAGATCGCGGCGCGCTTGCCAAGGTCCTTGGGCCGGCCGGGGCCGGTACTGCGAGTGCGTGCCTTCGATGGGGTCGTGGTCGCCATGTCGCGAATACTAGACCATGCGGTTCTATATTTATACCGGGCCGGTCCGTCGGGCAGATCGTGACCGGGGGCGGGATTCAACAGGTGGCTGCTGGCCGCGCGGGGCCGGGAAGCCCCCGGCGGAGCAAGTTCCGCGCCATGTCAGGCCGCTTTCCCGCCGATCTCCGGGACTCCGGTATCCGGCTCGCCGGCCGGCTCGGGCACGGGTACCGCGTCGGGCGGAGGCGGCGAATGCCGCGGCAGATCGCGGTCGCGACGCGCCTTGGCACTGGCGATCTCGGCCTGGAAGGCCAACGCCGCCGCAGTGCTGCTGTCGCGCGTGGTCATGCCTTCGGCTCCGGGCAGATGGATGGGAACGGTGCGGTTGCGCCGGGAAAGACGGACCGTAGTCCGCCACGAGGCAGAAGGAAGCAGGAAGGCATGACGGGGGTCTTCGAATGGCTCGGAAAGGAAGCAATTCCCATGCCGTTTCTTCGGGGCGATGCCGAGGAGGGACGGTTTCCGCGTGTGCGGCGGGGCCGCTGCGGGTTGCGGAACGCTGGGAGCTTCGGCGGGGCGGTGGTCCTTGCGGGGAGCGGGCGGCGCTGGGCCGGCGAAGGCGCAATGTAGGCCAAGCCGGGGCGGTTGTCATCGGGTCCGGCGGCGTCCGGGTTGAGGAGCCGGGGCTGGCGGGTTCGCGGCGGGGTCGGCATGTTCCTCCAGCAGCGCGATGAACGCCTGCGCGGCGCGCGAGCGGGTGCGCCCGCCATGGGTCACGTGGCCGAGCCGGCGCCGCAGGTCCACCCCCGGCAGCGCCAGCGCCACCACCTGCGCGTCGACCAGGCTTTGCGGCAGCACGCTCCAGGCCAGGCCGACCGAGACCAGCATCTTGATCGTCTCCAAGTAATTGGTGGTCATGCGCAGCCGCAGCGGCAGGCCGTGCGCGGCGAACAGCGCGGCGACGATGCGGTGGGTGAAGGTATCGCGCTCGGGCAATACCGCCGGATGCGCGATCACGTCCTGTAGCGTCAACGGTTGACGCGCGGCGAGCGGGTGGTCGGGCGCGACCACGAGTTGCAGCGGGTCGTCCCAGACCGGGACGGCCTGCAGCGGTGGCGCGGTGTCCGGCCCGAGCGTGGTCACCGCCAGCTCGACTTCGCCGTGCAGGACCTGCGCATAGGCCTGTTCCGAGTCGAGGAAGCGGATGTCCAGCCCCGCATCCGGATGGCGCACGGCGAACTGGCGCAACAGCGGCGGCAGCCGGTGCAGGCCGACGTGGTGGCTGGTGGCCAGGCTCAGGCTGCCGCCGACCTCGTCGCCGAGCGTGTCCAGCAGCCGGCGCGCGTCCTGCAATTCGTCGAGGATGCGCTGCGCGCGCGGCCGCAATGCCTGTCCGGCCTCGGTCAGCACCACCTGGCGGCCGAGCCGGTCGAACAGGCGCACGCGCAGCTCCGCTTCCAGCAGGCCGATCCGCTTGCTGACCGCCGGCTGGGTCAGGTGCAGCCGCTCGGCCGCGCCGGAGAAGCTGCCGCTGTCGGCGATGGCCAGGAACGCGGCGAGGTTGGCGATGTCCATGAAGTCGCGTTGGTTATGGATTTTAATGAAAAATATGAATTTGTTTTATGGAGTGCAACTGCCTAGCATGGACCTCCCAGCCCGGCGGCCCGTCCCGCCGATCGCCAGAACCGTCTTTGGAAGCACCGCAATGGCCGGCAAGACCCTCTACGACAAGCTGTGGGAGATGCACGAGGTGGCCCGTCGCGACGACGGCTCCTCGCTGATCTACATCGACCGCCACATCCTCCACGAAGTGACCTCGCCGCAGGCGTTCGAGGGCCTGCGCCTGGCCGGGCGCCAGCCGTGGCGCATCGACGCCAACATCGCCACGCCCGACCACAACGTGCCGACCACGCGCACCGAGCGCCTGGGCGGGCTGATCGCGATCGCCGACCCGGTGTCGCGGCTGCAGGTGCAGACCCTGGACGAGAACTGCGAGGACTTCGGCATCCTCGAGTTCAAGATGAACGACGTGCGCCAGGGCATCGTCCACGTGGTCGGCCCGGAGCAGGGCGCGACGCTGCCGGGCATGACCGTGGTCTGCGGCGACTCGCACACCTCCACCCATGGCGCGTTCGGCGCGCTGGCGCACGGCATCGGTACCTCCGAGGTCGAGCACGTGCTGGCGACCCAGTGCCTGGTCGCCAAGAAGATGAAGAACATGCAGGTGCGGGTCGAGGGCGAGCTGGCGTTCGGGGTCACCGCCAAGGACATCGTGCTGGCGGTGATCGGGAAGATCGGCACCGCCGGCGGGAACGGGCATGCGCTGGAGTTCGCCGGCAGCGCGATCCGCGCGCTGTCGGTCGAGGGCCGCATGACGATTTGCAACATGTCGATCGAGGCCGGCGCGCGGGTCGGCATGGTCGCGGTCGACGAGAAGACCATCGAGTACGTGCGCGGCCGCCCGTTCGCGCCGCGCGGCGCCGACTGGGACGCGGCGGTGGCGGTGTGGAAGGAGCTGGTGTCCGATCCTGACGCGCACTTCGACACGGTGGTGGAACTGCGCGCCGAGGACATCAAGCCACAGGTCAGCTGGGGCACCTCGCCGGAGATGGTGCTGGCGGTGGACCAGAACGTGCCGGACCCGGATCGTGAAACCGACCCGGTGAAGAAGGACTCGATCACCCGCGCGCTGAAGTACATGGGCCTGCGGGCCAACCAGCCGATCACCACGATCCGGCTGGACCGGGTGTTCATCGGCTCGTGCACCAACTCGCGGATCGAGGACCTGCGCGCCGCCGCCGAGGTGGCCAAGGGCCGCAAGGTCGCGTCGACGGTGAAGGAAGCGCTGGTGGTGCCGGGCTCGGGCCTGGTCAAGGCGCAGGCCGAGGCCGAGGGGCTGGACAAGGTGTTCGTCGAGGCCGGCTTCCAGTGGCGCGAGCCGGGCTGCTCGATGTGCCTGGCGATGAATCCGGACAAGCTCGGCAGCGGCGAGCACTGCGCCTCGACGTCCAACCGCAACTTCGAGGGCCGCCAGGGCGCCGGCGGCCGTACCCATCTGGTCAGCCCGGCGATGGCCGCCGCCGCTGCGGTGGCTGGCCACTTCGTCGACGTGCGCGAACTGGTCGCGCCTGAATTGAGCCGGGCCTGAGGAGAGCCGACACATGAAAGCCTTCACCCAACACACCGGCCTGGTCTGTCCGCTGGACCGCGCCAACGTCGATACCGACCAGATCATCCCCAAGCAGTTCCTGAAGTCGATCAAGCGTTCGGGTTTTGGCCCGAACCTGTTCGACGAGTGGCGCTACCTGGACGTCGGCCAGCCCGGTCAGGACAACAGCGTGCGCCCGCTCAACCCGGAGTTCGTGCTGAACTTCCCGCGCTACAAAGGTGCCAGCGTGCTGCTGGCACGCGAGAACTTCGGCTGCGGCTCCTCGCGCGAGCATGCGCCGTGGGCGCTGGACGAGTACGGCTTCCGCGCGGTGATCGCGCCGAGCTTCGCCGACATCTTCTTCAACAACAGCTTCAAGAACGGCCTGCTGCCGATCGTACTGGCCGAGGAGGAGGTCGACGCGCTGTTCGCGCAGGCCGAGGCGACCGAGGGCTACACGCTGACCGTCGACCTGGCCACGCAGGCCGTGACCCGTCCCGACGGCGTGCGGTACGGCTTCGAGGTCGACGCGTTCCGCAAGCACTGCCTGCTCAACGGCCTGGACGACATCGGCCTGACCCTGCAGGAAGCCGATGCGATCCGCGCGTTCGAGGCTGGTCACCGCCAGCGCCAGCCATGGCTGTTCGGCGCGGGCGAGCGCGCGTGAGCGAGGCGCCCGGGCCGCGCAGTGGCAGGCCTGGGCGTGGAAGTGCGCGAATACTTCGAGATCGACGGCGACGGTTCCTTCAGCACCGACGTGCTGGTGCTGTGGACCGGGCGCGATTAACCCATCTTCCGTAGAGCCGAGCTTGCTCGGCTGGGGCTTCACCGGCGAGGCCTCAGCCGAGCAAGCTCGGCTCTACGGCGTGCAGATTCTTCCAAGGAAACATCGATGAGCAAGCAGATTCTGGTTCTCCCCGGCGACGGCATCGGCCCGGAGATCGTGGCCGAGGCGGTCAAGGTGATCGAGCGCGTGGACGCGCGCTTCGGCCTGGGCATCGCGCTGGCGTTCGACGAGCTGGGCGGGGCGGCCTACGACAAGTACGGCAGCCCGCTGGCCGACGCGACGCTGGAGCGCGCGCGCGCCGCCGATGCGGTGCTGCTCGGTGCGGTCGGCGGCCCGAAGTGGGACACGATCGACCCGGCGCTGCGCCCGGAGCGCGGCCTGCTGAAGATCCGCTCGCAGCTGGGCCTGTTCGGCAACCTGCGCCCGGCGATCCTGTACCCGCAGCTGGCGCAGGCGTCCACGCTCAAGCCCGAGGTCGTGGCCGGGCTGGACATCCTGATCGTGCGCGAGCTGACCGGCGGCATCTACTTCGGCGCCCCGCGCGGCACCCGCACGCTCGACAACGGCGAGCGCCAGGCCTACGACACGCTGCCCTACAGCGAGGGCGAGATCCGCCGCATCGCCCGGGTCGGCTTCGAGGCGGCGCGGCTGCGCGGCAAGAAGCTGTGCTCGGTGGACAAGGCCAACGTGCTGGCGTCCAGCCAGTTGTGGCGCGCGGTGGTCGAGGAGGTCGCCCGCGACTACCCGGACGTGGCGCTGTCGCACATGTACGTGGACAACGCGGCGATGCAGCTGGTGCGCGCGCCCAAGCAGTTCGACGTGATCGTCACCGACAACATGTTCGGCGACATCCTCTCCGATCAGGCCTCGATGCTGACCGGCTCGATCGGCATGCTGCCCTCGGCCTCGCTGGACGCGAACAACAAGGGCATGTACGAGCCCAGCCACGGCTCGGCGCCGGACATCGCGGGGCAGGGCATCGCCAACCCGCTGGCGACGATCCTGTCGGTGGCGATGCTGCTGCGCTACAGCTTCGGCCATGCCGAGGCGGCCGATGCGATCGAACAGGCGGTCGGCAAGGTGCTCGACCAGGGCTTGCGCACCGCCGACATCTGGTCGGAAGGCACGACCAAGGTGGGCACCGCGGCGATGGGCGATGCGGTGGTGGCGGCGCTGTAGGCAAGCAGGCTGGAATCAGCCTGTGGGAGGGACTTCAGTCCCGATGGAGCTTTCCCGGTAAAGCCCTGTCGGGACTGAAGTCCCTCCTACAGGAAAGCCAGAAAAGCGAAACGGCCGGTGGAGCGATCCACCGGCCGTTTGCGTTCGCGGCGACTGGTTTTCTACCAATCACGAATCACGGTTCCTTCAAGCCACCGCGACGTCGCGATCGTTCTTCTGCGCCGCATCGCGCTGGCGCAGCAGCCGGTTGGCCACGTCCAGCCAGGCCAGCGCGCTGGCCTCGATGATGTCCTTGCTGGTGCCGGTGCCTTCGTATTCCACGCCATCGTGGCGCACGCTCAGGCTGGCCTCGCCCTGCGCGTCGGCGCCGATGCCGACGCTGTGCACCTGGTAGCTGTCCAGTTCCAGGCGCACGCCGGTGGCGGCCGCCAGCGCGCCGAACAGCGCGTCGACCGGGCCGTTGCCCTGCGCGGTCTCGGCGACCCGGTTGCCGTCCGGGTCGGACAGCTCGACCAGTGCGTTGGCGCGGCTGCCGACGTCGCTGATCGTCATCGACGCCAGCCGGTAGCCGTCCTGCTGGGTCGAGCCCTGCATCAGGGTCTGCAGGTCGGCGTCGGTGACCACGCGCTGCTTCTCGCACAGCGCCTTGAACTGCTCGAACACCAGCTTCAGCTCCTCCTCCTCCAGCCAGAAGCCGAGCGCGCGCAGGCGTGCCTCGACCGCGGCGCGGCCGCTGTGGCGGCCCAGCACCATCTGGGTGTCCGGCCAGCCCACGTCCTGCGGGCGCATGATCTCGTAGGTGCCGCGGTGGCGCAGCATGCCGTGCTGGTGGATGCCCGACTCGTGCGCGAACGCGTTGGTGCCCACCACCGCCTTGTTGCGCTGTACCGGCATGCCGATCAGGCGCTGCAGCAGCTGCGAGGTCGGTACGATGCGCGGGGTGTTGATGCCGGTGGCGAAGCCGTAGAACGCGTTGCGCACCTGCAGCGCCATCGAGATCTCCTCCAGCGCGCAGTTGCCGGCGCGTTCGCCGATGCCGTTGATCGTGCACTCGATCTGGCGCACTCCGGCCTCGGCGGCGGCCAGCGAGTTGGCCACCGCCAGGCCCAGGTCGTTGTGGCAGTGCGCGCTGAACACGACCTTGTCCGCGCTCGGCAGGTCGGCCACGCCGGCGATCACGCGCCGGAACATCTCGCCGATCTCCTCCGGGGTGGAGAAGCCGACCGTGTCGGGCAGGTTGATCGTGGTAGCGCCGGCGGCGATCGCCACGCGCGACACCTCGACCAGGTATTCGACCTCGGTGCGGGTCGCGTCCTCGGCGGAGAACTCGATGTCGTCGACGTAGCCGCGCGCCAGCGTCACATGCTGGTGTACCGACTCCAGTACCTGCTCCTTGGTCATGCGCAGCTTGTGCTCGCGGTGCAGCGGGCTGGTCGACAGGAACACGTGCAGGCGCGGGTGGGCGGCCGCCTCCAGCGCGCGCGCGGAGGTCTCGATGTCGGCCCGCAGGCAGCGCGAGAGCACCGCCAGGGTCGGGCGGCGCAGTTCGCGGCCGATCAGCGCCATCGCCTCGCGATCGGAGTGCGAACTGGCCGGGAAGCCGGTCTCGATGATGTCCACGCCCAGCTCGTCCAGCGCCCGGGCCATCACCAGCTTCTGCTGCGGGGTCATGCTGCAGCCGGGGGATTGCTCGCCGTCACGCAGGGTGGTGTCGAAAATTCGGATACGCGGGGTCTGGTCGGATACGGTCGTGTTCACCAGGATGACTCCTCTACTACTGCGATGGCGGTTGCGGGCGTGGTGGCGTGGGCGGCGGGACTGGATGGAGCGGTTCTGGTCGAGGCGTCGGGCGCTGGACTGCCCTGGCTCCGGAGTCGCTCGCTACTGCGCCTGCGAGGTTTGCGGGGGGGCCGCGGTCGCACTTCGGAAAGCAGGTTGGCCAGGACGGTGGCGTCAATATTACCGCCGGAGACGACCGCGCACTTGCGCTTGCCGGCCACGCGTTTACCCGCGGCCAGGGCCAGCGCGCCGGCGCCCTCGGCGATCACGTGCTCCTCCAGCGCCAGCCGCACCAGGGTCTCGCGCAGCTCGGCCTCGCGCACGATGACGATGTCGTCGAGCAGGCTGGCGCACAGCCGGCGGGTGATGAAACCGGGGATCTTGACCTTGACCCCGTCGGCCAGGGTCGCCACCGGGTCGATCGCGCGCACGTCGCCCTTCACCGCGCGGGCCATCGAGTCCACGCCCTCGACCTGCGCGCCGATCACCCGCACGCCCTGCGACTTCAGCGCCAGCGCGACGCCGGAGGCCAGGCCGCCGCCGCCGATCGGCACGATCACCACGTCCGGGCCGTGCGCGGCCAGCTCGATCCCGAGCGTGCCCTGGCCGGCGATCACGTCCGGGTCGTCGAACGCAGGCAGGAAGCGGTAGCCGTTCTGCTGGGCCAGCTCGCGCGCGAACGCGTAGGCCTCGTCGTAGCTGTTGCCGTGCAGGCGCACGGTCGCGCCCCAGTGCTGGACCCCGGCGATCTTGGTGGCCGGGGCCGCCAGCGGCATCACGGTGATCGCCTGCAGGCCCAGCCGGTAGGCCGACCAGGCCACGCCCTGGGCGTGGTTGCCGGCCGAGGCGCAGATCACCGGGCGATCGTCGCCGCGCTCCAGCCCGGCCAGCATCGCATTCAGCGCGCCGCGCACCTTGTAGGAGCCGGTGCGCTGCAGGTTCTCCAGCTTCAGCCAGGTACCGAAGCGCTCGGCGTAGTGCAGCGGGGTGGGCGGCAGGTAGCGGCGCAGGCGGGCCTGCGCGGCCAGCACGTCGGCCACGCTGACTGCGGCGCTCGCGCCTACGTCGGGCTCCTGGACGGTGGCGGTAAGGCCGGAATCAGGCATGGGGGCGGGACCGGGGACCCGGGACCGGGGACCCGGGAAAGCAAAGGCGGGCGTGAACGGGTGCGTGCGTGTCGGGCGCCGGTGTGCGTCGAAGAAGACGCCCCCTACGCGCCGCAAGCGCGTTCCCGGGTCCCCGGTCCCGGGTCTCCGGTCCCGGCTTCACGAGATTCATGCCGCCTCTCCCAGCGCGGTGATCCGCACCGATTCGCAGTCGTAGACCTTCTCCAGCTGGCGCTGCAGGGTCTCGGCCGGGCGCGCGCCGCCATCGACCACCAGTTGCAGGTGCCAGCGGCCGGCGTCGGCCGCGTCCGGGCCGCCGTTGATCGCGCACGGGCTGAAGCCGCGCCGCTCGGTCATGCCGATCACGCGCAGCAGCGCGCCGTCGACGGCCTTGATGACCAGGTCAAGCTGGTAACGCATGGCTGGCCTCCTTCGGGGCATGGGCGGGGTTGCTTTCGAGCATGGTGCTGTTGGCGTTGTTGGGGGGGACCAGCGGCCAGACGTTGGCGCGCGCGTCGATGGCCACGTGCAGCAATCCGGGGCCGGGCCGGGCCAGCAGCTCGGCCAGGCCGTCCTCGACCTCGCTGCGCGCGGTGATGTGCCGGGCCGGGATTCCGAACACCTGCGCCAGCGCGGCGAAATCCGGGTTGTCGGACAGGTCGATCGCGCTGTAGCGCTCGGCGAAGAACAGCTCCTGCCACTGCCGGACCATGCCCAGGGAGGCATTATCCAGCAGCACGATCTTCACCGGTAGCTTGCAGCGCGCGATGGTGACCAGCTCCTGCACGTTCATCATGAACCCGCCGTCGCCGTTGACCAGCACCACGGTGCGGTCCGGGCAGGCGAACTGCGCGCCCATCGCCGCCGGCAGGCCGAAGCCCATCGTGCCCAGCGCGCCGCTGGTCAGGTGGTTGCGCGGGTGGTTGAAGCGGCAGTGCTGGGCCACCCACATCTGGTGCTGGCCGACGTCGCAGGTGACGATCGCCTCCGGCGCCAGTTCGCTCAGGCGCTTGAGCAGCGCCGGGGCGTAGATGTCGGTGCCGGGCGCGTCGTAGCGGGCGCTGAAGCGCTCGCGGTTGGCGAGGCAGCGGTCGTGCCACTCCTGGCAATGGCTTGCCGCCGCCGTCAGGGCCTTCAGTCCAGCCGCCACGTCGCCGGGCAGGGCGATGTCGGCGGTGCGCAGCTTGGAGATCTCGTAGGCGTCGGCATCCAGGTGGATGACCCGCGCGAACGGGGCGAACTCGCTCAGCTTGCCGGTGGCGCGGTCGTCGAAGCGCGCGCCGACCACGATCAGCAGGTCGCATTCCTGCACCGCCATGTTGGCGGCGCGGGTGCCGTGCATGCCGAGCATGCCCAGGTAGTCGGGATGGCTGGCCGGCAGCGCGCCCAGGCCGCGCAGGGTCAGTACGGTCGGGATCCGGGTGGCCTCGACGAACGCGCGGAATGCGTCGGTCGCCTCGGCCAGGGCAATGCCGCCGCCGCCGTAGATGACCGGCTTGTCGGCGGCGGCGATCGCCGCCAGCGCCTCGGCGATCGCCGAGGCCGGTGGCGCCGGCAGCGGCTCCACCGCGGCCGGCAGGTGGTCGGGCAGGTGGCTGGCATCGGCCACCTGCACGTCCTTGGGCAGGTCGATCAACACCGGCCCGGGGCGGCCCTCGCGGGCGATCCGGAATGCCTCGCGCACCATCCCGGGCAGGTCCTCCACGCGCTTGGCCAGGAAGCTGTGCTTGACGATCGGCATCGTCAGCCCGAACACGTCCAGCTCCTGGAACGCGTCGGTGCCCAGCAGCGGCGTGGCCACCTGGCCGGTCAGGCACACCATCGGCACCGAGTCGAGCATCGCATCGGCGATGCCGGTGACTAGGTTGGACGCGCCGGGGCCGGAGGTGGCCACGCACACGCCGACTTTGCCGGAGGCGCGCGCGTAGCCGTTGGCGGCCAGGGCCGCGCCCTGCTCGTGGCGGACCAGGATGTGCCTGAGCCCGGAATCCACCAGGGCGTCGTAGAACGGCATGATGGTGCCGCCCGGATAGCCGAACAGCGTGTCCACGCCTTCGGCTTCCAGGGCCTGCGTCAACCAGCGCGCGCCGTTGCGGGGCGTGCCGGGTTGTGCGGAGGTGTTCATGCGGTGGCGACCTTTGTGTTGCGGTGGGAGAAGGCCGCGGTTACGCGGCCTGTTGCTGCTTGTCGGATGCCGCTGCGGTTTCGGTCTGGCCGTTCAGCCACACCATCTTGGCGCGCAGTGCCTTGCCCACCTGCTCGATCGGGTGGTCCAGGTCGGCCTGCTTGAACTTGTTGTAGTTCGGCAGGCCGGCTTCGTACTCGGCGACCCAGTTCTTGGTGAAGGTGCCGTTCTGGATGTCGGTCAGCACGTCCTTCATGCGCGCCTTGACGCTGGCGTCGATCACCCGCGGGCCGCTGACGTAGTCGCCGTACTGGGCGGTCTCGGAGATGAACTCGAGCATGCGGGTGATGCCGCCTTCGTAGAACAGGTCCACGATCAGCTTCAGTTCGTGCAGCACCTCGTAGTAGGCGATCTCCGGCTGGTAGCCGGCTTCCACCAGGGTCTCGAAGCCGGCCTGGACCAGCGAGGAGGCGCCGCCGCACAGCACGGCCTGCTCGCCGAACAGGTCGGTCTCGGTCTCCTCCTTGAAGGTGGTTTCGATCAGGTTGGCGCGCGCGCCACCCAGGCCGCCGGCGTAGGTCAGCGCGTAGTCCTTGGCCTTGCCGCTCTTGTCCTGGTAGACCGCGTAGATGCACGGCACGCCGCGACCGATCTCGTACTCGCGGCGCACCAGCGCGCCCGGGCCCTTCGGCGCGACCAGCACCACGTCCAGGTCCTCGCGTGGGGCGATCAGGCCGTAATGCACGTTCAGGCCGTGCGCGAACAGCAGCACCGCGCCAGGCTTCAGGTTGGCGGCCAGCACGTCCTCGTACAGCTTCTTCTGGACCATGTCCGGGGTCAGCACGGCGACCAGGTCGGCCTCCTTGACCGCTTCGGCCGGGGCCTTGACCACGAAGCCGTCAGCCTGGGCCTTGGCCTCGGTCGGGCCGCCCGGACGCAGGCCGACCGTGACGTCGAAGCCGGAGTCGCGCAGGTTCAGCGCGTGCGCGCGGCCCTGGCTACCGTAGCCGATGACCGCGATCTTGATGGACTGCTCGTTGCTCATGGTGATTCCTCGGATTGAAAACGGTGGGAAGGGAAAAGGGGCAGGCTTACGGAGTTGAATCCAGGCACATGGAGGTGCCGCGCTCTTGTGAGGGACTCACATTATTGGATCCAGGCACATGGAGGTGCCGTGCTCGTGTGAGGGACTCACAAAAAAGCCGGCTGCGGGGGCGCGGGCCGGCTGGGGATCACGGAATTGCAGGGCGGTGGCGCGGGCGCAGGCCATCGCCGCAGGGCGCGTGGTGGTTTTGGCTTTGCGATGGTTCTGGCTTGCCCTGTTCATGTCATTCGAAACTTTTGTTGATCCCTGAAACGCGAAACCCCGCGCCGTTGCCGGTGCGGGGTTTTGTCGAAACCAGTGTGCTGTTCTGCTTACACGCCGGCTCGTCCCGCATCGGTTGGCGAGGTAATGAGTACGAGCGCGAGAAGCGAGCCGGCCACGCTCGCGCCGCCCGGGGGGGGCATCAAGGCGTGGGAGGTGGCGGTGCACAGCGTCATGGCGCTCAGATAACCATGGCGATTTCATCGCTGTCAAGCCTTGCGTGGGGATTTGTCCGGGCAAGGGCGGGAAGGCCCGCCGTGAAAGGATGGTTTCCATGGAAAACGAGCTGGCAGGTGCCGCGCCGGGCATCGCAGTGGCCGATTTTGCGCAAAAGAGTCCTGCCTGCGCGTAGCGCCGAGCCTGTTCGGGTGTGCGGCCACCGGCGCGCACGTCGCAACGCTGCTATTTTTACCGGCCTTTGCCACAGGGATCTCGCGCATGCGCCTGCTTTGCCTCCTGCCGCTGGCCGTGGTTCTGCTGGCCCTGCCGCCGGTTCACGCTGCCGACCGTATCACCGGCCAGCCGTTCGCGACCCGCTCGGAGGTGATCGCGCCGCACGCGATGGCCGCCACCTCGCAGCCGCTGGCGACCCAGATCGCGCTGGACGTGATGAAGCAGGGTGGTTCGGCGGTGGACGCGGCGATCGCCGCCAATGCCGCGCTCGGGCTGATGGAGCCGACCGGCAATGGCGTCGGCGGCGACCTGTTCGCGATCGTCTGGGATCCGAAGACCAAGAGGCTGTACGGCTACAACGGCTCGGGCCGCTCGCCGAAGTCGCTGACCCTGGCCGAGTTCCGGCGGCGCGGGCTGAAGGACATCCCGCCGACCGGGCCGCTGCCGGTGTCGGTGCCGGGCGCGGTGGACGGCTGGTTCGCGCTGCACGATCGTTTCGGGCGCAGGACCATGGCGCAGGACCTGGCGCCGGCGATCCGCTACGCCCGCGAGGGCCATCCGGTGGCCGAGACGATCGCCTACTACTGGGACCGCTCGGTGCCGCGGCTGTCGCAGTACCCGGGGTTCAAGGAGCAGTTCACGATCGACGGGCGCGCTCCGCGCAAGGGCGAGCTGTGGAAGAACCCGAATCTCGCCGACACCCTGCAGAAGATCGCCGACGGCGGCCGCGATGCGTTCTACAAGGGCGACATCGCCCGCACCATCGACGCCTACTTCAAGGCCAACGGCGGCTTCCTGAGCTACGCGGACATGGCCAGCCACCGCGGCGAGTGGGTCGAGCCGGTCTCGACCAACTACCGCGGCTACGACGTGTGGGAGCTTCCGCCCAACGGCCAGGGCATTGCCGTGCTGCAGATGCTCAACGTGCTGGAGGGCTACGATTTCTCGAAGATCGCCTTCGGCTCGCCCGAGCACGTGCACCTGTTCGTGGAGGCCAAGAAGCTGGCGTTCGCCGACCGCGCGCGCTTCTACGCCGATCCGGCGTTCAGCCCGGCACCGGTGGCGCAGCTGATCTCCAAGCCGTATGCGGCGCAGCGCCGGCAGCTGATCTCGATGGACAAGGCGCTGAAGGAAGTGCAGCCGGGCACGCCGAAGCAGCTGGAGCAGGGCGACACGATCTACCTGACCGTGGCCGATCCGGACGGGATGATGGTGTCGCTGATCCAGTCCAACTACCGCGGCATGGGCAGCGGCATGGCGCCGCCGGGGCTGGGCTTCATCCTGCAGGACCGCGGCGAGATGTTCGTGCTGCAGGAAGGGCATCCCAACGGCTACGCGCCGGGCAAACGCCCGTTCCAGACCATCATCCCGGCCTTCGTCACCAAGGACGGCAAGCCGTGGCTGAGCTTCGGCGTGATGGGCGGGGCGATGCAGCCGCAGGGGCACGTGCAGATCGTGATGAACCTGGTCGACTTCCAGATGAACCTGCAGGAGGCCGGCGACGCGCCGCGCATCCAGCACGAAGGTTCCACCGAGCCGACCGGGCAGGCCACCGCGATGAGCGACGGCGGCGAGGTCGAGCTGGAGACCGGCTTCCCCTACGAGACGATCCGCGCGCTGATGCGCAAGGGCCATCGCGTGGTGTTCGCCGACGGCCCGTACGGGGGCTACCAGGCGATCCTGCGCGACCCCGACACCGGCGTGTACTACGGCGCCTCGGAAAGCCGCAAGGACGGCCAGGCGGCCGGCTATTGAGAGTTGCCCCCCCTGCTCGCATGCGCGGGGTGGTGCGGTGAACGACCCGTCGTCCATCCAATTCCGGATGGCCGGGAAACCAAGAGGGAGAGGAGAGAGATGGGAGATCGAGGCAATATCACGGGCAGGGCGTCGCGCTGGTTGCGTGGCCCGCTGCTGGCACTGGCGATGCTGTGTACCGGCACCGCGGTGGCGGCCGGGCAGTCCGGTTTCGTGCGGGTGGAGGGGACCGGTTTCGTGATCGATGGCAAGCCGTATCGTTTCGCTGGCGCGAACTTCTGGTACGGCGCCTATCTGGGCGCGCCGGACCGGCTGGGCGACCGGGCTCGCCTGCGCGCCGAGCTGGACCAGCTCAAGGCCGCCGGGATCGACAACCTGCGGGTGCTGGCGATGTCCGAGGCCAGCAGCTTCCTGCGCGGGGTGAGTCCGGCGATCATGTCCAGGCCCGGCCAGTACGACGAGCAGATGCTCAAGGGGCTGGACTACCTGCTGGCGGAGATGGCGCGCCGCGACATGAAGGCGGTGCTGTATCTCAACAACTTCTGGCAGTGGTCCGGCGGCATGTCGCAGTACGTATCCTGGGTCACCGGCGAGCCGGTGTTCGATCCAGACGCGCGCAAGGACTGGCCCGGCTTCATGCAGAACTCGGCGCGCTTCTACACCCTGGAGCAGGCGCAGGGCTGGTACCGCGATGCGATCCGCACCGTGATTAGCCGCCGCAACAGCGTCAACGGCGTGGCCTACGCCGACGATCCGACGGTGATGTCCTGGCAGCTGGCCAACGAGCCGCGTCCGGGCAGCGACGCCGCCGGACGGGCCAATTTCCCGGCCTACCGCAAGTGGATCGACGAGACCGCCGCGTTCATCCACGGCCTGGCGCCCAGGCAGCTGGTCAGCACCGGCAGCGAGGGCGTGATGGGGTCGCTGGGCGATGCCGACCTGTACATCATCGCCCACGCCACGCCGAACGTGGACTATCTGACTTTCCACCTGTGGCCATCGAACTGGGACTGGATCGACCATCAGGATCCGGCGGCAAGGCTGGAGTCGGGGCTGAAGATCTCGCTGGACTACATCGATCGGCACATCGACATCGCCGGCAAGCTGGGCAAGCCGATCGTGCTGTCCGAGTTCGGCCTGGACCGCGATGGCGGCGCGTACGCGCCGAGTGCGGGGGTGAGCGCGCGTGACCGCTTCTACCGTGCGATCTACGCGCACCTGCTGGAGCGCATGAAGGCGGGCGACGCGATTGCCGGATCCAACTTCTGGGCCTGGGGCGGACGCGGGCGCACCACCAACGCCGATTTCATGTGGAAGGCGGGCGACCCGTTCACCGGCGATCCGCCGCAGGAAGCGCAGGGCCTGTTCTCGGTGTTCGACAAGGACGCCAGCACCCTGCGGATCGTCTCCGAGCATGCGCGTGCGCTGCATGCCCTGACGCCCTGACTCGGCATTCCAGGGGATCGGACAAAAAAATTGCCGCCGGGATGCCCGGCGGCAGGGGAGAGAGAGCTATTTGTAGGAGTAGTGGGGCGAGCTTAGGCCCGCCGCATGGCCCTGATTTGCCGGTTCTTGTCCGTAAAAATGAATATATTGCGTGTGTGACATGAGATCGGCCCCGTTTCCGGGGCCGATCGAGTTCCTGCCAGTCCGTACCTGGTCCGGTCAGAAGTTCTGTGTGTAGCGGATGTACAGCTGGCGGCCGTAGCCGTTGTAAAGATCGCTGTCGAAGTTGGTCGGCGAGTAGTACGCATCGTAGACCGGCGCCTTGTCGGTCAGGTTGCGCGCGCCCAGCGAGATCGTCGCGTTCCAGGGTGCGTTGTAGCTGACCTGGACGTCATGGGTGATGTAGGCCCCGCCGCAATCCTTGGTGTAGCCCCACTCCTTGAGCTGCGAACAGCTGTAGGTGCCTTCGTAGTAGGTGACGTAGTAGCCGGGGTTGTAGCCGATCGCGTTGATCGTCCAGCTGAAGCTCCAGTCGCCCAGTTCCCAGCGGGTGTTGAGGTTGGCGCGCCATTCCGGATAGCCGGAGGTGCCGATGTACTCGTCCTCGCCGGTCAGGCCCGCGATGGTGTAGCTGTGCGTCCAGGTGCCCTGCAGGGTCGAGCTGAGCCGGCCCCACTCGCCCAGGTCGAAGCGCGTGCGCAGGTTCAGGTCGATACCGTCGGTCTCGACCCGGCCTTCGTTGCCGTAGCCGGCGTAGACCGCCAGGATCGAACCGTCCTCGTTGCGGGTGACGTAGAGGTTGTCGGGCAGGTACTGGCCGAGCGCGGTGCGGTTGATGACCGTCTGTGCCGAGTACCACTTGATCTGGTTGTCGATCCTGGTCTTCCAGTAGTCCAGGGTCAGGTTGGCCCAGGAGGTCGGATCCCACGCCAGGCCGACGCTGAACTGCTTGGACTGCTCGGCCTTCAGATCGGGATTGGCGACGCTGTAGCCGTTGATCTGGACCGAGGAGGAAGCGTTCAGGCCGTAGGCCAGCGCGGTGGCGGCGTCGGTGACCGAGTAGGCCGAGAACGCGGTCTGCTGGTTCAGCGCCTGCAGGGTCGGGGCGCGGAAGCCCTCGCCGTAGGAGGCGCGCAGGGTCAGCGTGTCGAGCGGCTGGTAGCGCAGCGAGAGCTTGGGCGAGGTGGCGTTGCCGAAGTCCGAGTAGCGGTCGTGGCGCAGCGCCAGGTCGGCCGACAGGCTGGACAGGAACGGCAGGCTCCACTCGGCGTAGGCCGAGGCCAGGTTGCGATTGCCCCAGGCCGAGTTGCCGGCCGAACCGCCGACGTTGCCGGCCTCGGACTGCGCGTCGTACAGATCCTGGTAGTCGTGCTTGCTGTACTCGGCGCCGACCGCCAGCGCGGACACCCCGCCCGGCAGCGCGAACAGGTCGGTGCTGAGCAGCGCGCTGACTTCCTTCTGCTTGTAGAAGGTGTCGCGGCTGATCGTGGTGCGGATCGCGTCGAGCACTTCCTCGGAGTTGGAGTACGGGTCGAACACGTTGTACGCGCCCGACTCGAAGTACTGCTCGGCCACCGGGATATTGACGTAGTTGTAGCCGAGCACGGTCGCGCGCGACTCGTTGCTGCGCACGCCGAACTCGACGCTGGTGCTGTCGGTCAGCTGGCCATGCAGGCTCAGGTTGACGTCGTAGGCGTTCTCGTCGGTGTAGGTGTAGCGGTTGCCCAGCGCGGCGAAACGATGCTTGATGTAGACGGCCTGGCCGGTGGTGTTGTTGGGGCTGTCGGCGGAAACGTAGATGCTCTCGGGCACGGGCGCGTAGACGCTCATGCTGCGCTTCTTGTTGACGTAGATGTCGGCGTTGAGCGTCCAGTTGTCGGTCAGTGTGTATTCCGAGCGCAGGAACAGGTTCTTGTTCTTGATGCTGGCGGTATCGGCCATGTCGCCGACGAAGTTGTACAGGCAGCTGGTGTTGCCGCTGCTGCTGGTGCTTTCATAGAAGTTGGTGCCGTCGCAGCCACCGGGTACCGAACTGCTGCCGTTGGTGTACAGGTTGGAGCCGGGCACGGTGCTGCCGTCAGCGGCAGTGAGCACCTTCAGGTAGTTGTTCGAATACGACGAGCCGGCCACGGCGCTGGACCACGGGTAGTCGCGGACGTAGCTGATCTTCTGGTCGGTGTAGGAGATGCCGCCCATGATCCGGCCGCGCTCGCCAACGGTGCCGAACAGGATCGAGCCTTCCGAGCCGTCGCCGCCGTAATGGTTGTCGGTGAGGCCGGTGCTGATCTGGAAGCCTTCGAAGTCCTTGCGGGTGATGATGTTGACCACGCCGCCGATGGCATCGGCACCGTAGATGGCCGAGGCGCCGTCGGTCAGGATCTCGATGCGCTCGACCGCCGCGGACGGGATCGAGCTCAGGTCCTGGCCTTCGCCGCTCAGTGGCGATACCGCCGCGCGGCGGCCATCGATCAGGATCAGGGTGCGCTCGGCACCCAGGCCGCGCAGGCTCAGGCCGGCGAACGACTGGGCGGAGCTGCCGGAGGTCGGGGTGAACGAGCCGAAGGAGTTGAAACTGGAGCTTTGCAGCAGGTCAGCCACGGTGGTGCGGCCGCTGGTCTCGATGTCCTGGCGGCCGATCACGGTCACTGGCAGGGCGCCTTCGACATCGGCGCGCTTGATGCGCGAACCGGTGATCTCGATGCGATCCAGGGTGGTGGCGTCCTTCTTTTCCTGCTCCTGGGCAATGGCGGTGTTGGCAAGGCAGAGACCGAGGGCGACAAACAGCGAGCCACGGCGGAACGCCGGGCGTTGAGTCCGATGCTTCATGGGTGGTGATGTTTCCTTGAAAAATGGAAGGGGCGCCGATGCGGCTTCCCCCGTTGCAACGGCACTGGCATGGGTGTTGAACGCAACCCAGACACAGGCTTAGCGAAAATCTAACATAAGTGTCGCAATGCGTCTAAGCTTGCAATATTCGTTGCAAATGTAGTGCGTGCGGGCGCATTGATGCGATTTGCGCAATGATCGGTGTGTATCGCCAGCCGATGCGCCATATTGGAAACTGGATGGTTTTTTGCCGTTCTTGCGATGCATCGGGCATGCGTAACCACGGCGAAGTCGCCGCGTGCGCAGCCGGCAGTGGTGGGCCGGGCAGGGAGGGCGGCGTGGCCATGCACGCTCGGGTGTGCCGTGTGCCTGGCCGGTGCGGCATCCGGGGGCGGAGGCCGGGGCGGCGGTTGCCGCCGCAGGCGGCTCAGGCCTCCGCGGCCTGCCCGGAGAGTGTCTCGGCCTGCTGCTGCCAGGCTGGTAGGCGTGCGATCACGCCGACCCTCGCGAGATAGTCCTCATCGACCGGTTCGCCGCTGGCCAGTGCGGTTGCGACGTGCACCGCTCCGGTCACCCAGAAGCTGCGCAGGCTGGAGCGCAGCGGTTGCCGGTGCAGTGCGACCGCTTCGATGATCGGCATCGGCAGTCCCCACAGGCCGAGCAGGTAGGCGCCGGCCTCGGCGTGACCAGGACGGTCGTCCGCTTTGGCAGCGATCGGCTGGCGCTCGTCACGTATGCCCGGAAGCAGCAGGCCGATGTCGGCCAGCAGGGCGGCGGTGGCGCCGAGTTCGGCGCTGGACTGCGGCAGCAGCTTGCGGGCGATGCGTGAGGCCAACAGGGCGCGGCGCTGCATCGCGGCACGCTCGGCCGGCGACAGGGGAGCCATCGAGAACACCTCGCTGGCCAGCACCAGATCGCGCAGCGTGGAAACGCCCAGCCGGGTGACCGCCCCGCGCAGGTCGGTGATTGCCCGGCCGCTGGAGAAGAACGCCGAGTTGCACAGCTGCAGTACCTTGGCGGCGATGGCCGGGTCGCCGGCCACCAGCTGGGCGATGTCGGCGGCATTGTTGCCTTCGTTCTCCTCCAGTGCATGCATCAGGCGCATGTACAGGTGGGGTGGCGAGGGCAGCTGTTCGATGCGGCCGATCGCGCTGCGCAGGCGCGGGTTGTCCAGCAGCTCGCGCAACTCCTCCAGGCTGGTGATCGCCTCCAGCAGGAACTCGGGTGGCAGCGGCAGGGGCAGGAAGCGGTGGGCCACGCTGATGATGCGTGCGGCCGGCGCAGGGCTGCCTTCATGGACATCGAGTAGCGCGATCCGGATCGTTTCCGGGCGCAACGTGCGGATTTGGCCGAGCAGGGTGGCCGGGGTCAGGTCGGTCAGTGCCGGGGCGACGATGACCGCGTCGAACGGCGTCTGCGCGGCCGCGGCGATCGCGGCGTTGCCGTCCGGCGCCTGCTGGGTCTGCCAGTCATCGCCGAGGTCGCGGATGTAGCTGACCAGCTCCGACGGCAAGCTGGCTTCGTCGCCGACAAACAGAATTCGCAAGACATTTCCCCTGGATCGGGCCGGCGTCAAGGCGGCCTGAATTGCATGGGCAATGTACCCAATCTTCAGGAACGGGTCATCGGGGGCGCGGGCAGACCAGCGTGACCAGCCGGTCCGGCCGGGGCCGGACCGGCCTTGCCGGATTCAGCTCGCGTCTGCCTTGTAGCGCTCCACGGACTCGACCAGGATGCGCTTGGCTTCCGCCGCGCCTGCCCAGCCGTCCAGCTTGACCCACTTGCCCTTCTCCAGGTCCTTGTAGTGCTCGAAGAAGTGGCCGATGCGCTCCAGCCAGTGGCCCGAGACCTGCTCGATGTCCTCGATGTGGGCGTAGCCGGAGAAGATCTTGGCGACCGGCACGGCCAGGATTTTCTCGTCGCTGCCGGCCTCGTCGCTCATCTTCAGCACGCCGACCGGGCGGCAACGCACCACCGAACCAGGCACCAGCGGCAGCGGCAGCACCACCAGCACGTCGGCCGGATCGCCGTCGCCACACAGGGTGTTGGGCACGTAGCCGTAGTTGCACGGATAACGCATCGGGGTGGACAGGATGCGGTCGACGAAGATCGCGCCGCTGGCCTTGTCCACTTCGTACTTGACCGGCTCGGAGTCCTTCGGGATCTCGATGACGACGTTGATTTCGTCCGGCAGATTCTTGCCGGAGGTGACCAGTTCCAGGCCCATGCGCTTGCTCCGAGGCTTGCAGTGATGTGAGGGCGTCCGATTCTACGCGTTCGGCCCGGGCGCGTGCGATCGGGGCCGGATCGGCGCGAGGGCGAGGCGTGCCAGCGGATGGGCCGGGGCCGGCCGCAGCGATCGGGATTTTCCGACCCGGATTGCCGGCGGGTTCCGGAGGGGAAGCGGGGGAAATCCGATGTCCATGGTCGGCCGGCCGGACGACGCTGGACGTCCATCGATGGGGAGGCAACGAGATGCGCAAGAGAGTGTGGCTCACCGGCATGCTGGCGAGGGTGCCGGGTCTGGCGCTACCCGGTGAGGTTGCCGGCTGGGCTGGCCTTGCCGGCGTTCCTGCAGGCGCTGTCGGTGCCCAGCCCGCTGTTCCAGCCGCTGCCGGGCGGGCAGCCGGTCTACGAGAGCCTGATCGGCTGCCTGTAGCCGCGATGGGGTTCCAGGGGAAGGTGGCCGCGCCCGCCGTGCGGGGAGCACGGCGGGCGCGGATCGCCGGCCGGCAGCCCGGGGCTTCGCCGGTGCTAGAGCAGCGGCACCAGCAGCAGCGCGACGATGTTGATGATCTTGATCAGCGGATTGATCGCCGGGCCGGCGGTGTCCTTGTAGGGGTCACCGACGGTGTCGCCGGTCACCGCGGCCTTATGCGCCTCGCCGCCCTTGCCGCCGAAGTGGCCGTCCTCGATGTACTTCTTGGCGTTGTCCCAGGCGCCGCCGCCGGTGGTCATCGAGATCGCCACGAACAGGCCGGTGACGATCGTGCCGATCAGCAGCCCGCCGAGCGCGCGCGGCCCGAGCAGCAGGCCGACCACGACCGGGATCAGCACCGGCAGCAGCGAGGGCAGGATCATCTCCCTGATCGCCGAGCGGGTGAGCATGTCCACGGCCCGGTCGTACTGCGGCTTGCCGGTGCCTTGCATGATCCCGGCGATCTCGCGGAACTGCCGGCGCACCTCCTCGACCACCGCGCCGGCGGCGCGGCCGACCGCCTCCATCGCCATCGCGCCGAACAGATAGGGGATCAGGCCGCCGATCAGCAGGCCGATGATCACCGTGTGGTCGGACAGGTCGAAGGCGAACGTCTCGCCCGGGTGCGTGGCCCGCAGGTTGTGGGTGTAGTCGGCGAACAGCACCAGCGCGGCCAGCGCCGCCGAACCGATCGCATAGCCCTTGGTCACCGCCTTGGTGGTGTTGCCGACCGCGTCGAGCGGGTCGGTGACCGCGCGCACCTCCGGCGGCAGCTCGGCCATCTCGGCGATGCCGCCGGCGTTGTCGGTGATCGGGCCGTAGGCGTCGAGCGCGACCACCATGCCGGCCATCGACAGCATCGCGGTGGCGGCGATCGCGATGCCGTACAGGCCGCCGAAGTGGAACGCGCCCCAGATCGCCGCACACACCGCCACCACCGGCAGCGCGGTCGATTTCATCGACACGCCCAGCCCGGCGATGATGTTGGTGCCGTGGCCGGTGGTGCTGGCCGCGGCGACGTGCTGGACCGGCGTGTAGTCGGTGCCGGTGTAATACTCGGTGATCCACACGATCAGCCCGGTCAGCACCAGCCCGATCAGCGCGCAGGCGTACAGCCCGCCGGACCCGTGCGGCGAGTCGGCCATCAGGGTCGTGGTGATCGGCCAGAACGCGATCGCCGCCAGCGCGCCGGAGACGATCACGCCCTTGTACAGCGCGCCCATGATCGAGCCGCTCTCGCGGGTCTTGACGAAGCTGGCGCCGACGATCGAGGCGACGATCGAGGCCCCGCCCAGCAC
Organism: Pseudomonas sp.; assembly: GCA_047607345.1. Taxonomy (GTDB): domain Bacteria; phylum Pseudomonadota; class Gammaproteobacteria; order Xanthomonadales; family Xanthomonadaceae; genus Pseudomonas_S. The sequence goes on along the minus strand of JASGDF010000131.1, from coordinate 7,382 downwards.
CAGCGGATACAGCACCGCGTTGCGCCCGGCCTCGGCCGCCATCAGCCCGCCCAGCAGCATCGTGGCGATCACCGTGACCGCGTAGGTCTCGAACAGGTCGGCGGCCATGCCGGCGCAGTCGCCGACGTTGTCGCCGACGTTGTCGGCGATCACCGCCGGGTTGCGCGGGTCGTCCTCGGGAATGCCGGCCTCGACCTTGCCGACCAGGTCGGCGCCGACGTCGGCGCCCTTGGTGAAGATGCCGCCACCCAGGCGCGCGAAGATCGAGATCAGCGAGGCGCCGAACGCCAGCCCGACCAGCGCATGCAGCGCCTGCTCGACGCTCGCGCCGAGCGCGCCGGTCAGCAGCGCGTAGTAACCGGCCACGCCGAGCAGGCCCAGCCCGACCACCAGCATGCCGGTGATCGCCCCGCCGCGGAACGCCACGTCCATCGCCGCGCCGAGCCCGTGCCGCGCCGCCTCGGCGGTACGCACGTTGGCGCGCACCGAGACGTTCATGCCGATGTAGCCGGCCAGCCCGGACAGCGCCGCGCCGATCGCGAAGCCGATCGCGGTGTGCCAGCTCAGCAACGCGCCGACCACGAGGAACAGCACGATGCCGGCGATGGCGATGGTCAGGTACTGCCGGTTGAGGTAGGCACGCGCGCCTTCCTGGATCGCGCCGGCGATCTGCTGCATCCGCGCGTTGCCGGCCGGCTGTTTGAGGACCCAGCGCGCGGACACCGCGCCGTGGAGAATCGCAAGCAGTGCGCAGCCCAGTGACAGCGCCAACCCGTATTGTTCCAACATGACCCCTCCCAAGGATGATGGACCTCGTCCGGCCAGGGGACGAACCGGGGCGATGCGCGGCGAGTGCCATAGCGGAAGCGGACTCGTCGGCCCTGGGGCCAGAAGCGCACGTCGCGATGTTCGGGCCTGCCTGGATCGGCGCCGAGTATGCGCGCGGGGTCGCGGTGCCGCCACTGCGCGGCTTTGTCGCGGCGTTCAGTCGGACCGTGACAGCCTGCTCGCCCCGATCTTCCCCCGATCTTCCTAGGAGCCCCGCGATGGACCTTCGTCAGCTTGTCCTGGCCGGCCTGTGGCCGGTCGCCGGCCTGGCCATGGCCGCCGATCCCGTGCCCGAACTGCAGCGTCCGACCGGAGCGCCGCAGGCGGTGGGAGCCGCGCATACGCTGCGGCAGATCCCCGAGGCCTGCGCGCGGCTGGAAGGACTGTTCACCGGCGATGCCGCGCAGCCGTACAAGTTCGCGACGGTCCGCAGCAGCCCGACCTGCCAGCCGCGCGCGCGCTTCGTCGACTTCGACAAGGCCAGGCCGAGCGAGGCGGCCGGCTGGAAGCTCAACGACGTGATCCGCGTGCCGAACGCGGCATGCCCGGCGCAGCAGGCGGTGGTGCGGGTATGGCGCAAGCCGGTGGACAGCAAGCCGCAGCTGGACGGGCAGGGGCAGTCGCGGATCTACCTGGATGACGCGAAGAAGCAGGCGGCGGCCGGCCAGATCGCGCAGGTTCCGATGTTCGCCGCGCAGATGAAGGTGGAAGGCAAGGCCTGCCGCTGATAGGCCTGTTGTTCCTGTGGGAGCGACTTCAGTCGCGACGAGGCTTTCCCGGTAACGCTCATCGCGACCGAAGTCGCTCCCACAGGCGCGCCGGAGTCATCCCTCCCACGCCGGCAGCTTCTTCGCCACCGCGACGTTCTTCAGCGAGATATACTTCGGCAGGCCATCGCTGCCGTAGGGCAACGGCGCCTCGCCGCGGATCAGCGGCGCCAGGTAGCGGCGCGCGTGCGCGGTGATGCCGAAGCCGTCCTTGCTCAGGAACCCGACCGGCATCTTGCGTTCGGTATTGGCGAGCTTGCTCAGCGGTGCCGGCTCGATCCGCCAGCGGTACGGCGCATCGCTGCTGCGCACGATCACCGGCATCACCGCGTTCATGCCTTTCAATGCGTACTGCACCGCCGCCTTGCCGACCGCCTGCGCCTGTTCCCAGTCGGTCTTCGAGGCGAGGTGGCGGGCCGAGCGCTGCAGGTAGTCCGGCAGCGTCCAGTGCACCTTGTAGCCGAGTTGCTGCTTGACCCGCTGTGCCAGATACGACGCCACCCCGCCGAGCTGGGCGTGGCCGAACGCGTCGGTACCGCCGCCGGCATCGGCGACGAAGCGGCCGTCGGTGCTGCGGATGCCCTCGCTGGCCACCACCACGCACCAGCCGACCTTCTTCACCACCGCCTCGACCCGGGCCAGGAACGCGGCCTCGTCGTAGGCGCGCTCGGGCAGCAGGATCACCTGCGGCGCGTCGTCGCGGGACTGCCCGGCCAGCCCGGCCGCGGCGGCCAGCCAGCCGGCGTGGCGGCCCATCGCCTCGTAGACGAACACCTTGGTCGAGGTCTCGGCCATCGCCGCCACGTCCAGCGCGGCCTCGCGCACCGAGACCGCGGTGTACTTGGCGGCCGAGCCGAAGCCGGGGCAGGTGTCGGTGAGCGCCAGGTCGTTGTCGATGGTCTTGGGCACGCCGATGCAGCGCAGCGGGTAGCCGAACGCCTCGGCCAGCTGCGAGACCTTCCACGCCGTGTCGGCCGAATCGTTGCCGCCGTTGTAGAGGAACCAGCGCACGTCGTGGGCGCGCAGCACCTCCAGCAGGCGCTCGTACTTGCCACGGTCGGCCTCCAGCGACTTGAGCTTGTAGCGGCACGAGCCGAACGCGCCGCCCGGCGTGTGCGCCAGTGCGCGGATCGCCGCGGCCGGTTCCTTCGAGGTGTCGATCAGCTCCTCGCGCAGCGCGCCGAGGATGCCGTTGCGCGCCGCCAGCACCTTGACCTTGCGGGCACGGGCCTCGCCGATCACCGCGGCGGCGGTGGCGTTGATGACGGCGGTGACGCCACCGGACTGGGCATACAGCAAGGTGCCTTGGGCCATGAGGGAGCAGCTCCTGGGTCGCGGGGCATTGCCGGGATCTTGCCCGGATGCGGTAAGCTGGACGGCGTTGCGGCACAACGACGGCGATTCCCGCGAGTCTAACGCCCGCCGCCGCCTCACGGTTTTCACGTATGGAGTCACATTGATGCGATTGGTTCTGTTGGGTCCACCCGGCTCGGGCAAGGGGACGCAGGCGGCACGCCTCAAGGAAAAACTGCAGGTTCCGCACATCTCCACCGGCGACCTGCTGCGCGCCGAGGTCGCCGCCGGCACCCCGCTCGGCCTGCAGGCCAAGGAAGTGATGGCGCGCGGCGAGCTGGTGTCCGACGACATCCTGCTCGGCATGCTCAAGTCGCGCCTGGGCCAGCCCGATGCGGCCAAGGGCTTCATCCTCGACGGCTATCCGCGCAACCTGGCGCAGGCCGACGCGCTGACCCGGCTGCTGGCCGAGATCGACCAGCCGCTCGACGCGGTGGTGCAGCTGGACGTGGCGACCGAGCTGCTGGTCGAGCGCATCGCCGGCCGCGCCAAGGCCGAAGGCCGCGAGGACGACAATCCCGAGTCGGTGCGCAAGCGCCTGCAGGTCTACAACGACTCGACCGCCCCGGTGATCGGCTTCTACGAGCAGCGCGGCACGCTGGCGCGCGTGGATGGCGTCGGTTCGCTGGACGAAGTGCTCGAGCGCATCAGCGTCGCGCTCGGGCGCTGACAACGACTGTGGGAGGGACTTCAATCCCGACGCCTTGCTGGTAAGGCCTGTCGGGACTGAAGTCGCCACCGTCGTCGAAAACGAGGCCGGAACATGGGTGTGCCGCGCTCTTCTGAAGGATTCACCAAAAAGAACCCCGGCCTGCTCGCAGGCCGGGGTTTGTTGTAGAAGCCAGTAGGAAGGCTTGCTCAGGGCCCCGCAGCATGAGCTCCCTTGGGGATGGCCTCTTGGGGAGTAGGACCAAGTGGGATACTGCGACTGGCGATGCCTATTCTGTTGATGACCGGGTGATGACGATATCGGGGAGTCCCCGATAGTTCGTCGGAATTTCCTGATGCGCCTGATGGCGGTCTTCTGGTGGGAAAACTTACGGATGCGTCGGGTCGGCGCGATTGCGCGACAGCGTGCCGGGTCGACAGGGCTCGGCTAAAGTGGCGCCAGTGACCACGGAAACAGTGTTTTGAAGATCCATATCCTCGGAATCGTCGGCACCTTCATGGGCGGCGTGGCCACGCTGGCGTGCGGACCGGGCATGCGGGTGGAAGGCGATGACCAGGCGATCCATCCGCCGATGTCCATCCGGCTGGCGACGTTCGGTATCGCGCAGGAACAGGGCCACGCGCCGGGTAGCATCGACGATGTCCGCGGACAGGTGGTGATCGGCAACGCGCGCGCGCGCGACGACTCGGCGATGGAGCCGCGCGGCAACTCGATGTGGCCGGGCGCGCCTGCGCGGGCGCCGTCGCGGGAGGCGGCCGACGCGATGGCAGATGTCGATGCGCTGCTGGACGCGCACGCCGGCGACCACGTGGTGTTCATGTCCCGCGGCGGTTTCGACGGTGCGCTGCGGCGGTTCGTGGAGCGGTTGTCGTGATGGCCGAACCGGTGTCGACCACCGCGCTGCCGCTGTTCCCGCTGCACTGCGTGCTGCTGCCCGGTGCGGCGATCGGGCTGAGGGTGTTCGAGCGCCGCTACCTGGACCTGGTGCGTGACTGCGGTCGCAGTGGCGGTAGCTTTGGCGTCTGCCTGATCCTGGAAGGCAGCGAGGTCGGCGCACCTGCCGTACCGGCGGCGTATGGCGTGGAGGTCAGGGTCGAGGATTTCGACGTCGGCGCGGACGGCGTGCTGGTGCTGCGGCTGCGCGGATTGCGGCGCTTTCGCGTGGCGCGCACGCGGGTGCGCGACAGCGGACTGGTGGTCGGCGAGGTGACGTGGTGCGAGCCGGACAGCGATGACGAACTGCGTCCGGAACACGGCCTGCTGGCGACGCTGCTGGGACACATGCTGGAGCAGGCCGGTGGCGAATACGCCTCGGCCGGTCCGGCGCAGCTGGATCAGGCCGCATGGGTGGGCTGGCGGCTGGCCGAACTGCTGCCGCTGGCCGAGCCGCAGCGGCTGGCGTTGCTGCAGATCGACGACCCGCACCAGCGGCTGGACCAGTTGCTCGCCTGGATGCCGTAGGCGTGGCGTCGGCATGCCGACGCCGTTCGTTTCGTGGTGGCCACTTGCCGGGAAGGCCCCATCGCGACTGAACGGCCCCGGCATGCCGGGGCCACTCCTACGGGCTTTTCTGCGCTTCCCGCGCATCGATCAGCAGCAACGGCACGCCCGAACGCCGGCGGTATTCGACGCGGTGCGGCAGGCCGCCCAGCGACTGCGTCACCGCCTGCAATGCCGGATCGACCCCGCGCAGCGGATGCCACAGCCCGATCAGGCTGAAGTGGCGTTCGTAGCGCAGCGTCTGCGTACTGCCCAGCCACAGCGGCGCGGCGCCGGGCTGCAGGCGCGCGGCGGCCGGCCACAGCCGCAGCACGTGGATCTCGCCTTCGCGTTCGCCGCCGTGCACCATCAGCAGCGCCTCGACCTGGGTGTCGAGCGTGGCCGGCAGCACCGGCACCCGGTCCGGAGTGGCACCGACGTTGAGCACCTGCAGCGCCTGTTCCCAGCCGGCCTGTGGCTGCAGGCGCCAGCCTCGCGCCTGCAACTGCCGTTGCAGCGGCTGCAATGGGCCGGCCAGCTGCACGTCCAGCGGCCAGCGCTGGTCGTCGTCGAACTCGTTGCGGCGCGCCGGCAGTCGGTGCCAGTCGCCCTGCCACCATGCCGCCGCCTGCAACGCCATCGGCAGCGGCGGTGGCGGTTCGAACTTGGCCAGCTTGCGCTCCAGATTACGCGGTGCGAATACCATCGCCGCCGCCAGGAAGCCGCCGTAGAACAGCCAGGCCACTGGCTTGACCCAGAACGCGCGGTTGAAGCGGCGGCGGTAGGCGATGCCCAGCACCAGCAGCCAGAACACCCCGAACAGCATCCCGCCGACCACGTCGCTGAGCCAGTGCGCGCCCAGGTACAGCCGGGCGAAGCCGATCATCGAGACGATCGCGCCGCACACCAGGTACGGCCACACCCGGCTGCGACCGGGCAGCTCGCGCGCGATCAGCACCGCGAAGAAGCCGAAGCTGATCGTGGCCATCGTCACCGCCACCGACGGGAAGCCGAAGCCGCTGCTGGCCGCGGGCGGGCGCACCACATGCACGGTGGCGCCGAGCAGCTTGGTCAGGGCCAGGCCGAAGCCCAGCGCCGCCAGCCAGTGCAGCACCGGCATCCAGCGCCGGCGCCAGGCCAGGTAACCCATCGCGACCACGATCGCCGGGCTCAGCACCTGCCAGTCGCCGAGCGAGGCCAGCGCCACCATCGGGTAGTCGGCCAGCGGGTTGCGCAGCGCCAGCATCAGGTCGTGCACCGCCAGGTCCAGGCCGAGTGGTTCGCCGTGCGCCAGCACCACCATCAGCAGCACGAACCAGCCCCAGCCGAGCAACAGCAGCATCACCGCCAGCACCGCCAGCGGCACCGACTCGCGCCGGCGCGGGTCGAGCACGCCGCCGGACCAGGTGCCGATCAGCGGGTGCCGGTGCGACCAGGCGAGCAGGCGCGCCAGCAGCGCGTCCAGGTGCGCGGCCGACCAGCGGTAGCCGTACAGCACGCCGGCCCAGACCAGGCCGAGCACCGCCAGCAGCAGCGCCACCACCGCGAACAGCCGCCCGGCCACCGCGGCGACCGCGTCGTAGGCCTGGCCGAGCACCCAGCCCGGCGCCAGGAACAGCACCGCCCACGAGACGCAGGCCAGACCGCTGGCCAGCGCGTAGCGGCGCAGCGGCATGTGCGCCATGCCGGCGATGGCCGGCACGAACGGCCGGATCGCGCCGACGTAGCGGGCGACCAGGATGCTCTTGAAGGCGTTGCGCCGGAACAGCACCTCGCCGCGGTCCAGCAGCTGCGGGTAGCGGCGGAACGGCCAGATCCCGCGCAGCCGGTGGCCCCAGCGGTGGCCGACCCAGTAGCTCAGCGCATCGCCGAGGAAGGCGCCCACGGTCGCGCAGGCGACCGCGTAGGGACCGCTGATCTGGCCCAGTCCGATCAGCACGCCGACCGCGAACAGCAGCGGCAGCGCCGGTACGATCGCGCCGAGCACGATCACCGCGTCGCTGAAGGCGATCGCGAAGATGACCGCGCCCGCCAGGGTGGGGTGGCTGCCGATCCACTCCAGCGTGGCGTCGATCCAGGATGAATTCATCCGCCGATTATAGGAGCGCGTCGATGACGCCTGGCTCAGCGGGGCGGCGGCTCCCGTGCGTGCCTGGGCAAGTCGCTGGGTCCCCGCCTTCGCGGGGACGACGGCCCAGCATTTCGTCGTCCCCGCGAAGGCGGGGACCCAGCGACTTGCCCAGGCACGCACGGGAGCCGCCGCCCCGCTGAGCCAGGCGTCATCG
>JASGDF010000130.1:0-12685 GCA_047607345.1 Pseudomonas sp. | reverse complement strand
CTTCAGTCGCGAGGGGCTTTCCCGGGAGAGCCCCTCGCGACTGAAGTCGCTCCTACAGGTGATGACTCCCGTGCTCAGAACTTGACGTTGAGATTGAGTGCCGCTGACCGGCCGCTCTTGTAGATGCTCAATGGCTGCTGTTTCACGTCGTTGTAGGAGTAGTAGGTGGAATCGAGCAGATTGCTGGCATCCAGGCTCAGGCCGATGTGGTCGTTGAACTGGTAGTTCACTGCCAGACCCAGTTCGGCGTAGTCGTCGGTGAATATCTTCGAATTGACCGTGCCGATCGTGGTGAAGTACTTCGAGCGCCAGGTGTAGTTGATGCGGACCGACCAGCGGCCGTGTTCCCAATACGGGATGAAGTTGACCGAATCGCGGGAAAGGTACGGCATGTTGTAGCCGTTGCTGGTGTTGGCCCGGGCATAGGTGTAGTTCGCCTGCAGGCCGAAGCCGAGCCCGTAGCTCTGCTGGTACGCCAGCGAGGCGCCGTCGACCTTGGCGTCGGCGGCGTTCTCCGGGAGAGTGAAGGTATAGACGCCGCTGACGCCGGTACTGGGGTTGGTGTACTGCTTCTCCACACTGGTGGTGATGATGTAGGTGGAGATGTCGCGGTGGAACAGCTCCAGCCCGAGCAGCCCTTCCTGCGAGAAATACCACTCGCCGGACAGGTCGTAGTTGGTCGACTCATAGGGGCGCAGGTTTGGATTGCCCATAGAGCCGGACAAGGAGGTGTCGTCCACCGAGACCGACCCGCCCAATTGACTGAAGCGCGGACGGGCGATGACCTTCGCGGCCGACATGCGCAGGATCACATCCTCGCCCAGTTCCCGGATCAGGTTGAAGCTGGGCAATGGCTTGCGATAGCGGTTGCGGGTGGTAGCCGCTTCGTAGCTGTCGCCACCGTCGTTGCTTTGCCAATAGTGGGAGGTGTCCTGGGTATCGACGTAGCGCACGCCGAGGTTGCCGCGCCACCCGCCTGCGGTCTCGAAGTCGGCCTGTGCGTAGACCGCGGCGGTGATCTCGTTGATGCTGAAGGAATTGGACGGGTCGAACTGCATGGCGGTGCCCGGTTGTGATTCCAGGTAGGCGATCACGTCGGCCAGGCTGGCGATCGGGCGCGAGGCGATGTTTCCGTAGGCATTGAGGCCGTCGAACAGGCCGTCGGGCGAGCTGCCCGGGTCGAACTCGGACAGGGTGATCGCGTCGGTGGTGTAGATGGCGTTGCCGATGCGCGTGCGTGAGTTGGTATGGTTGGTGTACTTGGCACCGATCAGCAGCTTGTCGAACGGCCCCCACGCAATCGCGCGGTCGGCGTCGAACTGGGCATAGTGCTCGCCGTCCTTGAGGATGTCGGTATCGATGCCGCCGGCCTGGGTGTCTGCATCCAGCCCCCAGTTGGAGATGCTTGCATCGTCATAGACAAGGTTGGTGAAGTTCACGCCGTTGGAGGTGTAGGTGTAGCCACCCGAACGCAGCAGGAACTTCATCAGGTATTCCGGATCCTTGCCGCCGCGCGCGGAGGTCTTGCCGACCTGCGAGGCGAAGTTCCAGACATCGCCGGTATAGTCGTGGCGCAGGTTCAGGCTCTTGGTGGTGACGGTGCTCTTGATGTAGTTGGTGTCCATCTGGGCGGTGCCGTCCTCGACGGTCGCCGAGGTGATGTAGCCGTCGTGGACGGTCAGTGCCGAGATATTGCCGAGGTCGCAGGCCAGGCAGGCATAGGTGGACTGGCTGTAGTAGTTGTAGCGCCCCTTGATGTACAGGCCGGTCAGGTTGATCTCGTTGCGATCGTTCGGCCGGAATTGCAGGGCTGCCTGGAGGCCGTTGCGTTCGCGGGTCTGCTGGAAGTAGCTGCTGTTGATGCCATAGGGCAGGCGCGCGGTGGTGTAGTCGCCGTCGCCGCTGACCACCGGATCGCTGGTGATCTCGGCGCCGGTATGGGTGTAGTTGAAGAAATTGACGCCGGCGCGCGACAGGTACTGCTTGTCGTGGGTGGCCGATACCAGCACGCCGATGTTGCTGTCGGCATCGTGCCAGCTCCACATTACCGAGCCGCGCGGCGAGCCGCGTTCGGAGCGGTCGTTGTAGTCGTAGCCTAGCGAGCCACGCAAGGTGTTGGCCGGAAGATCGAGCGGCTTGAGCGTGTGCAGGATCACCGTGCCGCCGATACTGCCTTCGTCGATGCGCGCTTCGGGAGATTTGTAGACCTCCATCTGGCCGATGATCTCCGGCGACAGCAGCGAGTAGTTGAAGGTGCGGCCGCTGTCGCTGGTGGAATTGCTGCCCCAGTCCGAGGAAGCGACCGTCTGTCCATTGAGCAGTACCCGGTTGAGTGCGGGATCGGTACCGTTGATGCTGACCTTCTCGCCTTCGCCGTAGACGTGGTCGATGGTGATGCCGGGCAGGTGCGAGAGCGACTCGGCGGCGTTGGTGTCCGGGAACTTGCCGATATCCTCGGCGCTGATGACATCGACGATCGCCCCGGCGCTGCGCTTGGCCTGCAGTGATTTCTGCAGGCTGCGGCGGTAGGCGGTCACGGTGACCGCGTCCAGGTCGGTCGCCGTGGGCGACGCGGCGGCGTCGCCGGCGGCGGTCTGTGCCGCGGCGCTGGAAGCGTGCCCATACAAGGCGGCGACGATGCAGCTGGAGAGCAGGATCGGTTGCGTGCGCATGGTGTGTCTCCCGGGGGACGGTAAGCCTGGGGTGGCGCTGGGCGATCAGAACTTGAAGCGCAGCGTGGCATCGAAGATGCGACCGCTCTTGTAGATCGACATCGGCTCGCGGGTGGAGCCGTTGTAGTTGTAGTACTCCTCGTCCAGCAGGTTGCTGGCGTCGATGTCCAGTTGCAGCGACGGCGTGAACTGGTAGGACACCGCCAGGCCGAGGTTGGTGTAGGCGGCGGTCATCAGCTTGGCGCCGACGCGACCGATCCCGGTGAAGTACTTGGAGCGCCAACTGCCGGTCACGCGCACGCTCCAGGGTCCCTGTTCCCAGTACGGGGTGAGGTTGACCGCGTTGCGCGAGTTGTAGGGCAGGTTGTAATCCACCGAGGCCTTGGCATCGGAGAAGGTGTAGTTGGCGATCAGCCCGAAGCCGGCCCCCAACGCGCCCTGCCAGGCCAGCGAGAAGCCGCGCACGGTGGCATTGGCGGCGTTGTAGGGACGGGTGGTGGTATAGGTGTCGTAACCGCCGGTGGAGCTGTTGTAGAGCACCTCCTCGCTGGTCTTGGTCACCACGTAGGAGGCGATGTCCTTGTAGAACAGGTCCAGCGACAGCAGCGTGTCGGTGGCGTAGTACCACTCCAGCGATGCATTGTAGTTATTCGATTGGTAGGGCTTCAGGTAGGGGTTACCGCCGGTGGCCGACAGCACGGTGTCGTTCTGGGTGACGCTGGGGGCGAGGTCCTGATAGCGCGGGCGCGCGATGGTCCTGGCGGCGGCCAGGCGCAGCAGCAAGTCGTCGCTGAGGTCGTAGACGAAGTTGGCGCTCGGCAGCCATTTGCCGTAGCGCTGGGTGACATCGACCGGGGTCACCGTGCCGGTCGACAGGACGTTGTAGCCGGCCATGTCGTCCATGGTGTGCGCGTAGCGCACGCCGATGTTGCCACGATAGCGATCGCCCGAAAAATTGCCCTGCAGATAGCCGGAGTTGTTGACTTCGTGGATCGCGTACGACGAGGCATAGGTCTGTGTATAGCTGCCGCCGGCGGCCAGCCGGTCCAAGTAGGCGACCATCGCCTTCTGGCTGATGAGGGCCCAATGGCGCATGTCGTCGGTGGCACTGATGCCGGACAGATAATCGCTGTCGGTGTAGCCGCCACCGACGTCGGCCAGAGTGATGTCGCCGTCGGCGTACAGCCCCAGTGACCAGACGCTCTGGGTATTGTCGTGGTCCTCGTGCTTGGCGCCCCACAGGATCTGGTAGAACGGGCCGAGCTGGATGTCGCGACTGAAGTCCAGCTGCAGGTACTTTTCCTGATCGGTCAGCGGGGTCTTGCCGATCGCGCCGATCCAGCTGCCATCGCTGACCTCGATGGTCGAGGGATCACTCGCGTTGGCGTAGTTCAGCGCCACCTTGTCGTGGTCGATGCTGTAGCTGTAGCCATTGTATTCGGGCAGTTCCATGAAGTATTGCTTCTGGACTCCGCCGGTGGATTTGGTGGCGCCGGCGACTGCGGTCATGCTCCAGTTGTCGCCATGGAAGTCCATCTGTCCGGTGACCGAGGTCGTCTTCACCGCGGTCTTCTTGTAGGTGGCATCGTGTTCGGTGACGGCGCTGTCGCTGAAGCTGCCGCGGGTCGCCACGCCGTCGACGATGTCCAGCGACGTGGCCGCACTCGGGCTGCCGGCCGCGTACGAGTAGCGACTGTTGTTGAAGTAGGTGTAATCGGCGTCGACGTACAGCGCGTTCAAGTTGAATTCCAGCCGATCGTTGGGCTTGAACTGGATGTCGACGCTGGTGGTATCGCGCCGCCGGTGTTGCTTGATCAGACCGGTGCTGACCGAGTTGGGATAGACCGCGTCGCCGGCGTTGGCGACCACGCTGCTGGGGAAGCCGGCGGAGGCGACCGTGGGATAGCCATAGACATCGATGCCTTCGCGTTGGATCCACTCGTCGCGATGCATGTAGGACGCCAGCACGCCGAAGCTGCCGGCGCTGTTCTTCCAGCTGTACAGGACCGAGCCATTGGGACGGTAGCGGTCCGAACGGTCGTTGTAGCCCATCCCGGCCGAGCCAGTGACGGTGTTGGCCTGCATGTCCAGCGGCTTGCGCGTATGCAGGATCACGGTGCCGCCGACGCTGCCTTCGACGATGCGTGCCTCCGGTGTCTTGTAGACCTCGGCGGCGGACAGCAGCTCCGGCGCCAGCGTGGAGTAATTGAACGTGCGCGTCTGCGAGTAGCTCGAGCCACCCCAGTCGGTCGAGGCCACGGTCTGGCCATTGAGCAGGGTGCGGTTGAGCGCCGGGTCGGTGCCCTGGATCGAGACCTTCTCGCCTTCGCCGTAGGCGTAATCGACCGCCACCCCGGGGATATGCGAAAGCGATTCGGCGACGTTCGCGTCGGGGAACTTGCCGATGTCCTCGGCGTTGATCGAGTCGACGATGGCGTCGGCGGTGCGCTTGTTGTCGATCGCCTTGAGCAGGCTTGCCCGGTAGCCGCTGACCTGGACGGTGTCCAGTGTGCTGGGTTCGCTGCCGCCGGCGGTGGCGGTCGTGTCCTGGGCGAGCGCGCTTGGGGCGAGGATGGTCAGGGTGATGGCCAGGGGGAGCGGAGCGGTTCGAGTCGACATGGTGGCTTCCAGGAAGGGCGCGTGGACGTCGGGGGGAGTGGGCGGGACCGTGGAGGTGCCCCGCGTGGGTCAGTCGGGTGAACGTGGCGACGGGACTGCGTCTGGCGCGGCGCGGGCAGGGCTGAGCAGGCTGGCGACGCCGCCGGCCACGCCGGCGCCGACCAGGGCCGGGATGCAGGGATTGCCCCAGAACGCATTCCACGCGGGCTGCGCGCCGACCGCGATCGAGACCAGCGAGCCGCCGAGCAGGGATGCGACCGCGCCCTGCCAGGTGAAGCGGCGCCAGAAGCGGCCGAGCAGCGAGCACACGCACAGGCCGCTCATGAGGGTGGCGATCATCGTGCCGATGTAACCGATGATGTCGTTGGAGAGCAGCGCCAGCAGCAGCGCCAGCGCGATCGTCGCGACCAGGCCGAGGCGTGAGGTGGCCACCGCCTTGCGCTCCTCGATCGGCCGTCCGCGGACCATCGCGTACAGGTCGCGGGTGAGCACCGCCACGCCGGCGATCGCATCGGAGCTGGCGCTGGACAGGGTGGCCGACAGCCCGGCCACCAGCAGCGCCAGTCCCAGCGCGAGCGGCAGCACGTCGGTGGCCAGGTACGGGAAGGCGAAGCTGGCCTCGCCCAGCGCCGGCGCCAGTTGCCGCGCCGCCACGCCCACCACCGCCGGGATCGCGGAGAACAGCAGGTACAGGCCGCCGGTGAACAGGAACGAGCGCCGCACCGCGGCGACCGAGCGCGCGGCGTAGATGCGCTGGCGGAACGCCGGCGACGCCAGCACCCCGACCGCGATCACGCAGACCAGCGACAGGGCCGGCAGCGCGCCGACCTTGCGCCAGCCCAGCAGGCTGGCGGCGGCCGGATCCAGCCCGTCGCCGAGCGCGTGCGGCCCGCCGATCCGGACCAGCACGTAGACGGCCATCAGGATGAAGCCGCAGAACACGATCAGCGCCTGCAGCGTATCGGTCCAGGCCACGGCGACGTAGCCGCCGATTACGCAGTAGGCGCCGAAGCCGATCGCCACCAGCAGCTTGGCCACGGTCAGGTCGATGCCGGCCATCCACGCCAGGTAGACGCCGCCGCCGAGGATCTGCGCGCCCAGCCAGCCGACGCAGGCGATGTAGGTCAGCACCGCGACCAGCCGCGCCACCAGCGGGTGGTCGCCGACGTAGTGCGCGAGCTCCTCGCTCATGGTGGCGAAGCGCTGCGCCCGCGCCGGCGCGAACCACTGCGCCAGGGCGAGGATGCCGAGCGCACCGCCGATGCCGTACAGCGTGCCGGCCCAGCCGTTGGCGTAGGCGTAGCCCACCGCGCCCATGCTCGAGCCGGTGCCGACCATCGTGCCGACCGTCGAGCCGATGGTCAGCAGCGGCGAGACCCGGCGCCCGCCCAGCAGGAAGTCCTCGCCGCTTCCGCGGTGGTGGCGCGAGATCCAGGCGCCGAATGCCAGGGTCACGAGCAGGTAGGCGACGAAGGTGGCGAGGAACAGCGTGTGGTTCATGCGAAGGCTCCAGCGCGGTCGGCGAGGGTGGCCGGGATGGCATGCTGCGGAGGGCGGGCGGGGCGGGTGATGGCGGGATCCTCAGGGGGTGGGCGTTGCGGCGGTGGCCGGCACAACGCGGACCGTGTCGATGCCGTAGAGCGGGCCGTCCAGCGCGGCGGCGGCGATCAGGCACAGGTCGGTGTCCGCGCCTGCCGCGGGCAGTGGCGCATCCAGCGCGAAGCGCAAGCCGGGCGAAGTGCCTGCCGGCAGCGGTAGGCTGGCCAGCAGCGGGCCGTCGCAGCGGCCGGCCCGCACCAGCAGGCGCTCGCCCGAGGGGCCGGGCGGATAGGGCGTGCGGCGCGCCAGCTGCGGCCGGGTCAGGCCGAAGTTGCGCGCCAGCCGCGCGAGCTCGACGTGCAACTGCGCCGGTGCGGCCAGCGCGGCGCGCGGATACCTCCAGCACGCATCGAACAGGTCCACGTCGTAGACCGGGGTGCCGCGCGCGCCCTGGTCGGGCAACAGCGGCAGGCGCAGGCGCAGGCCGTCGTCGCGGCACGGCGGCAGGCGGCTGCTGTCGCGGGTGTACAGCCAGTCGTGGTCCACGTTGATCGTGCGCGGCGCCGACAGCGGCGTGCCGTCGGCGGCGAAGGTCGCGGCACGCAGCTGGCCGCCCCAGGACACGTCGACGGGACCGGTGTAGCGCGGCGATGCCGGCCCCGGCTCGCTGCCGTCGAGCGTGTAGCGCACCTCGCCGAAATCGGCCTGGTTGCCCAGCCGCAGCAGCACCGGCATGCCGGGCTGCACGCGCGCGGGCTCCGGCTCGGGCGTGGCCACCGCGAAGGCGCTGTCCGCCGCTTCGATTCCCAGCAGGCGGTAGCGCCGCAACTGCGGCACCAGCCGTTGCAGGAAGCCGTTCCAGTCGCGCCCGGACGCGGGCGACCACAACACTTCGGCCAGTGCCGCGATGCGCGGATACAGTGCGTGGTCGATCTGCCACGGCGCTGCCAGGTACTCGCTCCACAGCTGCGCCTGCGCGCCCAGGATGTGCGCGGCGGCATCCGCCTCCAGCGCGTCCGGCAGCGGGTCGAACGCATAGACCTGGGCCAGCGACTGGATCTTCAGGCGTCCGGCCGGTTCGTCGCCGAGGCCGCTTTGCAGATTGTCGAAGT
The DNA here is from genome assembly GCA_047607345.1 of Pseudomonas sp. Classification (GTDB taxonomy): domain Bacteria; phylum Pseudomonadota; class Gammaproteobacteria; order Xanthomonadales; family Xanthomonadaceae; genus Pseudomonas_S. The sequence continues at coordinate 4,743 of JASGDF010000130.1, read as the reverse complement.
ACAGGGCCGGCGAGGGCGCCAGTACCGCGTCGTGGCCCATGTGCGCGGCCTGCACCGCGCCCTCGACGCCGTGCCAGGACATGACCGTGGCGTCCCTGGGCAGCGCGCCGAGCAGGATCTCGTCCCAGCCGATCAGGCGCCTGCCGTGCGCATGCAGGTGCTGGCCGACCTGGTCGATGAACCAGGACTGCAACTGCTCCTCGTCGGCGACGCCGAGCCGGCGCATGCGCGCCTGCACGGCAGGCGAGGTTTCCCAGCGGTATTTCAGCGCCTCGTCGCCGCCGACGTGCACGTAGCGGCCGGGGAACAGCGCCATCACCTCGTCGAGGATGTCGCGCACGAAATCCAGGTCGGCCTCGTCCACGCCGTACAGGTAGTCGTGGATGCCCCAGCTGTTGGCGACCGCCGGCGCGGCGCCGCCGCCCACGTGCTGCGGATAGGCCGCGGCGGCGGCCTGGGCGTGCCCGGGCATGTCCAGCTCCGGGACGATCTGGATGTGGCGGGCCTGCGCGTAGGCCACCAGGTGGCGCACCTGCTGCTGGGTGTAGAAGCCGCCATGGCGTTGCGCCTCGCCAGCGCCGGGCGGGACCCGCCAGGCGCCGACCCCGGTCAGCGCCGGATAGCGCCGGATCTGCAGGCGCCAGCCCTGGTCGTCGGTCAGGTGCCAGTGCAGGACGTTGAGCTTGTGCAGCGCCATCTGGTCGATCAGGCGCTCGATCGTGGCCACGTCCTGGAAATGCCGGGCCGAGTCGAGCATCACCCCGCGCCAGCGCAGGCGGGGCCAGTCGCGGATGTCGATGCCGGACAGCGCGATGCTGCCGTCGGCCGCCGCCTTGTGCGCGCTCAGCAGCTGCCACAGCGACACCGCCGCGTAGAACAGGCCGGCTTCGTCGCGCGCACCCAGGACGATGCCGTTGGCATCGATGCGCAGGTGGTATCCCTCCTGCTGTGTGACCGGCCCGGCCGGGTCCAGGCGCAGGTGGATCTTGGCGGACGTGCCGCCGGCCTTGCCGGCCTGCGGCCGCAGCGACAGCGTGTGCGTGCGTCGCAGCAGCGTGCACAGGTACGCGGCGACCCGCGCGGCGGCCTGGTCGTGCGGATCGAAGCTGATCCGGGTGCCGTCGTGGATGCGGACGCCGCCGGGCAGCGCCGTCGATTGCGCGGGCACGGGCAACAGGTCCGGCTCGGCAGCGTGCGTCGGCCACGGCAGCGCGGCGGCCAGCCACAGCGTGCACGCCTGGATGGCATGCAGCGCCTGCGCCGGCGCGGCGCGGCGGGGGATGGCTGGAACCGGAACGTACAGGCACTTGCTAGTCATCATGGAACCCGTTGGGGTGACTGGCTGAGCGAGGCCGCCTCGCGGAGGCGCCGCCCTGTATCGCGGACCGTCCGCGGTACGTGCTGCTGCGATGCATCGATCAGCGGGCCTGGGTGCCGTGGCCGGGCCATCGGCAACACCTCGCCGCGCTGGCCGGCATGCGCCGTCCTGCTGCGCCCGGTGAGGGCGTGATTACGTGGTTCTGGTGCGGGACCGGGCATCTCCCGACCCGGCGACCCGAGTCTGTAAGAGGCGCGTCATGCTTGTCAACAAATTTTTTTAAAAATTTACATATGACGAGTGAGAGCTAGGCCGGAGTGACGTTTTTATGCATTAATTTTGGTAATTTTTCCGGATTTATGGCGGGATAATGGCTGCGCTGCCTTAATTTTAATTTTTTACTTTTTGCTTTCGAAGGGCTGACCGCGGGCCGGGACCGCCGCGTCCGCGGGAAGCGGGCGGGCTTGCGCGGCGCGATCGCGCCGCCTCGCAGGCACTACCGGGCGGGGATCGGCACCGCATCCCCGTAGAGGCTCAGCAGGGGATGCTCCAGTACCGCGCGGAACTCGTAGCTGCGACCCGGTTGTGGCGTGAAGCTCGCGGTGTAGGTGCCGGGCCTGCCGGCGGGCTGCAGGCCGAGCGAGCGCCAGCTTTCCTGGCGGCTTCTGCTGTCCTCGCCGGTGATGTCGCGATAGTCGAAGCCGAACCGCGACCCGGCCGCGTCCTGCGGAGCGCTCCAGCTGCCCTGGAGCGTCACCGTGCCGCCGGCATTGACCATCGCGGCGAGCGTCTTCACCACCGGCGGCGCGAATGCCTCTTCCACGCCGGTCAGCCGGATCACCGACGGGTAGGGCCACGCGTCGCTGTCGCGTAGCCGCTGCGCGCGCATCACCCGCACGTGCAGGCCGTCGGCCTGCTGCCGGAACGTGCTGCGGGGCTCGAGTTCCGGACGGTACTCCACCGCCTGGTCGCTCTGTCCCAGCACGCTTACCGTCGTGCTGGCGCTCGCGCGCACGGTCTTCAGCACGAACTCGCGCCAGGTGCCGCGGGGCCAGGGTTTCTCGCCCGGCTTCCCGTCGTCGACGATCGCATACAGCGCGTGCCGGTCCTTCGAGCGCGTGTACCAGATGTCGCCTTCGTGGGTGACCGCCCACGGCCGCACGCCGTAGATCGCCTCGCCGTTGATGAACAGCCACGCGCCCAGCGTGCGCAGGTTCTGCTCCTGCTCGATCGGCAGGGAGCCGTCCGCGCGCGGCGCGATGTTGAGCAGGAGGTTGCCGCCGCGCGCGCGGGTACGCACCAGCAGTTGGATCAGCTCACCGGCCGACTTGTAGCGCTCGTCGCTGGTCTGCCAGCCCCAGGCCGTGCCCATCGTCATGCACGACTCCCACGCGCCCGGCAGCGCGGCGCCGGGGATGTTCTGCTCCGGCGTCTCGATCGCGCCGCGCGTGACGATGCTGTCCGGCTGGTGCTGCCAGACGATGTCCTTCAGATCCTTGGACTCGCCGTCGAAGAACACCGCGACGATCGGGCCGTACTGCGTCATCAGCTCGTTCATCTGCGCGCGGTCCAGCGCCAGCAGGCCGGGGTTGCTGCTCGGCTGCACCGCGTCCACGCGTCGGTTGATCGGCTTGTCGTGCTGGTACAGCCAGTGGAAATCGTCCGGCGAGAAGTACACCCCGGGCGGCACGCCCTGCCTGCGGAAGGCGTCGAACAGCTGCCGCGTCACGTCCTGCGCGTAAGGCGTATGCATGATCGAGAAATCCGTCGTGCGCGTGTCCCACATCGCGAAGCCGTTGTGGTGCTTGGCGGTGAACATCATGTAGCGGAAGCCGGACAGCCTGGCCAGGCGTGCCAGCGCGTCCGGCTCGAAGTGGGTGGGATCGAAGGTGGCGGGCAGCTCGCGGTAGAACCTGTCCTGGTATTGCCGGCTCGAACCGGCGAGCGAATGCGAGATGATCAGGCCGAGCTGGGAATCCACGCTCCAGTGGATGAACAGGCCGAGCCCCTGGTCGCGGAACCATTCCAGCCGTTCCGGTCGGTTGCCCAGCGGCGCTTCGGCAGCGACGGAGGACGAGGCCAGCAAGGCGGCGAGGGCGAGGCATGCGGCACGGTGGATGGACAAGCTCGTTCTCCTGGCGAGCCCGGCGATCGCCCCTGCGGAGAAATCGCCGGATGGCGTGGGCGTTCCGCGGGACCTGTCGCAATGATGCGATCGGCCGGGGGCCGGTGCCTCGGCAGCGCGGGTCGCAGGCATCGCCAAGGACGACCGCGGTGGCGCCGGGATCGCGTCTGCGGCAAGTCCGAGTCTGTAAGAGGCTTGTCGCGTCTGTCAAATTTTTTTAAAAAATTCACATTTTGAATTGTCTTGAATTAGCCTTATAGGCATGATCCTGGCTGAGACTTTTCTTTTTTTACATTATGCGGGCGGCATAAACAGGCAACCCCGCCGAAGCGGGGTTGCAAGGGGATGAGATGCCAGGGCGAGATGCCAGGGCCGATCAGGCCTCGGCGTCTTCCTTGTAAGCATCCACCGGGATGCAGGCGCACATCACGTGCTTGTCGCCGTAGACGTTGTCCACGCGCGCCACCGGCGGCCAGTACTTGGCCTGCCTGAGCGAGGGCAGCGGGAACGCGGCCAGCTCGCGCGGGTAGGCGTGCGCCCACTCGCTGGCCGACACCGCCGCGGCGGTGTGCGGGGCGTGCCTGAGCGGGTTGTCCGCGCGGTCCAGGCGGCCGTCCTCGATCGCGGCGATCTCCTCGCGGATCTGGATCATCGCGTCGATGAAGCGGTCCAGTTCGTGCAGCGACTCGCTCTCGGTCGGCTCGACCATCAGCGTGCCGGCGACCGGGAAGCTCAGGGTCGGGGCGTGGAAGCCGAAATCGACCAGGCGCTTGGCGATGTCCTCGGCGCCGATGCCGCTGGTCTTCTCCAGCGGCCGCACGTCCAGGATGCACTCGTGCGCGACCAGGCCGTTGCGGCCGGTGTACAGCGTCCGGTAGTGCGGCGCCAGGCGCCGGGCGATGTAGTTGGCGTTGAGCAGCGCGATCTGGGTCGCGCGGCGCAGCCCGGCCGCGCCCATCAGGGCGATGTACATCCAGCTGATCGGCAGGATCGAGGCGCTGCCGAAGCTGGCGGCGCTGACCATGCCGCCAGAGCGTACGCCATCTTCACTGCCGCCTTCGGAGTTGAATCCACCGCCATGGATGGCGTTTTTTTGACTTTCGCCGGCATGGATGCCGGCACGAGGAAGGTACGGCGCCAGGTGCGCCTTGACCGCGCACGGGCCCACGCCCGGGCCGCCGCCGCCGTGCGGGATGCAGAAGGTCTTGTGCAGGTTCAGGTGCGACACGTCCGAGCCCCACTTGCCCGGCTTGGCCACGCCGACCAGCGCGTTCATGTTGGCGCCGTCGGTGTAGACCTG
>JASGDF010000129.1:0-6045 GCA_047607345.1 Pseudomonas sp. | reverse complement strand
CGCCGTGGCCGGCCACTTCGGCGGTGCGGGCGTGGCGCGCGTGGAAGGGCCGATCGACTACGACCAATGGATCGTGCATCAGAAATTCGATCCGTGGCGACCGTTCTTCCGCGTAACGCTGGCTGACCCGACCGGCACCGTGCTGTACCTGTCGGCGCGCACCGGCGAGGTCCTGCAGCAAACCACGCGCCACCAGCGCGTCTGGAACTGGGTCGGCGCGATCCCGCACTGGCTCTACTACACCCAGCTGCGGCGCAGCTTCCTCGCCTGGGACCGGAGCGTGTGGTGGCTGGCGCTGGGCGCGCTGCTGAGCGCGTCGGCGGGCATGGGGCTGGGGCTCTACCGCAGCTGGCGGCAGGCCAGCGGCACCCGCCCCGGCTGGTCGGCCTTCAAGGGCTGGCTGCGCTGGCACCATGGACTCGGCCTGGGCGCCGGCGTATTCGTGCTCGGCTGGATTTTCAGTGGCTGGCTGTCGATGGACCATGGCCGGCTGTTCTCGCGCGGGGTGCCGCCCGACGGCGCGCTGGCGGCCTACGCCGGGGCCACGCTCCAGGCGGCCTTCTCGGACGTCGACGCCGCCTCGCTGCGCCGCTTTGCCGGCAGCACCGAACTGGTTTTCAACGTGGTCGCCGGGCAAGCGGTGATCACCGGCACGGGGCCGGCCGGCCGCCGTGTCGGCGTCGGTGCCTCCGGGCCTCTGCTGGAGCGACTACCATCGGCCCTGATCCAGCGCGCGGCCGGACACGCCTGGGGAGCGGTGACGCCACACCCCGGCAGCACGGCGCTGGACCGGCTGTATCGCCAGGCCGACGCCATCCCCGCCGACGCCCTGCGCCTGGACCTGCCATCGCCGGCCGGCGCCAGCGGCTATTTCGACCGCTACACAGGCACCCCGCTGTTGCTGCTGGACGGCAGCAGGCGCGCATACGCCTGGGTCTACTACGCCCTGCATACCACCACCCTGCCCGGCCTGGACTCGCACGCCCTGGTGCGCCGCGTGCTGCAAGTCGTGCCGCTGCTGCTGGGCCTGGCGCTGTCGGTCAGCGGCGTGGTGATCGGGATCAGGCGGTTGCGCTTCACCCCGCGCCGCTGAGTCCTGCCACGCACGCGCTGCCTGGACCGGGATCGCCGGGACCGCGTCATCGATTCCCGCATCCGCCCAGCGCCCAGGTCTTGCGCGTACCCGATGGCCTGGCCTGTTCGGGCATGGATGACACGGCGAGGCACCGCATAATCTGCCGCGCAGCGCCGAACAACCGCATCGACGCGGCCATGCGCCGGCCAAACCGGCAGCATCCACTCGCGCCGCGCGCCTAAGCTGGCACTGCCCACCGGTCCCCACGCGCGCCGCGCGGTGGTGCCCGCATCCCCCGCACGGTACCGAAACATGCTGCCCGCCTCCCATTCCTCCTCGACCAAGCCCACGCTGCGCGAGCTCGACCGCGACCATCTGATCCACCCGGTCGCGGCCTGGCGCCAGCACGAAGCCCATGGCGTCAACGTGCTCGAATCCGGCCAGGGCTGCTGGCTGTGGGACGCCGACGGCAACAAGCTGCTGGACGCCTTCGCCGGGCTGTGGTGCGTCAACGTCGGCTACGGCCGCGACAGCGTGGTCGAGGCCGCCGCGCGGCAGATGCGCCAGCTGCCCTACGCCACCGGCTACTTCCACTACGGCAGCGAGCCGGCGATCCGGCTGGCCGCCAAGCTGGCGCAGCTGGCGCCCGGCGCGCTCGACCACGTCTACCTCACCCTCGGCGGCTCGGAGGCGGTGGACGCGGCGATCCGCTTCATCGTGCAGTACCACAACAACACCGGACGCCCGCGCAAGAAGCACTTCATCGCGCTGGAGCGCGGCTACCACGGCTCCTCCAGCACCGGCGCCGGGCTGACCGCGCTGCCCAGCTTCCACCGCGGCTTCGACCTGCCGCTGCCGCACCAGCACTACCTGCCCTCGCCCAATCCCTACCGCAGCGAGCACGGCGACGATGCGCAGGCGCTGATCGCCGCCTCCACCGCCGCGCTGCGCGCCAAGGTCGCCGAGCTGGGCGCGGACAACGTCGCCGCGTTCTTCTGCGAGCCGATCCAGGGCTCGGGTGGGGTGATCGTGCCGCCGCGCGGCTGGCTCAAGGCGATGGCCGACACCGCGCGCGAGCTGGACATCCTGTTCGTGGTGGACGAGGTCATCACCGGCTTCGGCCGCACCGGCCCGATGTTCGCCTGCGCCGACGAGCGCGTGGAACCGGACCTGATGACCGTCGCCAAGGGCCTGACCTCCGGCTATGTGCCGATGGGCGCGACGCTGCTGTCGCGCAAGGTCTACGCCGGCATCGCCGACGGCGCGCCGGCCGGCGCGGTGATCGGCCACGGCGCCACCTATTCGGCGCACCCGGTGGCCGCCGCGGTCGCGCTGGAGGTGATCCGCCTGTACGAGGAGGAAGGCATCCTCGCCAACGGCCGCAAACTCGCCCCGGCCTTCGCCGCGATGCTCGACGGCCTGCGTGGGCACCCGCTGGTCGGCGACGCGCGTCATCGCGGCCTGCTCGGCGCGCTGGAGCTGGTCAGCGACAAGGCCGGCAAGCGCGGCTTCGATCCGGCGCTGAAGCTGCCCGACCGCCTGGCCGAGGCCGGCTACCGCAACGGGCTGATCTTCCGCGCGTTCGCCGACAACATCCTCGGCTTCGCCCCGGCGCTGTGCATGACCGAGACCGAATGCGAGCTGCTGGGCGTGCGCCTGCGCAGGACGCTGGACCAGGTGCTGGCCGCGCCGGACGTGCGCGCGGCGCTGGCCGCTTGAGCGCGGCGGTGCGCGCCGGCGTTGACCCTGCCGGAGGCGCTCAACACAATCGGGCCGTTCCGCTCCATCCTTGTGCGAGACTCCCGTGAACGGCCCCATCAAGCTGGACCGCATCGACCTGCGCATCCTCGGCCACCTGCAGAAGCAGGGGCGCATCACCAACGTGGACCTGGCCGAGGCGGTCAGCCTCTCGCCCAGCCCGTGCCTGATCCGGGTCAAGCGCCTGGAACAGGCCGGCTACATCACCGGCTACGCCGCGCAGCTGGACCTGGCCAAGCTCGGCGACACCCTGACCGTGTTCACCGAGATCACCCTGGCCGACCATCACCGCCAGGACTTCGTCCGCTTCGAGCACGCGATCCGCAACGTCGACGAGGTGATCGAGTGCCATCTGGTCAGCGGCGGCTACGACTACCTGCTCAAGTTCGTCGCACGCGGCGTCAACCACTACCAGTCGGTGATGGAGGACCTGCTCGAGCGCAACATCGGCATCGAAAAGTACTTCAGCTACATCGTCATCAAGACGCCCTTCATCAAGACCCACTACCCGATCGAGCGGCTGTTCCCGCCGGCGCCGTGATGCCGGCCCCCATCCGCCCTTCGGGCACCTTCCCCCGCAAGCGGGGGAAGGGAAAGGTGCATTTCCCTTCTCCCGCCAGCGGGAGAAGGTGCCCCGAAGGGGCGGATGAGGGCACGGGCGAAGCGCATCGAGACCGCTCCGGCACGCCCTGATAGCAAGGCCAGAAGATTGCACTGCCCACTCCCCGCAATCGCACATTTTCCACCACCGCCGGCACCCGCTTCGGCACCAACGCTGCAACGCAGCCCCTAGCATAGACAGTCAAGCCAACACGTTCCCGGCGGGGTCTCGCACATGTCCAAGCGGCTCGTCTCCTTCGACTTCGACAACCTCGGCGAGCCGCGCGAATACGCGCCGCCGCCGGAACGGGTGATCGAGGGCGACATCGTCTGCCGCAACTGGGACATCGACAGCGCCAAGGACGGCAAGGTCCGCGCCGGCGTGTTCGAGTCCACGCCCGGGACCAACCACTCGATCAAGGGCGAGACCTGGGAGTTCTGCCTGATCCTATCCGGCGTGGCCGAGATCACCGAGGCCGGACAGCCGCCGGTGACCTACCGCGCCGGCGACTGCTTCATCATGAAGCCCGGCTACGTCGGCACCTGGCGCACCCTCGAGACCGTGCGCAAGGTGTGGGTCACGGCCTGAACCGCCACGGCGGCCCCCTCACAGCAACCCGAAGCCCGCGCATGGCAGCCTCTCTCCCGGCCAATACCGACCTGCGGTTCTACATCGACGGCCAGTGGCACGCGCGCACTGGCGCGGAACCGATCGCGGTCGTCGATCCCGCCACCGGGCAGGTCGCCGGCCACGTCGCCGCCGGCACCGCGCACGACGTCGCGCTGGCCGTGGCGGCCGCGCGCCGCGCGTTCGACACGTTCTCGCGCAGCAGCGCGGACGAGCGCGGCGCATTGCTCGAACGCATCATCGAACTGCTGGAAGCGCGCGCAGAAGTGTTCGCGCAGGCGATCGTCGCCGAGATGGGCGCGGCGATCGGCTTCGCCCGCGCCGCGCACGTGCCGTTCGCGATCGAACATGTGCGCGTGCAGCGCGAGCTGTTGCGCAGCTATCCGTTCCTGTCGCGCGCCGGCGGCATCGCCATCGCCAAGGAACCGATCGGCGTGTGCGCGTTGATCACGCCGTGGAACTGGCCGCTCTACCAGATCACCGCCAAGGTGGCGCCAGCGCTCGCGGCCGGCTGCTGCGTGGTACTCAAGCCGAGCGAGCTTTCGCCGTACAGCGCGCAGCTGTTCGCCGAGGTCATGCACGATGCCGGCGTGCCGGCCGGCGTGTTCAACCTGGTCGGCGGGCGCGGCGAGGTCGTGGGCGCGGCGCTGGCCGCGCACCCGGACGTGGACATGATCTCGATCACCGGCTCGACCCGCGCCGGGGTGCTGGTGGCGCAGGCCGGCGCGGTGACGGTCAAGCGCGTGGTGCAGGAGCTCGGCGGCAAGTCGCCCAATCTGTTCCTGGACGATGCCGACTTCGCCGGCGGCGTCGCCAAGGGCGTGCTGGCCGGCATGCGCAACGTCGGCCAGTCGTGCAGCGCGCCGACGCGGATGCTGGTGCCCGCCGCGCGGCTGGCCGAGGTCGAGGCGCTGGCCGCCGACGCGGTGGCCGGCATCCGGGTCGGCGACCCGCGCGATGAGGCGACCACGATGGGGCCGATCGCCAACGCCGCGCAGTTCGCGCGGGTGCAGGCGCTGATCGGGGCCGGCATCGACGAGGGCGCGCGGCTGGTCTGCGGCGGTCCCGGCCGCCCGGCCGGGCTGGAGCACGGCCTGTTCGCGCGGCCCACGGTGTTCTCGGGCGTGACGCCCACGATGCGGATCGCGCAGGAGGAGATCTTCGGCCCGGTGCTGGCGATCATGCCGTACCGCGACGAGGACGAGGCGATCGCGCTGGCCAACGACACCGTCTACGGCCTCAGCGCGCACCTGCAATCGGGCGATCCACAGCGGGCGCTGCGCGTGGCCGGCCGGATCCGCGCCGGGCAGGTCCACATCAACTACCCGCCCTGGAACGGCCAGGCCCCGTTCGGCGGCTACAAGCGCTCGGGCAACGGCCGCGAATTCGGCGTCCACGGCCTGGAGGAATACCTGGAGACCAAGGCCATCCTCGGCGCCTGAGCGCGTCATGCTCCATCGCCCCTTTCCAGACCTCCCCGCATCCATGCCCGCACCGCTGACTTCCATCGAGACCACACCCGAGCTGCCAGGCCGCGCCGACGCGGTGGTGATCGGAGGCGGCATCATCGGCGTGTTCACCGCCTACTACCTGGCCAGACGCGGACTGAAGGTCGCGCTGGTCGAGAAGGGGCGGATCGGCGCGGAGCAGTCGAGCCGCAACTGGGGCTGGTGCCGCCAGCAGAACCGCGATGCGCGCGAGCTGCCGATGGCCACCCGCAGCCTGGACCTGTGGGAACGGTTCGCGGCCGACACCGGCCAGGACACCGGGTTCCGGCGCTGCGGCCTGCTCTACCTCAGCAACGACGACCAGGAACTGGACACCTGGGCGCGCTGGGGCGAGTTCGCGCGCGGGGTCGGCGTGGACACGCGGATGCTGGGGGCCGCCGAGGCGGCACGGCACGGCCAGCCGACCGGCCGCGCCTGGAGGGGCGGCGTGTTCTCGCCGACCGACGGCACCGCCGACCCGTCGCTGGCGGCCCCGG
>JASGDF010000128.1:0-6476 GCA_047607345.1 Pseudomonas sp. | reverse complement strand
CGCGCCGCCGCGCGAGGCGATGTTTCGGTCGCGGGCTGTTCTGTGGGAGGGACTTCAGTCCCGACGCTTTCCCAGGCAAGCCCGTCGGGACTGAAGTCCCTCCCACATTCACTACTCAATGCGAACAGCGCCTTCTTTTTTGCTATTGCAATGCAGCAAACGAAGTCCCGCGCAGGCCCCCTCCCCGCCACTCCCGCCGATGCAATCCAACCTCCGCCACCTGCACGTCTTCCTCGCCGTCGCCGACACCAGCTCGATCACGCGCGCGGCCGGGAGCTGCCACGTCTCGCAGCCAGCGGTGACCCAGGCGATCGGCAAGCTCGAACGGCTGGCGCGCCAGCCGCTGTTCCTGCGCCGGCCGCAGGGCATGTACCTGACCGCCGCCGGCGAACTGCTCGCGCGCCGCGTGCGCCGCACCTTCAACCACCTGTACCCGCCGCTGGACGCGCTCTCGCCACGCCTGCGCATCATCGTCACCCGCCCGCAGCTGCAGGCGCTGATCGCGATGTGCGAGGCCGAGAATTTCACCCTGGCGGCCAAGCGCATGGGACTGGCGCAGCCGACCGTGCACCGCGCGGTGGCGCAGTTGGAGCAGGCTGCCAACCGCACGCTGTTCGAGCGCACCGCGCACGGCATGCACGCCACGCGGCCGGCGCGGGCACTGGCGCAGGGCGCGCGGCTGGCCTTCGCCGAGCTGGAGCAGGCCGAGGCCGAGTTGGCCGCGCTGCTCGGCCAGGAGGTCGGGCGGATCGTGGTCGGGGCGATGCCGCTGTCACGCTCCTCGCTGCTGCCGCAGGCGATCGCGCGCTTCCGCGAGCACTATCCGGCGCTGCCGATCCGCACCGTCGAAGGCCCCTACGAGGACCTGCTCAACGACCTGCGGCGCGGCGCGCTGGACCTGCTGATCGGCGCGCTGCGCGAGCCGGCCCCGATCGGCGACGTCGAGCAGCGCCACCTGCTCGACGATCCACTGGTGATGGTCGTGCGCCCTGGCCACCGGCTGGCGCAGGCCACCACGCTGACCCTGGCCGGCCTGGACCGGCAGGCGTTCGTGGTCTCTCCGCCCGGCACGCCGACGCGGCAGGCGTTCGACCGCCTGCTCGCGCGCGCCGGGGTGCGCCCGGCCAGCCTGGTCGAGACCGGCTCGATGATCCTGATGCGCGAGCTGCTGCGCGCCACCGACCACGTCGGCTGCATCTCCGCGGCTCAGGTCGCCGCCGAAGTCGGCCTCGGCGCGCTGTGCGTGCTACCGCTGCCGATGCCGCACACCCAGCGCCCGATCGGCCTGACCGTACGCCGCGACTGGATCCCGACCAGCGCGCAGCGCGATTTCCTCGACCAGCTGCGCGCGGTGGCGGTCTAGGGCGCGTCATCGATCCGCGCGCAGGCCGCAAACCGCAACGACCTCGCGAAACAACGAAAAGGCCGGCGATCGCCGGCCTTTTCGTCATCGGACACACCCCGCTCAGAGCGCCTTGGCCGCCTCCACCACATGCGCGGCGGTGATCCGGAAGTGCGTGTAGAGCTGATCGGCCGGCGCCGAGGCGCCGAACGTGTCGATCCCGACCACCGCGCCATCCAGGCCCACGTACTGGCGCCAGAAGCCGGTGACGCCGGCCTCCACCGCCACCCGCTTGCGCACCGCGTTCGGCAGCACCGCCTCGCGGTAGGCCGCGTCCTGGCGCTCGAACACGTCGGTGGACGGCATCGACACCACGCGGGTGCGGATGCCCTGCGCGTCCAGCGCCTGCTTGGCCTCCACCGCCAGGCCCACTTCCGAACCGGTCGCGATGAGGATCACGTCCGGGTGGCCTTCGCTGTCGGCCAGCACGTAACCGCCACGCTCGATCAGGCTCACCTGCTCGGCGCTGCGCGGCTGGTGCTGCAGATTCTGGCGGCTGAACACCAGGCAGCTGGGGCCGTCCTTGCGCAGGATCGCCGCCTTCCATGCCACCGCCGACTCGACCGCATCGGCCGGGCGCCACACGTCGTTGTTGGGGATGTAGCGCAGCGTCGCCAGGTGCTCGACCGGCTGGTGGGTCGGGCCATCCTCGCCCAGGCCGATCGAGTCGTGGGTATAGACGTGGATCGCCTGCGCCGGGATCAGCGCGCTCATCCGCAGCGCGTTGCGCGCGTAGTCGCTGAACACCAGGAAGGTCGCGTCGAACGGGATGAAGCCGCCGTGCAGCGCCAGGCCATTGGCGATCGCGCTCATGCCGAACTCGCGCACGCCGTAGTGCACGTAGTTGGCGCCCGGATCGACCTCGGTGACCGACTTGCTGGCCTTCCACTGGGTCAGGTTCGACGGCGCCAGGTCGGCCGAGCCGCCGACCAGTTCCGGCAGCAGCGGCGCGAACGCCTCGATGGTGTTCTGCGAGGCCTTGCGCGAGGCGATGCTCGGGCCCTCGGCCTGGACCTTGGCGATGAACGCGTCGGCCTGGGCCAGGAAGTCGGCCGGCAGCTCGCCGTGCGAGCGCCGGGTCAGCTCAGCGGCCTCGGCCGGGAACTGGCGCGCGTACTTGTCGAAGGCCTGCTCCCACTCGGCCTGGCGCAGCGTGCCGGCGCCGGTGGCGCGCCAGCCGTCGTAGATGTCCTGCGGGATCTCGAACGGACCATACGGCCAGTCCAGCGCCTTGCGGGTCGCCTCCAGCTCGTCCTTGCCGAGCGGCGCGCCATGCGAGGACTCCTTGCCGGCCTTGTTCGGCGAACCGAAGCCGATCGTGGTCCGGCAGCAGATCAGGCTCGGCTTGCCGTCCTCGGCGATCGCGGCCTCGATCGCGGCCTTGATCGCCTCCGGGTCGTGCCCGTCGACGTCGCGCACCACGTGCCAGCCATAGGCCTCGAAGCGCGCCGGGGTGTCGTCGGTGAACCACTCGTGCACCTCGCCGTCGATCGAGATGCCGTTGTTGTCCCAGAACGCGGTCAGCTTGCCCAGGCCCCAGGTGCCGGCCAGAGAGGCGGCCTCGTGCGAGATGCCTTCCATCAGGCAGCCATCGCCGATGAACACCCAGGTGCGGTGGTCGACGATGGCGTGCTCGGGACGGTTGAAGCGTCCGGCCAGCACACGCTCGGCCAGCGCGAAACCGACCGCGTTGGCCAGGCCCTGGCCGAGCGGGCCGGTGGTGGTCTCCACCCCGGGGGTCTCGCTGCGCTCGGGATGGCCGGCGGTGCGGCTGTGCAGCTGGCGGAAGCGCTTGAGCTCGTCCAGCGGCAGATCGTAGCCGGACAGGTGCAGCAGCGCGTACTGCAGCATCGAGCCGTGGCCGTTGGAGAGCACGAAGCGGTCGCGGTTGAACCACTTCGGGTTGTTCGGGTTATGCCGCAGGAAGTCGTTCCAGAGCACTTCGGCGATGTCGGCCATGCCCATCGGCATGCCGGGATGGCCGGAATTGGCGGCTTGCACCGCGTCGGCGGCGAGGAAACGGATGGCGTTGGCCAGCTGGCGGCGGGTGGGCTGGGTCATGGGCGCGAAGGAAATCCGGTGGCTGCGGGACGGACGCGGACGACCGCGCCCGGGGTCCGCCATTGTCCCATGAATGCTTTTGCAGGAGCGACTTCAGTCGCGCCGGCCCCGTTCAGCGCGCCGGCAACACCAGCGCCGCCAGGTCCTCCGCGGCCCGCTCCAGCTCCGGCTTGCCGCCCGAGGCGTTGACATGCAGCGCCACCACCAGGTCCTGCTCGGGATAGTTGGCGAAGAACGACAGCGCCCCCTTCACACTGCCGCTGTGGCCGACGTAACGGCGCCCGGCCGGATCGGTCAGTACCCGCCACACCAGCGCCTGCACCGGCACCTTCTGCGGCGTGCCATCCTCGCCGGGCCAGCCCGGCAGCCCGGCCGGCAGTTGCGGCCGGTACATCTCGGCCAGCGCCTTGCGCCCGAGCAGACGGCCACGGTTGAGCGCATGCCCGAGCCGCACCATGTCCTCGTCGCTGGCGATGATGCCGCCGCCGATGTACTTGTAGCTGACGTTCTCCTGGTCGGCGTTGCGCAGCGATCCGGCCGCCGGATCGTAGACGTAGCCGTGCGCGCGGTTGCGCACGATCCGCGACGGCACGTCCAGCGCGGCATGCACCATCCCGGCCGGGACCCAGACATGCTCGCGCAGATAGGCCTCCAGCGGCTGCCCGCTGCCACTCTCGATCACCGCCTGCAGCAGGCTGGCGCCGAACGAGGTATAGCTCCAGTGCGTGCCCGGATCGAACAGCAGCGGTTCGTCCTGCCAACGCCGCGAGGCCGCCTGCAGGCTGTCGAACGGCTGGTACTTGAGCACCTCGCCGTCGCCGAACTCGCCATCGCGGTAATGCCGGATGCCGGAGGTGTGGGTCATCAGCTGGCGCACCGTGATCGGCGCCTGCTTGCGCGGGAACCACGGCGCATACGTCTGGATCGGCACGTCCAGCTCGGCACGCCGCTGCTCGACCAGCTGCATCACGCCGATCGCGCCGAACAGCTTGGACACCGAGCCCACGTTGTGGACACTGGCGCCGGTCATCGGCACCTCGTTCTCGGCGTCGGCCAGGCCGACCCCGCCGGAATACACCAGTTCGCCGCGTAGCATGATCGCGGCCGAAGCGCCCGGTGCACCGGCCTGCACGCGCAGCTGCTCCAGCCGCCGCACCACCTGCGCCGGATCCAGCGCGAGCGCCGGCGCCGCCAGCAGGCACAGTGCCAGCAGCAGACAGGCACGCACGGAAACATTGCGCAACGGCGTCATCACATCGCCTCAGACAGATTCATCGCTCTCGCCCCTGGCCACCAGCGTGGCCAGCGCCAGGTCGCCGGTGACGTTCAGCGCGGTGCGGCACATGTCCAGGAAGTGGTTCACGCCCAGGATCAGGCCGATCCCGACCGGGTCCACGCCAACCATCGCGCAGATCAGCGCGACCACCGGCAGCGAGCCGGACGGCACCCCGGCGGTGCCGATGCCGCCGAGGATACACACCAGCATCACCATGAACTGCTGGGCGATGCTCAACTCCACGCCGAAGAACTGCGCCAGGAAGATCACCGTCACGCCCTCGAACAACGCGGTGCCGTTCTGGTTGGCGGTCGCCCCGACGGTCAGCACGAAGCGCGAAACCTTCTGCGGCAGCCCGATCTGGTCGGCCACGCGCAGCGCGGTCGGCAGCGCGGCGTTGCTGGAGGCGGTGGAAAAGGCGATCAGCGTGGCCTCGCGGGTGCCGCGGAAGAACGCCAGCGGCGAACGCCCGGCGAACTTCACCGCCAGCGAATAGCTCACCAGCATGTGCAGTCCCAGCGCCAGCACCACCACGCCGACGTAGGCCCCCAGCTTGACCAGCAGCTCGAAACCGAACAGCGCGGCCAGGTTGAACATGAAGCAGGCCACCGCATACGGCGCCAGCCGGATCACCAGCCCGATCAGCGTCATCGAGATCTCGAAGATCCCTTCGATACCGCGCTTGAGCGTGTCGACCTTGTCCTGCGGCGCCAGCACCATGCCGACGCCGAACATCACCGCGAAGAACATCAGCGACAGAATCGCGCCGTTGCTGGAGGCGGCCTCGACCACGTTGCTCGGCACGATCGACATCAGCATGTCCATGCCCTGCGGCTGGCTGCCGGTGGCGGCGACGATCTCGCGGCTGCGCTCGGCGTTCTCGGCCAGCAACTGCTGCGCCAGCTGCGGGTCCACCCCGCCCCCCGGACGCAGCACGTTGACCAGCACCAGCCCCAGCAGCACCGCCACCCCGGACAGCACGATGGTGTAGCCGAGCGTCTTCCAGCCGATCCGGCCGAGCGCGCGGATGTCGCCCATCTCAGCCACGCCCATCACCAGCGCCGAGAACAGCAGCGGCACGATCAGCATGAAGATCAGGTTGAGGAACAGCTTGGACAGCGGGGTGGTGACCCAGGTGGTCAGCGCGCGCACCCAGCCGGCGTCGGCGCCGGCCAGGTAGTAGCTCGCCAGTCCCAGCAGCAGTCCCACGCCGAAGCCGATTCCCATCTTCCAGTGCAGCGGAAGCTTCTTGCGTGGCGTGGGCGGGGCTGGGGTCATTGGCGCTACCTGCGATTTATGGCGAACGTGACAACCCCCGAGCTTAGCAAAGCCGAGCGCCCGCATGCCGTCCACGGCGGGTAGGTCGCGAACGGCACCTGCTCGGCCACAGCGGCGACGTTCGCTCAGCGCGGATACAACGGGTCCAGTTCCTGCCGCGCCGGCGCCACGGCCGTGCGCCAGCGCGGCCCCGGCCGGAATGCCTCGCGCAGCGCCTGGCGAGCGCCGACCAGGTCGCCCTCGCCGGCCCAGCGCGCGCGCTGCAGGCGCACGATCGCCTCGCGCTGCACCTGCGAATCCAGCTTCGCCGCCACCTGATCGAGATCGGACACGCCGCCCAGCGCGCACAGGATCCGCCCGGCCTCGTCGAGGCCGCCGGTCTCCAGGGCCTGGCGCAGGTCGGCCAGGCCGTAGCGCGACACCGCCGATGCGGCCCCGGCCGGCGCCGGCGCGGCCGCT
>JASGDF010000127.1:0-24131 GCA_047607345.1 Pseudomonas sp. | reverse complement strand
CTACCTAGATCACTTGATGATCTTGGTGACGCGGCCGGCACCGACGGTGCGGCCGCCCTCGCGGATCGCGAAGCGCAGACCCTCGTCCATCGCCACCGGGTTGATCAGCGTCACCGACATCTTCACGTTGTCGCCCGGCATCACCATCTCCACGCCCTCCGGCAGCGTCACCGCGCCGGTGATGTCGGTGGTACGGAAGTAGAACTGCGGACGGTAGCCCTTGAAGAACGGGGTGTGACGGCCACCCTCGTCCTTCGACAGCACGTACACCTCGGCCTCGAACTCGGTGTGCGGGGTGATCGAACCCGGCTTGGCCAGCACCTGGCCGCGCTCCACGTCGTCACGCTTGGTGCCGCGCAGCAGCAGGCCCGCGTTGTCGCCCGCCTGGCCCTGCTCCAGCAGCTTGCGGAACATTTCCACGCCGGTCACCGTGGTCTTCTGGGTCGCGCGGATACCGACGATCTCGATTTCCTCGCCCACCTTGATCACGCCGCGCTCGATACGGCCGGTCACCACGGTGCCGCGGCCCGAGATCGAGAACACGTCTTCCACCGGCATCAGGAACGGCTTGTCGATGTCGCGCTCCGGGGTCGGGATCCAGGTGTCCAGCGCCTCGACCAGCTTGATGATCGCCGGCACGCCGATGTCGCTCTGGTCGCCTTCCAGCGCCAGACGCGCCGAACCGTGGATGATCGGGGTGTCGTCGCCCGGGAACTCGTACTTGCTCAGCAGCTCGCGCACTTCCATCTCGACCAGCTCGAGCAGCTCGGCGTCGTCGACCATGTCGGCCTTGTTCAGGAACACCACGATGTACGGCACGCCGACCTGACGCGACAGCAGGATGTGCTCGCGGGTCTGCGGCATCGGGCCGTCCGCGGCCGAGCACACCAGGATCGCGCCGTCCATCTGCGCCGCACCGGTGATCATGTTCTTCACGTAGTCGGCGTGCCCCGGGCAGTCCACGTGAGCGTAGTGACGGGTCGGGGATTCGTACTCGACGTGCGCGGTCGAGATCGTGATGCCGCGTGCCTTCTCCTCCGGCGCCGCGTCGATCGCGTCATAGGCCTTGAACTCGCCACCGAAGCGCTCTGCGCCGATCTTGGTCAGCGCGGCGGTCAGCGTAGTCTTGCCGTGGTCGACGTGACCGATGGTGCCCACGTTGACGTGCGGCTTGGTGCGTTCGAACTTACCCTTGGCCATGGCTGCTTCTTCTCGGTGATCGCTGGATGTGGTGACGACTTGAGATGGTGCTCACGAAAGGAATCGAACCTTCGACCTCCTCCTTACCAAGGAGGTGCTCTACCGACTGAGCTACGTGAGCGTAGTTGCGAATTGTGCCATGCATTTGAGTCCAATGGAGCGGGAGACGGGAATCGAACCCGCACCATCAGCTTGGAAGGCTGAGGTTCTACCGTTGAACTACTCCCGCACAGGGATACTGCATGTCACAACAGAAACTGGTGGAGGGAGGTGGATTCGAACCACCGAAGGCGTAAGCCAGCAGATTTACAGTCTGCCCCCGTTGGCCGCTTGGGTATCCCTCCTGATTTCCCACCTCGCCGACTTGCCCTAGAGCAAATCATTCCGGGGTGAGAGAGCCCGCAATTTTGGGCTCACCTCGAACCCCTGTCAACAAAAATTTTTGCTCGCGCAAATAGCCGCGCCGGCCTGAAGACGACCCTTGGCGATCGATTCAGACATTGAAGCGGAAGTGCAGGACATCCCCCTCCTGCACACGGTATTCCTTACCCTCCAGCCGCAAGCGACCCGCATCGCGCGCACCCGCCTCGCCCTTGTACTTGATGAAATCGTCGAAAGCGATGGTCTCGGCACGGATGAACCCCTTCTCGAAATCCGTATGGATCACCGCCGCGGCCTGCGGCGCGGTCGCGCCAGCCTTGACCGTCCAGGCACGGACCTCCTTCACGCCAGCGGTGAAGTAGGTCTGCAGGCCCAGCAGCCTGTAGGCGGCGCGGATCACGCGATTCAGGCCCGGCTCGTCCAGCCCCAGGTCCGCCAGGAAGGTGTCGCGATCCTCGTCGTCGAGCTGAGACAGCTCCTCCTCGATCGCCGCCGACACCGGCACCACCTGCGCGCCCTCGCTCTCGGCACGGACACGCACGGCGTCCAGGTGCGGGTTGTTCTCGAAGCCATCCTCGAGCACGTTGGCGATGTACATCACCGGCTTGAGGGTGAGCAGGAACAGGTCGCGCACCAGCGCCTTCTCGTCCTCGTCCAGGCCGACGCTGCGGCCCGGACGACCGTCGGCCAGCGCCGCCTGCAGCCTGGCCAGCACCGGTTTGCGCGCGATCGCGTCCTTGTCACCGCCCTTGGCGGCGCGCTCGGCGCGGTTCAGCGCCTTCTCCACGCTGTCCAGGTCGGCCAGCGCCAGTTCCAGGTCGATGATCTCGATGTCGGCGATCGGGTCGACCCGGCCAACCACATGCACGATGTCGCCATGCTCGAAGCAGCGCACCACATGCGCGATCGCGTCGACCTCGCGGATGTGCGCGAGGAACTTGTTGCCCAGACCCTCGCCGCTGGCCGCGCCGGCGACCAGGCCGGCGATGTCGACGAACTCGACCGCGGTCGGCACGCACTTCTGCGGCTTGACGATCTCGGCCAGCTGACCCATGCGCGGATCGGGCACCGGCACGATGCCGACGTTCGGCTCGATCGTGCAGAACGGGAAGTTGGCCGCAGCGATGCCCGCCTTGGTCAGCGCATTGAACAGGGTCGACTTGCCGACGTTGGGCAGGCCGACGATGCCGCACTTAATGCCCATGAGCGACTCCTGCGGAAGAGCCGGGACCGGGGACCGGGGACCGGGGACCGGGGCAAAGCGCAAACATGTGCATGATCAACCTCGTTGGTATCTGACAGTCCAAATAAAAAGGCCGCCGTCTCGGCGGCGCTGGCCGTTGCCCTCACCGGTCCCGGGTCACGGATCACGACCTTTCCCGGTGTGCAACCGCTTCATCGCTTCGTTGAAATCGCCGGAAACTGCAAGTGGCAGCACGTCGAGCGCGTCGTCGATGGCGCGATCGATCAGCACGGCGTCCGCGGGCGCCGGCCGGCCGAGTACCCAGCCCACCACGCGATCCTTGTGGCCGGGATGGCCGATGCCGATGCGCAAGCGATGGAACCTCGCATGACCGAGCAGGCGGATGGTGTCGCGCAGGCCGTTCTGGCCACCGTGGCCGCCGTCGAACTTCAGCCTGGCGCTGCCGGGCGGCAGGTCCAGCTCGTCGTGCGCGACCAGCATCTGCTCCGGCTCGATCTTCCAGAAGCGCAGCGCGGCGGTGATCGACTTGCCGCTGAGGTTCATGAAGGTGGCCGGCTTGAGCAGCCATAGCGGCTGGCCGGCGATCGCGACCTT
This sequence comes from Pseudomonas sp., assembly GCA_047607345.1. GTDB lineage: Bacteria > Pseudomonadota > Gammaproteobacteria > Xanthomonadales > Xanthomonadaceae > Pseudomonas_S. Next base: position 20,752 of record JASGDF010000127.1, on the reverse strand, counting down.
GGCCACCTCGCCAAACAGCTTGGATTCCACGCTCCAGCGCGCGCCTTCGCGACGCGCAAGGGCCTCGACGAAATGAAACCCGGCGTTGTGCCGGGTCGAGGCATGCTCCGGACCGGGGTTGCCCAGTCCGACGATCAGTCGCAGACCTGTGCTCATCTGGCCGTTCTTCGCGACGATCCCCGCGCCAGCCGGCGCGGGGATCGCGAGGCGATTACTTGGCTTCCTCGCCCGTCGCCGATGCATCCTCGGCCGCAGCGTGCTTGGCGATGACCACTGCGACGTCATGCTCCTTGCCGAGCTTCAGCGCCGGCACTTCCACGCCGGACGGCAGCTTGACGTCCGACAGGTGGACCACCGCGCCGACGTCCAGGCCGGACAGATCGACCTCGATGAACTCCGGCAGGTCCTTCGGCAGGCACTGCACCTGAATCTCGTTCAGCTCGTGGGTGACCACGACACCGGCGGTCTTGCCGGCCGGAGACTTCTCCTCGTTGACGAAGTGCAGCGGGACCGAAGCATTCAGCGCCTCGTTCTCGCTCACGCGCTGGAAGTCGATGTGCAGGATCAGCTGCTTGTACGGATGGCGCTGCAGGTCACGCAGCAGCACCTTCTGCACGTCGCCATTTAGGCTCAGGTCCAGGATCGAGGAGTAGAACCACTCGTTCTGCTGGGCCAGCCACACTTCCTCGTGGTCGAGCTGGATGTTGACCGGCTTGAGGTCGCCGCCATAGACGATCGCCGGGATCTGCCCCGCGCGACGCAGGCGGCGGCTCGCACCCTTACCCTCGTCTTCGCGGCGCTGGACCTTGATTTCATGAGTCTTCGACATTTTTCTTCACTACCTAGGTTGATGAACCGCCTCGCGGCGGTCTTGCGACTCCCCCGCGACCAGGAGAGCCGTGTTGCCGGCCGCGCGAGCGGCCGAATGCGATGTCAGTCGACGTACAGCGAGCTCACCGATTCGCCGAAGGCGATGCGGCGGATGGTCTCGGCCAGCAGTTCGGCGACGCTGAGCTGGCGGATCTTGGTGCATACGCGCGCCGCGTCCGACAGCGGAATGGTGTCGGTGACCACGAGCTCGTCGAGCTGCGAGTTGTTGATGTTGTCCACCGCCGGGCCGGACAGCACCGGGTGGGTGATGTAGGCCACGACCTTGGTGGCGCCGCGCTGCTTGAGCGCCGCGGCAGCCGCGCACAGGGTGCCGGCGGTGTCGACCAGGTCGTCCACCAGCACGCAGGTCTTGCCCTGCACGTCGCCGATGATGTTCATCACGGTGGCGACGTTCGCGCGCGGGCGGCGCTTGTCGATGATCGCCAGATCGGCGTCGTCCAGGCGCTTGGCGACCGCGCGCGCGCGCACCACGCCACCGACGTCCGGCGAAACCACGATCAGGTTGTCGGTGCCGTAGGCGCGCCAGATATCGGCCAGCAGCAGCGGCGAGGCGTAGACGTTGTCGACCGGCACGTCGAAGAAGCCCTGGATCTGGTCGGCGTGCAGGTCCACGGTCAACACCCGGTCGGCGCCGATCGCGCTGATCATCTTGGCGGCGACCTTGGCGGTGATCGGCACGCGCGAGGAGCGCATGCGGCGGTCCTGCCGCGAGTAGCCCAGGTACGGAATCACCGCGGTCACGCTGGAGGCGCTGGCGCGCTTGAGCGCGTCGACGATCACCAGCAGCTCCATCAGGTGCTCGGCGCTCGGCGCGCAGGTCGGCTGCACCACGAACACTTCCTGGCGGCGCACACTCTCCTCGATCTCGACCTGGACCTCGCCGTCGGAGAAGGTCGATACCAGCGCCTTGCCCATGCGCACACCCAGCTCTTTGCAGATACTCTGCGCCAGGGGCTTGTTGGCATTGCCGGAGAACACCAGCAGGTTGCGTTCGTCTTGCATTGGAAAGTCTCGGGCGGCGGCGATGAGCGTGGGACTGCGTGGAAGCGTCTTGCGGAAGCTATGCCTGACATCCAAAGTCAGACCTTTGAAAACCTGCCCGCCATGCAACCCGGGCTTTTCGCCGGCCCCTCGCACCTGCGAAGCACGGGCACTTGCGAGGAACTCGCACCTTCAGATCCCCGCACACGGATGCGCGGACTGCTGCAGAGGGATCCGCATAACTGGCAGGGGCGGTAGGATTCGAACCTACGAATGCCAGGATCAAAACCTGGTGCCTTGGGCCTCTTGGCGACGCCCCTGCATCAAAACTGCATTGCTTCCAGCACGACGTGCAGTGGCGAGCGCGCGACGCCCCCCACCACCCACGCATCGAGGCCGTCCGGCAAAGCCGCACGCGCCCGCTCGGCGGCGGCGCGCGTATCGAATTCGACGAAGCAACCGCTGCCCGACCCCGTCAAGCGAGCCACGCCGACCCTGGACAGCGCCTGGAACGCGGCTTCGACCGCGGGTTCCCGGCGCCGCAGGACCAGCTCGAACGCATTGTCGAGCAAGCCTCCGGAAGCGAAGTCGGCTATTTTCGCGGGCTCTGCATCCCGCGTCAAATCCGGCGCCCGGAAAAGTTCAGGCGTGGGGACGTGCACGCCGGGCGCGACCAGCAGGTAGGCGGCCGCCGGCAGATCGATCGGCGCCAGCCGCTCGCCTATTCCTTCGGCCCAGGCGTTGCGCCCGCGCACGAACACCGGGACGTCGGCACCCAACCTCAGCCCCAGGACAGCCAGCGCGTCTTCGTCCAACCCCGTGCACCACAGCGCATTCAGCGCAACCAGCACCGTGGCCGCGTCGGACGAGCCCCCGCCAAAGCCACCCCCAGCAGGAATGCGCTTTTCGACGCGGATGTCGGCACCATGCCGACAATTAGATACTTCTTTAAGCAACTTGGCGGCCCGAACCATCAGATCGTCGGCTTCGGCGACGCCCGCTACCGACTCGCCTTCACGGCGAATCAGGCCATCGTCGCGGACGCGCAGATGCACGGTGTCGCCCCAGTCCAACAACCGGAACACGGTCTGCAACAGGTGGTAGCCGTCGGCGCGGCGCCCGGTGATGCGCAAAAACAGGTTCAGCTTGGCCGGCGCCGGCCACGCCGACCAGCCCGCGTCGATCACGTTCATTGCGCCGGAATGTCCCACTGGTCGAACATCAGCCGCACCTTGGCGTCGCCGTTGCGGGCCTCGATCCGGCGCGGCAGCGCGGGCCGGCCGTCCTGGACCGGGTACCACTCCAGGAATTCGATGGTCCAGCCCTGCCTTTGCAAGGTCCGCGGTCGCCCCTCGGCATCGAAGCCGACCTCACCAGTGCCCTCCGCGATCTGCCCGCGCACCCAGCCCGGCAGCTGGTTGACCGGGATCTGCCAGCCGGTGGCCTCCAGCAGCACCTGCTCGGCGTCGGCGCCGGCACGCGGGCCGCCTTCCAGCCCCTCCAGGCGACCGGCACCGCTGCGCAGGTTGCCGTCGAGCACCCAACTCTGGCGGGTGACCGGCGCGCTGAGCTGGACCCGGTAGGCATCGCCGCGTTGCCGCCAGTCGACCCGGCCGCTGCCGCCGTTGCGACCCTTGGCGATCGCCGCGCGCCCCTGGAACGACCAGTCCGGGTGCGCGGCGAGCCAGGCCTGCCGCTCGGTCTCGGCCTGGCGGGCCTGCGCCGGCACGCTGATCACGACCTCGCTGGCGGCGGGCGCCGGTGGGCCGGAGAGCGTCGAGCACGCGGCGAGCGCGAGCATGGCCGCCAGTACCGGCAACCGCAGCAGGATCGCCCGGTTCATACGCCCAGCTTCTCCACCGCGCGCTTCAGCGAGCGGTTGTCCGGGTCGAGCTTGCGCGCCTCGTCGAAGTAGCGCCGCGCCTCGTCGCGCTGGCCGCCGACCCACAGCACCTCGCCGATATGCGCGGCGATCTCCGGGTCCTTGAACAGGCTCCAGGCGCGGCGCAGCTGCACCAGCGCCTCGCGGGTACGCCCCATGCGGTAGAGCACCCAGCCATAGCTGTCGATGATCGCGGCATTGTCCGGCTCGGCGGTGCGGGCGCGATCGATCAGCGCCAGCGCCTCGCGGTAGCGGGAGGTGCGGTCGGCCAGCGTATAGCCGAGCGCGTTCAGCACCGCGACGTTCTCCGGCTCGGTGACCAGGATCTTGCGCAGGTCGGCCTCGGCGCGGGCGATGTCATCGCGGCGCTCCCAGGCCAGGCCGCGCGCGTACAGCAGCGCACCGTCATCCGGGAAGGCGGCCAGGCCGCGCGCGAACACGTCCAGCTCGCCGGCGTCGTCGCCGTCGCGCTGGCGCAGCTCGGCCTCCAGCACGTAGGCGTCGCGGCGCGCATCGTCGTCCGCGTCGGCGTCGGCCTGCAGCGCGTGCACCTGGTCGAACGCCTCCTGCTTGCGGTCCAGCTCGAACAATGCGCTGGCCGCGCGTAGCTGTGCCTCGCTGCGCAGCGGCCCGCCCGGCACGCCGCGATACCAGTCCACCGCTTCCGGGTAGCGCTTGAGGTATTCGGCGATCTTGCCGAGCAGCAGCCGGCGATCCGGCTGCGGCTTGGCCGAATCGGCCTTGAGTTCCTCGTACAGCGACACCAGGCCGGCGTTGTCCTGCTCCTTGGCCAGCAGCGAGGCGCGCAGGCCGTAGGTCTGGGTGTCCTGCACGCCCACCGCGAGCACGCGCGCGGCGTCGGCGGCGTCGCCGATCGCATCGTAGGCCAACGCCAGCGCGCCGCGCAGATCCGAATCGCCGGCCGCCTTCGGCTCGACCCCCTTGAGCAGCGCCAGGGCCTCGTCGCGGCGTCCGTCCTGACTGAGCTGATTGGCATGCAGCAACGCCACGCGCGGCTCATCCGGGAAGCGGCGCACGACCTCGCCGACGATGCGCTGGGTCAGCTCCGGTTTCTCCATCCGCAGCGCCAGCCGGCCGAATTCCTGCCAGGCCTCGAGCTGGTTGGGAATCGCGTCGGCCTTGACCAGTTCGCCGAGCGCCTTGGCCGATAGATCGGGATCGCGCGAGTTGGCCAGCGCGACCAGGGCGAAGCGCCAGCCGCGCGGATCGGGATCGCGCAGCAGCGCCAGCAGGTCGCGCCGCGCCGGCCGCAACTCGCCCTTGCGCAGCGCCAGCGAGGCCTCGGCGCTGCGCATCGCCAGCGATTGCGGGGCGCGCTGACGCCACAGCGCCAGGGCCTGGGACGCCCGGGCGTCATCGTTGGCCAGCATCGCGATCCGGGCGGCGCGCTCGGCCAGCCCGGCGTCGCCGGCCTCGGCCTGGGCCGCCTGCAGGTACCAGCGCGCCGCATCGTCGAGCTGCCCGGACTGCAGGGCGAATTCACCGGCCAGGACCGGCTCCAGCCCCCCAGCCTCGGCCTGCGCGGGCGGCGCCTTGGCGGGGGCCGCCGAGGCCGCGCAGGCCAGCGACAGCAGCAACGGAAAGCTAAGGATGCGAATCGATACGGGCATCGGACACGACCGGGCCGTAAAATGATGGCCCTGAATGGCCAGCAGCTTATCGCAAGCGACTGAACGAATGACGTTGTGGGTGCTCGGACTGAATCACCAGAGCGCGCCGGTGGACCTGCGCGAACGTGCCGCGTTCGCCGGCGACGCGCTGGCGGCCGCGCTGGCGTCGCTGCGCGCGCTGCCCGGGGTCAGCGAGGTCGCGCTGCTGTCCACCTGCAACCGCACCGAGCTGTACGCGATCGCCGATACCGACGTCCGGCCGCTGACACAGTGGCTGGACGGCCACGCGCCAGGATTGTCCAACTACCTGTACCAGCACCATGACGCCGCCGCGGTCAGGCACCTGTTCCGGGTCGCGACCGGACTGGACTCGATGGTGCTGGGCGAGCCGCAGATCCTCGGCCAGGTCAAGGACGCCTGGGCCCGCGCACGCGCCCAGGGCGTGCTCGGCCAGCGCCTGGACCGGCTGTTCCAGCAGACCTTCTCGGTCGCCAAGCGTGCTCGCACCGACACCCGCGTCGGCGCCAATCCGGTGTCGGTTGCCTCGACCGCGGTGCGGCTGGCGCAGGAATCGTTCGCGCGGCTGAGCGACTCGACCGTGCTGCTGGTCGGCGCCGGCGAGACCATCGAGCTGGCCGCCAAGCACCTCAGCGAGGGCCGGGTACGCCGGCTGCTGATCGCCAACCGCACCCTCGCCCATGCCCAGGCACTGGCCAGCCAGCACGGCGGCTATGCGCTGCCGTTGGACGAGCTCGAGCGTCACCTGGCCGAGGCCGACGTGGTGTTCTCGGCCACCGCCAGCCCGCTGCCGGTGGTCAGGCGCAGCCACGTCGAGCAGGCGCTGCGGCAGCGCAAGCGCAAGCCGATGCTGCTGTTCGACCTGGCGGTGCCGCGCGACATCGAGGCCGAGGTAGCGCAGCTGGGCGACGCCTATCTGTATACCGTCGACGACCTGGAACGCGCGGTCGAGGACAACCGCCGCAGCCGCCGCGAAGCCGCCGATGCGGCCGAGGCCATCATCGATCTGCAGGTCGCGCACTACCTCGAGACCCTGCAGGCCAGCACCCGCCAGGCCCCGCTCAAGCGCCTGCGCGCCTACGGCGACAGCACCCGCGACGAGGTACTGGCCAGGGCCCGGCAGCAACTGGCCAACGGCAAGCCGGCCGACGAGGTGCTGGAACTGCTCGCGCACGCGCTGACCAACCGCCTGCTGCACCCACCTACCGCCGCGCTGCGCGAGGCCGCGCTCAACGGCGATACCGAGCTGGCGCGCGCCGCCGACCGGCTGTTCCCGGAAAAACCGGGCTACCGCCATCCCGATATCAACACCCCGCTCGTGAGGACCGATGACGCCGACCCTGCGCCGTAAGCTCGAAGCGCTGGCCGAGCGCCGCGAAGAACTCGAACGCCTGCTTGCCGACCCGGACGTGGTCGGCGACAACAACCGCTTCCGCAACCTGTCGCGCGAGTTCGCCCAGCTCGAGCCGGTCGCGGCCGCGCTCGCCGAGGAGACTCGCGCAAAAGCCGACCTGGACGCGGCCGAAGCGATGCGCGCCGATCCGGAGATGCGCGAGCTGGCCGAGGAGGAGATCGGCGCCGCGCAGGCGCGTCTGGCCGAACTGGAGCAACGGCTGTTGCTGCTGCTGGTCCCGCAGGACCCGCGCGACGACGGCAACCTGTTCCTGGAGGTGCGCGCCGGCACCGGCGGCGACGAGGCGGCGATCTTCGCCGGCGACCTGTTCCGGATGTACGCGCGCTATGCCGAGCGCCAGGGCTGGAAGGTCGAAGTCGAGTCGGACAATCCCGGCGAGCACGGCGGCTACAAGGAGATCGTCGCGCGAGTGGTCGGCCGCGGCGCGTATTCGAAACTGAAGTTCGAGTCCGGCACCCACCGCGTGCAGCGCGTGCCGGCGACCGAGTCGCAGGGCCGCATCCACACCTCGGCGGCGACCGTGGCGATCATCCCCGAGGCCGATGAGGTCGAGGAGATCGAGATCAACCCAGCCGATCTCAAGATCGACACGTTCCGCTCATCCGGCGCGGGCGGCCAGCACGTCAACAAGACCGAGTCGGCGATCCGCATCACCCACGTCCCGAGCGGCGTGGTGGTCGAGTGCCAGACCGAGCGCAGCCAGCACGCCAACCGCGACAAGGCGATGAAGCGGCTCAAGGCGCAACTGGTCGAGGCCGAGCGCAGCCGCCAGGCCGCCGCCGAGGCGCAGACCCGCAAGCTGCAGGTCGGCAGTGGCGACCGCAGCCAGCGCATCCGCACCTACAACTTCCCGCAGGGCCGGATCACCGACCACCGCGTGGAGGGGCTGACCCTGTACGACCTGCCCAACATCATCGAGGGCGAGCTGGACGCGCTGGTCGGCCGCCTGCTGCACGAGCACCAGGCCGACGAGCTGGCGCGGCTGGCCGAGGGCGCGTAAGCGGGCAGCGCCTGCTGCAGGAGGGACTTCAGTCCCGACTAGCGTTGCCGGCAAAGCCCCGTCGGGACTGAAGTCCCTCCCACACGGGGCAATGGACGATCGCAGATCCGGGGACATTCGTGCGGATTGCCGGCACGGGGACGAGGCCATCCGGGGACTTGTGCCGAAGCCGGCAAGTCCCGGCCGAGCCCCGCCTCGGGGTTACGGTTTCACGCGGCCGTGTTGTTCGCCGCATACGCGGCGGGCTAGGCTTCGGCCATGACTTGCACCCCCGAATTCCTCCCGCTGCGCCTGTGTGTGCTGACCGTCTCCGACACCCGCACCCTGGCCGACGACAAGTCCGGCGACTATCTCGCCGCCGCGCTGGCCGAGGCCGGCCACCTGCTGCACGAGCGCGCGATCGCGCCCGACGACCGCTACCGCCTGCGCGCCATCGTCTCGGCCTGGATCGCCGATCCGGCCGTGGACGGCATCCTGGTCAGCGGCGGCACCGGCTTCACCGGCCGCGACAGCACGCCGGAGGCGCTGGAACCGCTGCTCGACAAGACCATGCCGGGCTTCGGTGAGCTGTTCCGCGCGATCAGCTTCGAGCAGATCGGCACCGCCGCGCTGCAGTCGCGCGCGTTCGCCGGGCTGGCCAACGGCAGTTTCGTGTTCTGCCTGCCCGGCTCCACCTCGGCCTGCCGCACCGCCTGGGAACGCATCCTGCGCGACCAGCTCGACGCGCGCACCCGCCCCTGCAACCTCGCCACGCTGCGCCCGCGCCTGCGCGAGTGACCCCTGCCCTACCGGAGACGCCCGCGCATGCATTCGCTCAAGCGCAAGGAATACAAGCGGCTGCTCAAGCCGCTGCAACTGCAACTGGTTGAAATGGCGCGCTGGCTGCAGCACAGCGGGCAGCGCGCGCTGGTGCTGTTCGAGGGCCGCGACACCGCCGGCAAGGGCGGCGCGATCCAGGCGGTCGCAGAACACCTCAACCCGCGCCAGTGCCGGGTGGTGGCGCTGCCCAAGCCCAGCGACCGCGAAGCCACGCAATGGTATTTCCAGCGCTATGTCGCGCACCTGCCAGCCGCTGGCGAGCTCGTGCTGATGGATCGCAGCTGGTACAACCGCGCCGGGGTGGAGCGGGTGATGGGCTACTGCACCGATGCGCAGTACCACGCCTTCCTGGAGCAGGTCCCACGCTTCGAACAATTGCTGATCGACGACGGCATCCTGCTGTTCAAATACTGGCTCAGCGTCGACCAGCGCGAGCAGGAGAAGCGCTTCGCCGAGCGCAGCGAGGACCCGCTCAAGGGCTGGAAACTGTCACCGGTGGACCTGCAGTCGCGCGACAAGTACACCGAGTACACCCGCGCGCGCGCGGCGATGCTGCGGGCCACCCATACCGCGCATGCGCCGTGGACGCTGGTCGATTTCAACGACCAGAAGCGCGGACGGCTCACCCTGATCCACGACCTGCTGGAACGACTGCCCGAGACCTCGGTGCCGGAGGAGGAGCTGTCCCTGCCGCCGCTGCGCGGCAAGCTGCACAAGGAGAAGTTCGGCGTGCTCGAGCCGATCGCCGGCTACACCGGCGGCTCCTGAACCGCTCTGCCGCACACGGCGGCGGAGCCGCGATCAGCCGATCTTGCCACCCGCTGCGACCACCGCCGCCTCGGCATCGCGTGCGTTGACCGGCCCCAGGAACTGCTTGACCACCTTGCCGTCCGGGGCGATCAGATAGGTCACCGGCAACCCGCGCGGAGTGGCGAAATCCTTCGGCGGCGCGTAGGTGTCCAGGATCGCGATCGGATAGGACACCGGATGCGCCTTCAGGAAGGCCTGCATCTGCGCCGGCTCGATGTCCTCGTAGGCCAGGCCCACCACCTCGATGTTGTCGCGCATCGTGTGCAGCGCGGACAGCTCGGGCATCTCCTTGAGGCATGGCCCGCACCAGGTCGCCCAGAAATTCACCAGGACCCACTTGCCACGGTGCTCGGCAAGGTCGTAGCGGCCGCCATCGACAGTCGGCAGCGCCAGCGCCGGGTACTCGGCGGTGGCCTGCGCCACGCCTGCGGATGCAGGCGGCTGCGCGGCCTCCTCCGGGGCCTTTGCCGGTGCGGATGGCGACGTGGACGCCTCGGGCGCGCGGTTGCAGGCCGCCAGCGTCAGCAGCAGTACGGCAGCGATCGGGAGGCGAGGGTTCATGCGGTTTCTCCGGGCAGGTTTCGATAGATGTCGGCGACCGGGCGCTGCAGCTGCGCGCGCAGCGCCAGCCGCAGCTGGTCGAGCGCGGTGCCGGCCGCGTGGCCGAGTGGATCGTCGCGGCAGGGCAGCGCCTGCGCATCCGCCGCGATGCGCAACTGGCAGTTTTCGTACAGCTCGGCCAGCGTCACCTCGTCGAGGTCGCGCGCCAGCAGCCATTCGCCGCGCTCGTCGCGGCGCAGCAGGCGGATACGTTGCAGCTCGCCCAGCAATGCCTGCTGCAGCGTATCGGTCAGCATCGGCTCCAGGCGCAGCATCGTGTCCTCGTCCAGCCCGCCGCCGCCGCGGCGCGCCAGCTGGAAGCGCCCGAGCAGGCGCAGCAGCGCGTAGAACTCGTTGCCTGGCGGCAGGCGCATCGCCCTGGGCTGGTAGCGGAATGCGGCAATCGAGGACGCCAGCGAGGCGCCGAGCAACACCGACACCCAGCTCAGGTAGATCCACAGCAGCAGGATCGGCAGCGCCGACAACGCGCCGTAGATGCGCTGATAGGTCTGGAAGTTGCCCAGGTACAGGCCCAGCCCCCACTTCACCGCCTCCAGGCTCGCCACCGCCAGCAGCGCGCCCGGCACCGCATGGCGCAGGCGCACGCTGTGCTGCGGCACCACCCGGTAGATCAGCACGATCCCGGCGAACTCCACCGCCATCGGCGCCAGCCGCCAGGCCAGGTGCGCCACCCACCGGCCTTCGGAGGTATGGAACAACGGTAGCGCGAACACGTAGGCGGCGGTCGCCATCGACGCGGCGGCCAGCATCGTGCCGAGCGTGAGCACGGTCCAGTAGATCAGGAAGCGGGTGAACTTGGGCCGCGCCGAGGCCACCCGCCATATCCGGTTGAACGTCTTCTCGACGCTGTGCAGGGTGATCAGCAGCGAGACCACCAGCGCGACCACGCCGGCCGCGGTGAACGTGCCTACGTCGCTGAGCGAGTTGTTGATGAAGTCCTGCACCGAGCGCGCCGCGCCGGGTACGAAGTTCGTGAAGATGAAGTCGGTCAACGCGCCCCGCCACTGCTCGAACGCCGGGAACGCCGAGAGCACCCCGAACGCCACGATCGCCAGCGGCACCAGCGCGAACACCGTGGTGTAGGCCAGCGAGGCCGCCGCCTGGAACAGGCGGTCGTCGAGGAAGCGCTGCCACAGAAAATGCCCGAAACTGGCCATCCGCGCACGATCGCGCAAGCGCTCCTTCCACTTGTCCACGCGGTCCCTGGCAGGTGTCATCGGCGCTGCCGGGACGCGCGCCCGATCCCCGCGCCCTGGCCCGGACAGGCCACGCGGTCCTGCATCGGCAGAGCGCCACGCGGCGCAACCACATGCCGTCGACGAGCCACACCATTCATTCCAGGGTTCATGCCATGCTCCAGCGCCATCGGACAAGCGTACCCGATGCGCCGCGCGGCCCGCATCGCCGATACTGCGCGCTCCTGGAGCGAATGGAAGGACGATGGCGGAAATCCTGGTGCTGTACTACAGCCGCGGCGGATCGGTGGCGCGGCTGGCGCGACAGATCGCGCGCGGCGTCGGCGAAGTGCCGGGCATGCAGGCGCGGCTGCGCACGGTGCCCCCGGTATCGGCGCTGACTCAGCCGCTGGCGCCACAGGTCCCGGACGATGGCGCGCCGTACGTCGAGGCCGCCGACCTGGCCGCCTGTGCCGGCGTGATCCTCGGCAGCCCGACCCGCTTCGGCAACATGGCCGCGCCGCTGAAGCACTTCCTCGACGGGCTCGGCGCCGAATGGGCCAGCGGCACGCTGGCCGGCAAGCCGGCGGCGGTGTTCACCTCCAGCGCCTCGATGCACGGCGGCCAGGAATCCACGCTGCTGTCGATGCAGCTGCCGCTGCTGCACCACGGCTGCCTGATCGTCGGCATCCCGTTCAGCGAGCCGGCGCTGAGCCATACCCGCAGCGGCGGCACGCCGTACGGCGCCAGCCACGTCGCGGGCGACACCGATGATCCGCAGCCCACCGACGAGGAGGCACGGCTGGCCCGTGCGCTCGGCCAGCGCGTCGCCGACATCGCGCGCAGGCTCGCCTCGCCTTGATCGCGCCTGCCGCCCGCGTCGTGCTGTGCGGCGCGCTGCTGGCGCTGTCGGTACTGTATGCGGCCTGGTTCCACGACGACCGCCAGCGCATGGCGGCGCTGCTGGTGTTCGCCGCGCCGCCGTTGTGGCTGGCACTGGGCGCCTGGCACGGCGCACGCGCGCGCTTCTGGGCCGGCGTGCTGGCGCTGGCCTGGTTCAGCCACGGCGTGATGTCGGCCTGGAGCCATCCGTCGACGCGGCCGTTCGCGCTGGTGGAGATCGGCCTGGCGCTGGTGGTGGTCGGCGCGGCCAGCTGGACGGGGCTGCGCGCGCGGTTCGGCGGACGAGCAAGGCCCGATCGCCCTGGGTAGGCGCGGGTGCGCGTCCGCCGGCGCCCGGTATCATGTCGCCCCCGCCGCCGCGCATGCCGGCCAGGCCAGCCAGGAAACAGCAGATGGACGAACTCCTGATCGTCACCACCGGTGGCACGATCGACAAGATCTACTTCGACGACAAGTCCGACTACCAGATCGGCGATCCGCAGATCGGCATGATCCTGCGCGAGCTGGGCGTGACCTTCCGCTTCAGCGTGATTCCGATCCTGCGCAAGGATTCGCTGCACGTCACCGATGCCGACCGTGAACTGGTCCGCGCCACCATCGCCGCGCAGCCGACCCGGCATGTGCTGGTCACTCACGGCACCGACAGCATGGTCCAGACCGGCGCGGTGCTGAAGTCGATCACCGACAAGACCATCGTGATGACCGGCGCGCTGAGCCCGGCGCGCTTCCGCGGCTCGGACGCCGAGTTCAACATCGGCTGCGCGATCGGCGCGGTGCAAAGTCTGCCGGCCGGTGTCTACATCGCGATGAACGGCCGCATCTGGGACCCGGGCAAGGTGCGCAAGAACGTCGCCGCCAATCGCTTCGAGTCGATCTGAGCAGGCATCGCGCGCAGGGCGAGCGGCAAGGGGCGCGGCAGGAACCAGACGCAGGACACGCTGCCCCGCCTTCCTGGCGAGGCAGCGTGCGGGCTTCCCTGTCCGTGTATGCCGTCAGTAAGTCGCGGTCAGGCTGACGCCGGAGAAGCTGCTGTAGGCCTTGACCCGGATGTAGTACGTCGCGTTGGCCGGCGAATCGATCGTGCAGGTCTCGTCGTTGCCGCTCAGGTACGGGCGGCAGGCGTAGGCGGTGTCGGTCGGCGCGCTGCCCTGGCGCACGTACAGGTCGGCGTCACCGCTGCCGCCGCTGATCGCCACCGACAGCGAACTGCGCCCGGAGGGAACCGCGATGGTGTAGTCCAGCGACTCGCCGGTACTGGCTGCCAGCCCGGTGACCGGCGTGCCGCTGGTCAGCGTGCTGCCGTCACTGCCGTCATCGCCATCACCGCTGTCCCCACCCAGCGTCGCCGTCACCGCCGCGTTGGCGTCGAGCAGGCCGGCGCCGCAGCCCTGCGAGCAGCTGAAACTGGCCGCAGTCTCCTTGAGGGTGGACTCGACCTGGGCCGGGGTCAGCGTGGTCGGCGCGACCGATTGGATCAGCGCGACCACGCCGGCCACATGCGGGCTCGCCATCGAGGTGCCGTTGTAGGACGCGTAGCTGGCGTTGCCCGGCGTGGTGGTGCCGCTGTTGAGCGTGGACAGGATGGCCGAGCCCGGCGCGGAGATGTCGATGCCGCTGCCGTAGTTGGAATAGCTGGCTTTGGCACGCGAGGAAGTGGTGGCGGCCACCGCGATCACGTTCGCGCAGTTGGCCGGCACCGCGTCGGAGACATCGACGTTGCTGTTGCCCGCTGCCACCACGACCGTGGTGCCACGCTCGACCGCGCCGTTGATCGCGTTCTGGTAGGTGCTCGAACAGGTGCCGCTGCCGCCCAGCGACATGTTGATGACCTCGGCCGGGTTCGGGTTGGCCGGCACCCCGCTGACCGTGCCGCCGGACGCCCAGACGATCGCGTCGGCGATGTCGGAGGTGTAGCCGCCGCAGCGGCCGAGCACCCGCACCGGCACCACCTTGGCGTTGAAGGCGGTGCCGGCCACGCCGCTGCCGTTGTTGGTGACCGCGGCGATGGTGCCGGCCACATGGGTGCCGTGCCAGCTCGAGTCGCTTACCGGCGAGCCGTCGTAGCATTCGTTGGCCTCCGGGTTCCAGTCACCCTCGTCGGCCGGGTCGTCGTCGCGGCCGTCGCCGTCGCGCGAGACGAAGGTATCGCTGATGAAGTCGTAGCCCGGCAGGATGTTCGCATTGAGGTCGGGGTGATTGGTAATGCCGGTATCGATCACCGCCACGACCACACCCTGTCCGGTGGCCTGGTCCCAGGCCGGACGCACGTCGATGCCGGCGGTGCCGGTGCCGAAGGCCCACTGCTCGTCCAGACGGCTGTCGTCGGGGGTCAGGGTCGGTCGCAGCAGCTGGTCGACCTCCACACTGACCACGTCCGGGTCGGCCGCGAGCTGGCGCATCAGGGTCTCGGCCTCGGCGCGGTCAAGCGGGCGGTCGGCCTTGACCAGCTCCGGGCCGAGCGCGAGCCGGCGCAACGGGTTCAGGCCGAGTGCGCGGCCGTTCTTGACCGGCAGCGCGCGGGCGGCGGTCTTCAACGAGGACGACAGCGTGGTGGCGCTGGTCGCCTGGGTACTGCCATCACGGTAGGTCACGATGAAGCGCTGATGGGTCTTGGCCGACGTCAGGCCGCCCAGATAGACCTCGCCGGCGATCGCCGGGAAGCTCAGCAGCAAGGACGTCAGTGCAGAAGCACCCAGGATGGTCCAAGCGCGCGAACGCGGGGGGTGGTGCTTGGTGGACATCGAATTTCCTTTTCCAGATGGAGTTGCCGACGAACGGCGTGGCTCCGGCGGTCCATCGCACTGCAGCTACCGACGGACCTGTCGGAGGGTTGCGGATCGCCCCCTGTTTTCGATCCGTGCGTCGACGCTAGCCGGAGTTCATCGTCGTACACAATGGCAATAAGTGATTTTTTTAGAATTATTTTCCAATTAGTGACGTATTTATTCAAATTAAGACACATGAACTAGTCCAACCTGCAAGGAACACCCCGGCAAGCAGGCAAGAAAAACCCCGCCGGAGCGGGGTTCGTCGGGACCAGCAGTGAACCGGGCGCTCAGCCCAACCGCACCAGCCAGCCATGCCGGTCCGGAAGCCGGCCGTACTGGATATCGGTCAACTCCTGGCGCAGCGAGAGGGTGACCTCGCCGGCCGGGGCGCCTATGTCGCCAACCGAGAAGCCCTCGCCCTTCAGCTCGCCGATCGGTGTGACCACCGCGGCGGTGCCGCAGGCGAACACTTCGGCGATCTCGCCGGAGGCCACGCCCTGCTTCCATTCGTCGATCGTGACCTTGCGCTCGACCACCTGCATGCCGCGGTCGCGGGCCAGCTGCAGGATGCTGTCGCGGGTGATGCCCTCCAGGATGCTGCCGGACAGTTCCGGAGTGACCAGGGTGCCGTCGCGGTAGACCAGAAACACGTTCATGCCGCCCAGTTCCTCGATGTACCGCCCCTCGACCGGGTCGAGGAACAGCACCTGCGAGCAGCCGTTGGCCTGGGCCTGCTGCTGCGGCAGCAGCGAGGCGGCGTAGTTGCCGCCGCACTTGGCCGCGCCGGTACCGCCCTTGGCGGCGCGCGCGTAGTCGGTGGACAGCCAGATCGACACCGGCGCCACGCCCTTGGCGAAGTAGGCGCCGGCCGGGCTGGCGATCACGTAGTACGACGCCTTCTGCGCCGAGCGCACGCCCAGGAACGCCTCGTCGGCGATCATGAACGGACGGAAATACAGGCTGGTCTCCGGCGCCGCCGGCACCCAGCGCGCGTCCACCGCGATCAGTTGCCTGAGCGACTCGGTGAACAGCTCCACCGGCAGTTCCGGCAGCGCCAGGCGCCGCGCCGAGCGCTGCAGGCGCGCGCCATTGGCGTCCGGGCGGAAGGTCCAGACCGAACCGTCGGCATGACGATAGGCCTTGATGCCTTCGAAGACCTCCTGGCCGTAGTGCAGCACCGAGGCGGCCGGATCGAGCTGCAACGGACCGTATGGGCGCACCTCCGCGCCATGCCAGCCTTCGTCCTGGTTCCAGGCGATGGCCACCATGTGGTCGGTGAAATGCACGCCGAAACCCGGCGCGGCCAGGATCGCGGACAGCTCGTCGTTGGTGCGCGGCGAGGCGGAGCGGGTCGAACGGAAGGAAACGGACACCGAAGGAATTCCTGTTCTGCGGGTGAAGTGTGATAGCGGCCCGCGCGGCGGGCCTCAGAGCATCCCGGTTTCGAGCCGGGCCGCCTCGGACATCATATGCCGGCCCCATGGCGGGTCGAACACCAGCTCGACATCGGCCTCGGTCAAGGTCGGGATCATCTCCAGCTTGCTGCGCACATCGTCGACCAGGATCTCGCCCATGCCGCAGCCAGGCGCGGTCAGGGTCATCTTGACCTCGACCTTGCGCAGGCCGTCCTCGCGGTGGCCGAGCTGGACCTCGTAGACCAGGCCCAGGTCGACGATGTTGAACGGGATCTCGGGGTCGAAGCAGGTCCGCAACTGCTGCCAGATCAGCGCCTCGACCTCCTCGTCGCCGGCGTTCTCGGGCAGCTCCAGCCCCGGCGGCGGCTCCTTGCCGATCGCATCGCCGTCCTTGCCGGCGACGCGGAACAGATTGCCTTCGACGAACACCGTGTAGCTGCCGCCCAGCGCCTGGGTGATGTAGCCATAGCTGCCGGCGGGAAGGGTGACGGAATCGCCTTGCGGGACCATCACGGCCTCGCAATCACGTTCGAACTGGACCGGTTCGCTGCTGCGGGAATACATGGGCGGGATTGGGGGGAACGCCCCCGGATGAGCAAGTCGTACATTTTAGGGGCTAATTCGGGGCGCGACGACCCATCCCGCGCGAATCGGCCACCGCGCCCGCTCGGCGCGCGCCGTTGCGGGCCTCGACCCGCCTGGAAGCATGACCTCCGGAGGCTGGGTGCCGGCCGCGCGAGGCCTTATCCTGTAGGCCGATCTCAGGAACACCCGATGCCCCCGAAGACTGCGTCCGCCAGAACCTCGCACTGGCTCTGGCCCCCGTTGCTGCTGCTGGGGTGCGTGACCGCCGTGATCGCCTGGATGCTGGTGATGCTGGCGACCGGCAGGCAGTCGGGCTGGATGGCACTGCTGGGCGCGCTGGAGATCGTCTGGCTGCTGCGGCTGGGCGCCTTGCAACCCGGACGGCTGCGGGTCGCGGTGGCGATGTCCGCCACCCTCGCGGTGATCGTGACCGCCAATTGGGGCATCGCCGCGGCGCAGATCGGCGCCGCGCTGGGACTGGACCCGTGGGCATCGGCGCTGAAGCTGGGTCCGCACCTGGCCTGGACCCTGCTGTCGCTGGCCCATGCCGGCCTCGACTGGTTCTGCTATGCCGCCGCGCTGGCCTTGGCCGCGTGGAGCTCTCGATAGCGACGAGCCTGCTCGGCCGGGGCGTCCCCGGCGAGTTGCGAGCCGAATACGTGCATGGCCGACGATCAGCGCGCATCCAGCGGTACCGCGTCATGCGCCCACGGCTCATTCTGCCTGCCATGGCTCAGCCGGCACGGTCGACGCGACGGACTGCTGTCAACCGCGGCCGCCGCGAACCGTTTACCCGCACATCCCATTCCGGACGCTACGCTGTGCTGGTGCTCACGCATCTCGATCCGCATCCGCAGGTCGCCACGCCTGTCTCGCTGGACGCCTTCCTGGCCGGCGTCGGCCCGCGCGCATTCCGTTTCGCCGAGGCCGGCCTGCGCCATCGCGAGGACGCGCTGGACGCGGTACAGGACGCGATGATCAAGCTGCTCGGCTACCGCGAACGCCCGGCCGAGGAATGGACGCCGCTGTTCTGGAGCATCCTGCGCAGCCGCATCATCGACCTGCAGCGCCGGCGCAGCTTCCGGCTCAAGTTCTGGGCACCCGCCGAGGACCGCGACGAGGACAGCCGCATCGACTGGGCCGACGCCGGCGCCGGCCCGGCGCAGCGGCACGAGCAGCGCGAGGCCTACGCGCGACTGGTCGGGGTCCTGCGCACGCTGCCGGCGCGCCAGCGCGAAGCGTTCAGCCTGCGGGTGCTGGAGGAACTCGATGTGGCCACTACCGCGCGTGTGATGGGCTGTTCGGAGGGATCGGTGAAGACACACCTTTCGCGCGCCCGTCAGGCGCTGCAGAAACAACTCGAGGAATTCCGCTGATGAACGACCCGCTCCCTCCCGACAGGTTCGATGCACGCACGCGGCACCTGCACGCGCAGTCGCTCGCGGCGGTGTCTCCCCTGGTCCTGACGCACCTGCGCGCGGCGCGCCATGCCGCCAGCCGACCACGACGGCGCCGCCCGGCCTGGCTGCTGGCGACCGCCTGCTCGGCCCTGCTGGCGGTCGGCCTTGGCCTGCAGTTGCATCGCGATCGCCCGATCGTCCCGGCTTCCTCGCCGCAGGCTCCGGCCACCGTTACCGCCTCCGACGACGACGCCTTGGAACAGAATCCCGATCTGTATGTCTGGCTCGGCTCGGAAAACGCCCTCGCAATGGAATGAGCACGATGAAATACCCAACCCGCTTCCTGATCGTGAGCCTGCTCGCCGCCGCACCGGCGCTCGCCCAGTCCGACACGCGCCGCCCGCCACCACCGCCACCGATGGAGGCCTCACTGCCGGACTGGGAACACCTCACCCAGCAGCAGCGCGACAGCCTGATCGGAGCCCTGCGCCAGCGTTGGAACGACGCGCCGGAGCAGCGCGGCAGGATGCTCCGCCATGCCGAACGCTGGCAGAACATGACCCCGGAACAACGTCGGAAGGCATCGGAGGGCATGCGCCGCTACGAGGACATGTCACCACAGCAGCGCCGTCAGGCCAAGGCCCTGTTCGAGCAGATGCGCAACCTGCCACCGGACCAGCGCGAGGCCCTGCGCGAACGCTGGAGGTCGATGACCCCGGAGCAGCGCGAGGACTGGGTCAGGGCCCATGCCAATGGCGGCACGGACGATTAGACGCCCTCCTCAACGCGCCGCGCTGAGCTGCGGATCGAGCTTGTCGAGCACGCCCTGCATCGCGCTGTCGAAGGCCCCGTCGCTGGCATGCGGACGCAGGCGGCCGAGCCGCACCATCACCGCCAGTTCCTCGGGCGAGGCAACGCAGAAGCGCACGCCGCGCCGGTTGACAAACAGCAGTCGCGCCGAGATCGGGCTCACCCACGACAACTTGCCGGCCTGCACCTTGCCATCCTTGTCGATGAAGTCCAGCCAGGTGCCGATCGGCAGGTTGCGGAAGCGGTCGGCGTCGGCGTTGTCGAAATCCTCGATCCTCGCCTCGTCACCCAGGTCCACCGCCGCCGTTTCCGGTGCGGGTTGCGGCAACGCCACCGAGGGCAGCTCGGGCAACGGACGCTCCAGTTCGGGCCGTGCCTCGGCCACCGCCCGCAGGGTGTCGTGCAACGCGCCGATCGCCATCATCGCGGCGTCGCCGTGCAGGCCGACGCTGCCGAACACTTTCTCCAATGGCGTCTGCCAGGCCTGCAGCCATGGCTTGCCGACGACCCGGCGGCGCGCCTCGGCCAGTTCCTCCAGCACGCCATCGCCGACCGCCAGCGCCTCGAGCATCGCCGGGCTGTCCTCCCCGTCGCGCAGGATCGTCATGGTCAGGTTGTGCCGCCAGGGATGGCGCAAGAACTCCTGCACCGCACCGGGCTGGGTGCCGGCCAGACGCTGTTCCAGCTCCCGTTGCGCCCGCGCCCGCGCCATGTCCAGCTTCTCCTGGCCGCGCTGGGTCTCGGCGGCGCGCCGCTCGGCGATCTCGACCCGGCGGCGGTGCTGGGCCAGGAACTCGCGGAATTCCTCCTCCAGGGTCAAAAAGATCGCCAGGTTTTCGTTGAATTCGGCCACCAGCCGCTCGATGACCTCCTCGACCTTGGTCATCAGTACCCGCTCGGCCGGGCTGTCGCCGGTATTGCCCTCGCAGGCCTCGGCCAGCGCGTTGAGCAGACGCCGCGCCGGATGGGTCTTCTGCACGAACATCCTACGATCGAGCATAGCGACCTTCACGAACGGCACGATCAGCCGGCCGATCAGCTCGCGCGAGCGCCCTTCCAGGTCGCGCTCGTCCAGCATCACGTCGAACAACATCCCGACCAGATCGATCGCGTCCTCGTCCATCGGGTCCAGGCGCGCGCTGGCCGGATCCACGCCAAGCCGGGTCGCACCGGACAGCACCTCGTTCTTGAGCCGCTGCGCCAGCGACTCACCCTGCTCGCCGATCGCCGCATCGAGGGTGGCGCTGGGGGTCGCCTGCAACAGCGACAGCACCGACAGCATCTCGCGCTGGCTGAGCGGGCGATGCTGCGCCGCCGCCACCGAGGCGACCGAGGCCGCCGACGTCGCGTTGTCACGCATGCCGCGCGCCTGCTGCAGCAGCTCGTGCAGGGCATCGAGCAATACCCCCTGGCCGGCCGCACCAGCGTAGTCACCGGCCATTTCATCCAATGACTCGCCACCGCGCTGGACTGCCTGCGCACGCCCGCGCCGTTGCGCCCAGCGGCTGGCAAAGCGGCTGGCCCAGGCTGGCACGGCATGGTCGCCGTAGTCATCCTCGTCGGTGCCGGCCGTGGCGCGATGGCCGGGGTCGGGCTCGCGGCCACCGCGCGGCGCCGGCCGCAATGGCG
>JASGDF010000126.1:0-2969 GCA_047607345.1 Pseudomonas sp. | reverse complement strand
CGATCACCTTCTGGATCTCGGCCGCTTCGCCGCGCGCCTTGGCGGTGGCCGCCGGCACGGTGTCGGTGAGCAGCTTGAGCGCCGCCTCCGGGGTCTTGGCCATCTGGTCGCCGAGGCTGTAGGCGGCCCAGAAAGGGGCCAGAGTACATATCTGTTTGAAATAAAAATTTACTCTGGCCCCCTTTCTACTTTCGTAAGCCCAATGGATCGACTCTGCTAACCGGATTACCACCAACACAGGCATAGGTATTCATTGCCGACGATCTTCAATAATGGCGATCACGCCATTAATCAGAACGGCAGCAAAAATGATCAACAGGAGAATCCAGAAATTTAGCCCTGAAAGCCATGCCCCAACCCCTGCTAAGGCCGCGCACGTCGTCAGCGCCACAGCGAAATGCTTAGAATTGAACCAAGATGGCCTTTTCATTTCTTGCACCGGACCCAGAAAGGGGCGGGCCGGGGCCAGAGTACATATCTTTTTGAAACAAAAATTTACTCTGGCCCCTTTTCTCGTTGGGAATGACAAGACGAGGCAGAAGCGCAAAATTTTCTCGGGTCGGCAGCACGCCCGCACAGGCACGTCGTGCCGCCGCTCAGACCACCGGCAGCAGCACGTTCATCAGCGAGGCGTCCTCCGGATCCGGCTTGACCTGGAAGCCCAGGCTCTCGCACATCGCCAGCATCGTGCGGTTCTCGCGCAACACCTGACCCTCGACCGCCTTCAGGCCGAGCCAGCGCGCGTACTCGATCATGATCCGCATCAGCTGCCAGCCGATGCCGTGGCCCTTGAGGTCCGAGCGAATCAGGATGCCGTACTCGCCCTTCTCGTAGTCGGCGTCGGCGTGCAGGCGCACCGCGCCGAGCATCTCGCCGCTGGCCGGGTCGATCGCCACCAGCGCGATCGAGCGGGCGTAGTCGAGCTGGGTCAGGCGCGCGATGAATTCGTGGCTGAAATGCCGCACCGACTGGAAGAAGCGCAGCCGCAGGTCCTCGTCGCTGACCCTGGCGAAGAACGCGCGGAACAGCGCGTCGTCCTCCGGCCGCACCGGGCGCACGAACGCGCGGGTGCGCTCGCCCAGCGCCAATGTGCGCTCCCATTCCTTCGGATACGGGAAGATCGCAAAGCGCGGATGGCCGCGGCCCTTGTGCAGGATCCGCGATGGCGCCACCGCCACGCGCGCATCCAGCGCCAGCACGCCGGCGGCGTCGGCCAGCAGCGGGTTGATGTCGAGCGCGCGGATCTCGGGGATGTCGGCGGCCAGCTGCGCCAGCTTGACCAGCACCAGCGCGACCGCGCGCTCGTCGGCAGCCGGCACGTCGCGGTAGCCCTTGAGGATGCGCGAAACCCGGGTGCGGCCGATCAGCTCGTGGGCCAGGCGCAGGTCCAGCGGCGGCAGCGCCAGTTCGCGGTCGTTGATGACCTCCACCGCAGTGCCGCCGCGGCCGAACACGATCACCGGGCCGAAGGTCGGGTCGTCGGCGATGCCGGCGATCAGCTCGCGCGCCTTCGGCCGCAGCACGGTCGGCTGTACCAGCACGCCGTCGATGCGCGCGTCCGGGCGCGCCTTGCGCGCGCGCTCCAGGATGCCCTCGGCGGCCAGCCGCACCGCCGACACGCTGGGCAGGTTCAGACGCACGCCATCGACATCGGACTTGTGCTCGATGTCCTGCGAAACGATCTTGACCGTCACCGCCCCGCCCGCGGCCAGTATCGGGTCGGCCAGCAGCGCGGCCTCGTTGGCGGTGGCGGCGATCTGCAGCGGCGCGCAGGCGATGCCGTAGGCCTCCAGCAGGCGGTTGGTGGCCTGCGGATCCAGCCAGCGCTGGCCGTCCGCCAGCGCCTGCTCGACCAACCCGCGCGCGGCGGCGGTGTCGACCACGAAGTCCTGCGGCAGGCTCGGCGGGGTCTCCATCAGCGCCGCCTGCGCCTCGCGGTAGCGAACCATGTGGGTGAAACCGCGCACCGCGTCGGACTCGGTCGCGTAGGTCGGCACGCGCGCGGCGTTGAGCGCGGCGACCGCGGCGTCGTCCTGGCCCAGCCAGACCGCGAACACCGGCTTGTCGCGCCCGCCCACGCGCCCGCGCGGGCCGAGCGAGCGGGTCAGTGCCTTGGCCGCGTCGGCCGAGGAGGTGAACGCGGTCGGCACGTTGACCACCAGCAGCGCGTCGTTGCCGGGGTCCTCCAGCAGCGCCTCGATCGCGCTGGCATAGCGCTCGCCATCGGCGTCGACCACGATGTCGACCGGGTTCTCGCGCGACCAGCCCTGCGGCATCGCCTGGTCCAGCCGCTCGACCGTCTGCGGCGCCAGCGTTGCCAGGGTGCCGCCACGCAAGGTCAGCTGGTCCACCGCGAGCCGGCCGACGCCGCCGCCGTTGCTGAGCACCGCCAGCCGGCGTCCAGGGAAGGTGCCGATCCGGCCGAGCGTCTCGGCCGCGGCGAACAGCTCGTCGAGCGCGCCCACGCGCAGCAGGCCGGCGCGCGCGAACGCCGCGCCGTAGACCGCATCGGAGCTTGCCAGCGTCTGCGCATGCGTGTCGGCATGCGGGTCCGGGCGCGCCTGGCGGCCAGACTTGACCACCACCACCGGCTTGGCGCGCGCGGCCGCGCGCGCGGCCGACATGAACTTGCGCGCGTCGCGGATGTGCTCGACGTAGAGCAGGATCGCGCGGGTGCGATAGTCGGTGGCGAAGTAATCGAGCAGGTCGCCGAAGTCCACGTCGACCGCGTCGCCCAGCGAGACCACCGCCGAGAACCCGACCGAGCGCGCCACGCCCCATTCCACCAGCGCGGCGGCAATCGCGCTGGACTCGGAGATCAGCGCCAGGTCGCCGGCCTGCGGGCAGTGCGCGGCGATCGAGGCGTTCAGCCGCGCGTGCGGGGCGATCACGCCCAGGCAATGCGGGCCGAGCAGGCGCAGGCCCTTGGCGCGCGCGGCGGCCTCGGCGCGCGCGGCCGGCGAGCCGGG
>JASGDF010000125.1:0-39384 GCA_047607345.1 Pseudomonas sp. | reverse complement strand
CCGGCTCCGCGCCGGCGGCCCCGGCCCCGGTGCAGGACAACCCGGACGCGGCCGACCTGGCGGCGCAGGACGCGGCGTTGCCGCCGAGCGCGGCGGCCGGCAACTACGCGGTGAACTTCGGCGCCTATGCCAGCCAGGCCGATGCGGACCAGGTGATCGCGCGGCTCAAGCAGTCGCAGCTGCCGGGTTTCAGCGAGCCGGCCCAGATCGGCGGGCGCGCGGCATGGCGTGTACGGATCGGTCCGTATGCCAGCCAGGCCCAGGCCGAGGCAGTGCGCCTGCAGGCGGTCAAGGTTCGCAGCGACGTCAATGCACAGGTGGTGACGCTCGATGCCAAACCGGTCGCGCCGGCACCCGCGCCGGCCCAGGCCAAGCCGCTACCGGCGGAACCGGCCAGGGAGGTCGCCGCCAGCAAGCCGGTCGAGGCGCCGAAACCGGCGCCAGCCAAGCCCGAGTCCAAGCCTGAACCCAAGTCCGAGCCGGCCAAGTCGCAGCCATCCAGGCCGGTGCCGCCGGCCACGCCGTCGGTGCCGGCCGCGAGCAACGTCGGCTTCGCCGTGCAGTTGGGTGCGTTCGGTCGTGTCGAGGACGCCAATGCGCTGCGCGACAAGGTGCGCGCGGCTGGCTTCAGCGCCTTCGTCGAGCAGGTCCGCACCGACAAGGGCACGCTGAACCGGGTGCGGGTCGGGCCGGTGGCCAACCGTGGCGACGCCGAGCAGCTGAAGGCGCAGGTGGCGGCCAAGGTCGGTGTCAGTGGCATGGTGCGTCCGCATCCTTAGAACAGGTTCCAGGCCCGAGGTGATGAACGCGATGCGCGCCGTTGCATACGATCCGCTCCGTGCCAGTGATGGGCCGGAAGGGCGGAGGGCATGATCGACCTGGTGCTGCTGGCCGTGATCGGCCTGTCGGCATTGCTGGGACTGTTCCGGGGCTTCGTCGCCATCGTGGTCGGCACCGCTTCGTGGCTGCTGGCAGGCTGGGCGACGTTTCGGTTCGGCGGCGTGGCCGGGCACTGGCTGGCGCAGGGCTCACGTCCGTCGGCGACCGAGTCGGTCGGTGGCTATGCGCTGGTGTTCATCGGGGTTCTGGTGACGGTAGCCCTGGTCGGCATGTTGATCCGTGCCGGGGTGGACGCGGTACGGCTGAACGGGACCGACCGGATGTTCGGTTTCGTGCTGGGGCTGGTGCGCGGTGTGTTGTTCGGCTGCGTGCTGGTGCTGCTGGCCGGCTTCACGCCGCTGGCGCGCGAGCCGGCCTGGCGTGAGTCGCGGGTGCTGCCGCTGCTGTTGCCCGGCGCGGACTGGATGCGCGCGCAGCTGCCGGATTGGTCGGTCCCGGAGGTGGAGTTGGGCAAGCTGCCGGTTGCAGGCGATAATGGCGGCCTCGAGCAGGCGTTGTCGATTTCCTCGATGCAGGCGACGGTGGCGCGTGCCTTGGGCCGGACGCCGACCGGCGCCGACACTGACGCCGGTCAGGGTGGTTCGGCGCAGGCACTGCCCCGCAACATCGATCCGGTGCAGTCCCGCGCCGGGGAAAGCGACCCGGCATGGGTCGAGTCCCACGGCCAGGCACGGCCTCCTTCCCAGTAATCGCTTAGAGCGGAGACGCGCAACATGTGTGGCATCGTCGGTATCGTCGGCAATCAGAACGTCGCCGGGCAGCTCTATGACGGCCTGACCGTTCTCCAGCATCGTGGTCAGGACGCGGCTGGCATCGCCACCGCGGACGGCACCCGGCTGCGTGTGCAGAAGGCCAACGGCCTGGCCCGCGACGTGTTCGACGAGAGGCGCATGGCGGTGCTGGAAGGTCGCGTCGGCATTGCCCATTGCCGCTACCCGACCGCCGGCTCGGAGGGTATGGACGAGGCGCAGCCGTTCTACGTCAACTCGCCCTACGGCATCGCGTTGGCGCACAACGGCAATCTGATCAACACCGAGGCGCTGCGTCAGCAGGTGTTCGAGGCCGACCGCCGCAACATCAACACCGACTCGGACAGCGAGGTGTTGCTGAACGTGTTCGCCTACGAACTGGACGCGCAGCGCATGCTCACGCCGGAAGCGGCGATCCGCGCGGTGGCCGGCGTGCACCGCCGTTGCAAGGGCGGCTACGCGGTGGTCAGCGTGGTGCTGGGCCTGGGGCTGGTGGCGTTCCGCGACCCGCACGGGATCCGCCCGCTGGTGCTGGGCAAGCGTGACGATGTCGAGGGCGCCGAGTACGTGGTCGCCTCCGAGTCGTCGGTGCTAGACATCCTCGGCTTCCAGCGCGTGCGTGACGTGCGTCCGGGCGAGGCGATCGTGATCACCGCGCGTGGCGAGCTGTTCGCCGAGGTCTGCGCGACCACCACCGACCACACTCCGTGCATCTTCGAGTACGTGTACTTCGCGCGCCCGGACTCGATGATCGACAATGTTTCGGTGCACAAGGCGCGTATGCGCATGGGCGCCAAGCTCGGCGAGAAGATCCTGCGGCTGCGTCCGGACCACGACATCGACACGATCATCCCGATCCCGGACACCTCGCGCGACGCCGCGCTTGAGATATCCAACGTACTCGGGGTGAAGTATCGCGAAGGCTTCGTCAAGAACCGCTATGTCGGCCGCACCTTCATCATGCCGGGGCAGGGCGAGCGGGTGAAGTCGGTGCGCCGCAAGCTCAACCCGATCCACCTGGAGTTCCGTAACCGGGTGGTGCTGCTGGTCGACGACTCGATCGTGCGTGGTACCACCAGCAAGCAGATCGTGCAGATGGCGCGCGATGCCGGCGCGCGCAAGGTCTACCTGGCCAGCGCAGCGCCGCCGGTGCGCTACCCGAACATCTACGGCATCGACATGCCGGCGGCCGAGGAACTGATCGCGCACGACCGCAGCGAGCAGCAGATCCAGGAGTTCCTCGGTTGCGACTGGCTGATCTACCAGGACCTGGATGATCTGGAGACGGCGGTACGCGAGGGCAACCCGGAGCTGAAGCAGTTCGATTCGTCGTGCTTCAACGGCGAATACACCACCGGCATCGAACCGGGCTATTTCGAGCGCATCCGCCAGCTGCGCTCGGACGAGTCCAAGCGCAAGCGCCGGGCCTGACCAGGCCCCGTAGAGCGGAGCTTGCTCCGCTGGGGGCCTTCCCGGTAACGCCCCAGCTTGCTCCGCGCCGCGATATTTCCGCCCATGGATTCCCTGTTCGACGCCGCCCGTGCCTGCCTCGATGCCGCCGCCCCGGCCGAGAAGGTTGCATTGACTCAGCGCCACGCCGCCGCGTTCCGTGCCGGTGCGCTGGCGCTGCCCGAGCATGCGCCGCCGCCGGCGCCGATCGGCATGCCGGGCCGGCCGCTGCGCCCACGCCTGGTGCATCCGCGCGAACTGCCGCGGCGCGGGCTGGGCTCGCCCGAGGGGCGCTCGGCGTTCCTGCACGCGATCGCCCACATCGAGCTCAACGCGATCGACCTGGCCTGGGATGCGGTCTACCGCTTCCGTGGCCTGCCGCCGGGCTTCTACGCCGACTGGGTGGCGGTGGCCGACGACGAGTCGCGCCACTACATGTTGCTGTGCGGACGCCTGCGCGACTATGGCTGCGAGTACGGCGACTTCGATGCCCACAACGGTCTGTGGGAGATGTGCGAGAAGACCGCGCACGACGGCCTGGCGCGGATGGCATTGGTGCCGCGCGTACTGGAAGCGCGCGGGCTGGATGTCACTCCGGGCATGATCGTCAAGCTGCGTTCGCTGGGCGATGCGGCCAGCGCGCAGGTGCTGGAGACGATCCTGCGCGAGGAAGTGGCGCACGTCGCCGCCGGCTCGCGCTGGTACCGCTGGTATTGCGAACGCGCCGGCGTCGAACCACGTGCGCGATTCAAACAGTTACTGCGCGAATACGCCGGTGGCTATCTGCACGGCCCGTTCAACATGCAGGCGCGGCTGCTGGCCGGCTTCGACGAGGACGAGCTGGCCAGCTTGGTGGAACAGGCTGGGCAGGCCTGATCTGAGGTGCCGGCAACGCGATGAGCGCGTCGCCCCTGCCAGCGAGCTGACCCAATGGGCAGCCAACGGGTGCTGCGCGGTTGCGTTACAGCCGTTCCAGTGCCATCCCGTCGGCATCGACCCGCAGCACCGAGCCCTGCTGGTACCAGTCGCCGAGTACCACCCGGGTGCGCGGCAGCTCGCCGACCGTCAGCGAGTGGATCGCCGGGCGATGGGTGTGGCCGTGGATCATCCGCGCCACACCATAGCGCGCGAACCAAGTCTCGACCTCGGTCGGCGCGACGTCGGTGATGGCCTCGAACTGCACGTTGCCCTCTTGCTTCAGCTCGGATTGCCGGGCCTGGCTGGCGGCGCGCGCCCGCTGCGCGAAGGCGATGCGCGCGGCCAGCGGTTGGGCCAGGAACTGCGCGATGAAGGCCGGGTCGCGGGTCTGCGTGCGGAATGCCTGGTAGGCGGTGTCGTCGCTGCACAGCAGGTCGCCGTGCAGCAGCAGCACCGGCTCGCCGTACAGGTCGATCACGGTCGGGTCGGGCAGGATGCGGAAGCCGGCGCGGCGCGCATAGTCCTCACCGACCAGGAAGTCACGGTTGCCCGGCATGAAGTAGACCGGCACGCCGGTATCGGCAAGCTCGCGCAGCGCCGCGGCCACCGCGTCGGCGGCGGGCGAGGGCGTGTCGTCGCCGATCCAGGCCTCGAACAGGTCGCCAAGGATGTACAGCGCGTCGGCGTCGCGGGTTTGCTCGCGCAGGAACGCCAGGAACAGCTCGGTGATTGCCGGGCGTACCGGATCCAGATGTAGGTCGGAGATGAACAGGGTCGTCATCCCGGCATTGTAGTGGAGCGGGGATCGGGGGTTCGGGATTCGTCAAAGCGGGAGCGCACTCGCGCACATTCCCGATCCTGGCTTCAAACCACCCACAGCGACAGCTCCGCCAGCCCCGCGCCGATCGCGGTCGCGGCCAGTACGTCGCTGGGATAGTGCAGCCCCAGCACCACCCGCGACAGCGCCACGCAGGCGGTGAACGGCACCAACAGCGGTGCCAGCCACGGGTAGTAGGCCAGTGCGACGATGCTGAAGGACACCGCATGCAGCGTATGCCCGGACGGGAAACTGAACTCGTCCAGCGGGGCCACCCAGGCGCGGATGCGCGGATGCGCCGCATACGGGCGCGGGCGCCGGGTCCAGCGCTTGAGCGCCTTGTACAGGGTCAGCGCGATCACGCCGGTGGCGGCCATGTGCGCCGATGCGCCGATGCCGTCGATCCCGTCGGTCAGTACCAACAGACCCATCAGCGCATACCAGAACACCCCGTCGCCAAGCCGGCTGACCGTGGCGAAGAAGCGCAGCACGCGCTGTCGACGGCACCAGCGGTTGGCACGGCGGCACCAGCGCATCTCGCGCCCGCGCAGCAGCTCAAGCGGCGTCGACAGCATAGTGCCCCCTCGGGTCGCGCAGGCCCTGCAGCATCGCGTCGAATTCGGCGACGACGCGGTCCGGATGCAGCTTCTTCATCGCGATGCTGGCGGCCAGGCCCAGCGTGCGGCGCAGCTCGTCCTGGCCGGCCAGCCGCACGGCGGCCTCGATGAAGGCCTCGTCGCTGTCGACCGCCGCGCCGGTCATGCCGTTGCGCAGGTACTCGCGCGCCGCGCCGTAGTCGAACGCCACCGTGGCCACGCCGCTGGCCATCGCCTCCAGCGTGACGTTGCCGAAGGTTTCGCTGCGGCTAGGGAACAGGAACAGGTCACCGCTGGCGAAGTGGCGCGCCAGAGCGTCGCCACGCTGGATGCCGCAGAAGATGAAGTCCGGGTTTTCGTGCGCCAGCTGCTCGCGCAGCGGACCTTCGCCGACCCAGACGAAGCGTGCCTTCGGCCGGATCTGCTGGAGCTGGCGGAACGCGCGTACCGCCAACGGCAGGTTCTTCTCGCTGGCGATGCGGCCGACGTAGATCGCCGCGAAGCCCTCGCCCTCGATGCCCCATTCGGCGCGCAGCGCCGGGTCGCGGCGCGCCGGGTCGAACTGAAGGCTGTCGACCGCGCGCGCCAGCAGCCGCACCCGCTCGAATCCGGTTTCGGTCAGGAACCGTTGCAGTTCGCGGGTCGGCACCAGCGTCGCCTCGGCCTGGTTGTGGAAACGGCGCATCCAGCGCAGCGCCGCGCCCTGCAACCAGGCTGCGCCGTACTCGGGCAGGTATTCGTCGAAGCGGGTATGAAAGCCGGTGGCGACCGGGATCCCGAGCCGGCGCGCGGCACGCACCGCCGACCAGCCCAGGGGGCCTTCCGTGGCCACGTAGATCGCGTCCGGTGTCGTGTCCTGCCAATGGCGGGTCAGCCGCTGCGTGGCTGGCAGGCCGAAGCGCAGGCCCGGGTAGCGCGGCAGCGCTGCACCGCGCACCAGCAGCGTATGGTCGGGATCCTGATCGGCCAGCTGGCGCGGGCGCACCACCTCGACCTGGTGGCCGCGCACGCGCAGGCCGGCCTCCAGCCCGTGAACGGTGAGGGCGACGCCGTTGACCTCGGGGGGGTAGGTTTCGGTGACGATCGCGTAGCGCATGGCCGTTCTCCCGTTTACAGCAGCTTGGCGGGAGGCGGTGGCAGCGATGTGTCGGTTGCGCGTCGGTGGGATGACAGGTGCGGGACCCGGGGGAAAGCGAAGGTACGAGCAGCCGCGCCCTTGATTTTCCCGGGTCCCCGGTCCCGGGTCCCGGCTTCTCAAGCCACAAGCGGCTTGAACAGTATCCCCAGCCCCGCCATGCCCTCGACCTCGCCGAGCAAGTCGGCGCGCAGCAGCGGGCGCGAGTCGATCCAGCTCTGCGACAGGATCAGCGAGAGCCGGTTGTCCTGTGCCTCCAGTTCCAGCGTCGGGATCGGGTCCGGCTCGTGCGCGCGGTGCAGCAGCACCGCCAGCCGCAGCAGCGCGGCCTTGCGCTTGGCCGCCAGCAGCAGACGGTCGGGCAGGGCATCGAACGCGCTCTTGGACACGTTGCGGCGATGGGTACGTACCAGCGCGGCGAGCACCTGCTGTTCCTGGCGCGAGAAGCCGGCGATGTCGGAATTCTCCAGCACGTAGCTGCCGTGAACGTGGTACTGGCTGTGTGCGATTATCAGTCCGAGTTCGTGCAGGCGCGCGGCCCAGTCGAGTACGCGGGCGTCGTCGGCGTCCAGCGACCAGGTCTCGGCGACCTGGTCGAACAAGCGCGCGGTGGTGCCGGCCACCCGTTCGGCCTGCTGGACGTCGATGTCGTAGCGCTGGATCAGCGAGGCGACCGAGCGGTCGCGCGAGTCGTCCACGCCGCCGCGTCCGAGCATGTCGTACAGAATGCCCTCGCGCATCGCCGCCTTGCTGACCATCAGCCTGTCCAGTCCGAGCGCCTGGAATGCCGCTTCCAGCACCAGGATGCCGCCGGCGATGATCGGCCGGCGCTCGGACGACAGTCCCGGCAACTGGATGTCCTCGATGCGCTTGGCCTTGAGCAGTTCCTCGCGCAGCACCGGCAGCGCCTCGGCGGTGATCGCGCCCTTGGTCAGCTTCATCGCCGCGCAGATCTCGCCGATCGCCTTGTGGGTGCCGGAGGAGCCGACCGCCTCGTGCCAGCCGATCGCCCTGTACAGGCTGGCGAACTGCTGGAACTCCGCACCGATCTCGGTCAGCGCGTCCTTCCACTTCTTGCGCGAGAGCTTGCCGCCGGGGAAGAACCGCCGCGTGCTGGCGATGCAGCCAGCCTGCAGGCTCTCGCGCTCCAGCGTCTCGAAGCCGCGGCCGATGATGAATTCCGTGGAGCCGCCGCCGATGTCGATGACCAGTCGGCGCTGCTCCGGCTTGGGCGGCTGCGCGTGCGTCACGCCCAGGTAGATCAGGCGAGCTTCCTCACGGCCGCTGACCACCTCGATCGCGTGGCCGAGCGCGGTCTCGGCCGGCATCAGGAAGGTCTGCGGCGAGCGGAGTTGGCGCACCGTGTTGGTGGCGAGCGCGCGCACATGCGTGGACGGGACTTCGCGCAGGCGCTGGCCGAACCGCGCCAGGCACTCCAGCGCGCGCTGGCGCGCTTCCCTGGACAGCCCTCCCTTGCCGTCCAGCCCGTCGGCCATGCGCACCGTCTCGCGCAGCCGGTCGACCACCCGCAGCTGCCCGAGCAGATAGCGCGCGATCACCATGTGGAAACTGTTGGAGCCCAGGTCGATGGCCGCCAGCAGATCGCCATCCTGCA
Organism: Pseudomonas sp.; assembly: GCA_047607345.1. Classification (GTDB taxonomy): domain Bacteria; phylum Pseudomonadota; class Gammaproteobacteria; order Xanthomonadales; family Xanthomonadaceae; genus Pseudomonas_S. The sequence goes on along the minus strand of JASGDF010000125.1, from coordinate 31,205 downwards.
GCGGCGGGGAAGTAGGGGACGTGTTCGGCATGTTGGAAATGGTAGCCGATGGCCTGCGCCGGCCGTTAGGCTGCCCTCACAGCCGCGCGAGCAGCGCCAGCTGCGCCGAGTGCGCCGGCTGGCCCGGTGCCGGCACCCGCTTGTGGTAGATGCCCTTGGCGTCCAGCTCCCAGGCGTTGGCGTCGTCGTCCAGGTAGTTCTGCAGCCCCTCGTCGTGGATGCGCCGGGCCAGGTCCGGGTCGAGGATCGGGAAGCAGGTCTCCACCCGCCGCAGCAGGTTGCGCTCCAGCCAGTCGGCGCTGGCGCAGAACAGTTCCGGGTCGCCGTCGTTGCCGAACCAGTACACCCGGCTGTGCTCGAGGAAGCGGCCGACGATCGAACGCACCCGGATGTTCTCCGACACCCCCGGTACGCCCGGGCGCAGCGTGCAGGCGCCACGTATGATCAGATCGATCTGTACCCCGGCTTGCGCGGCCTGGTAGAGCGCGCGCACCACGTGGGGTTCGTTTAGGGCGTTCATCTTGGCGATGATCCGGCCTGGACGGCCCTCGCGCGCCAGCCGGGTCTCGCGCTCGATCCTCTGCAACAGTCCCGGGTGCAATGTGAACGGCGATTGCAACAAGCGCTTGAGCCGGATCTTTGGCGACAGCCCGGACAACTGCTGGAACAGCAGGTGCACGTCGTTGCCGATGTCCGGATCGGCGGTGATCAGGCTCAGGTCGGTGTAGGCGCGGGCGGTGCCGCTGTGGTAATTGCCGGTGCCCAGGTGCACGTAGCGGCGCAGCTTGCGGCCCTCGCGGCGCACGATCAGCAGCATCTTGGCGTGGGTCTTGTAGCCGACCACGCCGTACACCACTTGTACCCCGGCTTCCTGCAGTTTGTCGGCCAGGCCGAGGTTGGCCTCCTCGTCGAAGCGCGCGCGCAGTTCCACCACCACGGTGACGTCCTTGCCGTTGCGCGCGGCCAGCACCAGCGCGTCGAGGATCGCCGAGTCCTTGCCGGTGCGATACAAGGTCTGCTTGATCGCCAGCACGTTCGGGTCGATCGCGGCCTGGCGGATCAGGTCGGTCACCGCGGTGAACGCGTCGAACGGATGGTGCAGCAGCACGTCGGCCTTGGCGACGATCTCGAAGATGCCCTCGCTGTCGCGCAGCGTGTGTGGGTTGAACGGCGGGTACTTCAGTTCCGGACGCTGCACCAGGTCGTAGACCTGGTTGACCCGGCTCAGGTTGACCGGTCCGCCGATCCGGTACACCGCGTTGTCCGGCAGCGCGAAGTTCTGCAGCAGCGTGCGCACGATCGGCTTGGGGCAGTCCTCGGCGATCTCCAGCCGCACCGCCGGGCGGTAGCCGCGGTCGACCAGTTCGTCGCGCAGTGCCAGCGCCAGGTTCTCCACTTCCTCCTCGTCGACCACCAGCTCGGAGTTGCGGGTGACGCGGAACTGGTAGGCGCCCTTGACGTCCATGCCGGGGAACATCTCCTCGACGAACGCCGACAGCACCGAGGACAGGAACACGAAGTTCTGCCCGCCTTCGGCGGCCAGCGCGTCGGGCAGCTGGATGATGCGCGGCAGCGAGCGCGGCGCGCGCACGATCGCCAGGTGCCCGGCGCGGCCGAACGCGTCGGTGCCTTCCAGCACCACCACGATGTTGAGGGTCTTGTTGAGGATTTTCGGGAATGGGTGCGCCGGGTCCAGTCCCAGCGGTGACAGCACCGGCATGATCTCGTTGCGGAAATAGGCGCGCAGCCAGCGCTTCTGTCGCGCGGTCCACGAGTTGCGTCCGAGCACGCCGATCCCGGCCTCGGCCAGTGCCGGTCGCAGCACGTTGTTCCAGCAGTGGTATTGCTGCTGGACCAGGTCGGCGGCGCGCTCGTGCACCGCGCCGAGGATCGTTGCCGGGCTCATTCCGTCTGGCGCCGGCGGCAGGCCGAACTCCTGCGCATGTCGTACGGTGGCGACGCGAATCTCGAAGAACTCGTCCAGGTTGGTGCATGAGATGCACAGGAAGCGCAGCCGTTCCAGCAGCGGCACGTCTGGATCCAGTGCCTGTGCCAGCACGCGGAAATTGAAATCCAACTGCGACAGTTCGCGGTTGAGATAGAGCGCCGGGTCGCGTAGCGGATCGACCGGAAGGTCGGTGGGAGGCGCGATATTCAGGGATTTCTTGGCGCTGGCCATCGTGCGGGCTTCAGGTCGGGGAGGGGGCGGGCGGCATGGGGGCGATCCATCAGAGGACAGCTCCTCGCGAGAGCAGCGCATATTCAAATGCGCCAATCAAGCTAGATATCACGCCGAACATGACAATGGAGTGCCCGCATCGCGTCGCGCGACGCGGACGGGGCCGAAATGGCAGGAGAAGGTGCTGCCGCGGCCGACCTCGCTCTGGATGTCCAGGCGCGCCTGGTGCAGGCCGAGGATGTGCTTGACGATCGACAATCCCAGGCCGGTGCCGCCGCTCTCGCGCGAGCGGCTGCTGGAAACGCGGTAGAAGCGTTCGGTCAGGCGTGGAATGTGGTTGGCGGGGATGCCGTAGCCGGTATCGCGCACCGACAGCACCACGCCGTTGCCCTCGCGCGCGAAGCGCACCGTCACCCGGCCACCGGCCGGGGTATAGCGGACCGCGTTGGTGACCAGGTTCGAGAACGCGCTGTGCAACTCCTTGTTGGAGCCGAGCAGGTCCAGCTCGGCTTCGTCGAACACCTCGATCGTGTGCCGGCCCTGGCTGTGGGCCTCGGCCTCGCGCCTGAGCGTTGCCAGCATCGGTGCCATCGCGATGTGCTCCTCGCCCAGCTCCTCCTGGGATTCCAGCCGCGACAGCGTCAACAAGTCCTCGACCAGCTGCGCCATGCGCTGGCTCTGCTTGCGCATTTCCGAAAGCATCGGGCCAGCTTCCGGGAAGTCGTCCGGATCGAGCATGTCCAGGTAGCCGTGCACCACGGTCAGTGGCGTGCGCAGCTCGTGCGAGACGTTGGCGACGAAGTCGCGCCGCACCTGTTCCAGCCGCAGCAGCTTGCTGACGTCGCGTGCGATCAGCAGCCAGTAGTCGTCGGAGTAGGGGATCAGGCGCAGGCTCAGACGCAGGTTGGGGTCGACCGGCGCTGGTGCGTCGAGCATCGGCTCGGCATTGCGCCCGGCCGCCAGCCAGTGCGCGAGCGGCAGCGGCTGCAGGCGTTCGACCACCGGCGCGTCGAGGTCGCCGGGATGACGCAGGCCGAGCAGGTCACCTGCCGCCTCGTTGAACCATTGCACGCGCTGGCTGTTGCGGTCGACCACGACCACCGCGTCCGGTAGCGCGGCGGCGGCGGCGCGATAGGTGCGCAACATTTCCACGAGCCGTCGCTTGCGCGCGCGCATCTCGGCCTGGCCGCGGTACAGCAGCCGGTCCAGTTCGTTCCAGGCGCCGGTCGCGTGCGGTGGTTCCCAGCGCTGGCGCGCGGTCAGCCGTCGCAGCACCCGCCGCAGCCGCCAGTAATGCCAGGTCAGCGCCGCCAGCGCCGCCAGCGCCAGCGCCATCCAGGCATGGCCAGCCAGCCAGCCGGCCAGCACGGCGGCGATAAGTAGCAGTGCCAAGGTGGCGAGGGTCTTGAACCAAGCGGAGCGGATGTGTTCGGGCATCGAAGCGTCGCGGCGCGGCGGGCGTCAGGCCCGCGGAAGCATCAGGAAGATGCGGAGAAACGGTAGCCCGAGCCACGCACGGTCTGCACCATGTTGTCGAGCGCGAACGGTTCCAGGGTCTTGCGCAGTCGTCGGATATGCACGTCGATGGTGCGTTCCTCCACGTACACGCTGCCGCCCCAGACGTGGTCGAGCAGCTGGGTGCGGGTATAGACCCGCTCGGGGTGGGTCATGAAGAAGTGCAGCAGGCGGTACTCGGTCGGGCCGATCGGCACCGGCGCGTCGCCGGCGAACACCCGGTGCGCGGCGCCGTCGATGCGCAACTGGCCGACGCTCACGCTGCCGTCCTCGTCGTCCTCGCGGGTGCGGCGCATCACCGCGCGGATGCGCGCCAGCAGCTCGCGCGCCGAGAACGGCTTGACCACGTAGTCGTCGACGCCAGCCTCCAACCCGCCGACGCGGTCGTTTTCCTCGCCGCGCGCGGTCAGCATGATGATCGGAACCTCGCGGGTCAGCTGTTCCTTGCGCCAGCGCCGGGCCAGTTCCAGGCCGCTGGTGCCGGGCAGCATCCAGTCCAGCAGGATCAGGTCGGGGACGCGGTCGGCGATCGCGGTCTGCGCCTCACGTGCATCGCCGGCATGTATTGGCTCGAATTCGCCTTTGCGCAGGGCGAAGGCCACCATGTCGCGGATCGAGGGTTCGTCATCGACGATTAGGATGCGTTTCTGCACGCGGGCACCGTCAGTCTTTCGGATACGTGTCAGTAGACTACGGTTTTATGACTGAAACGTGACAGCCTGGAGCGCGTCGTGCAGAGCCTTCTGCCTTCTCCCGCTGGCGGGAGCGGGTGGCGCGAAGCGCCGGATGAGGGGCTTTGCTTGAGTTCGCCCATCCGCCTCCGGATCAAGTCCGGGGCAGCTTCTTCGGGCAGCTTCCCCCGCCAGCGGGGGAAGGACGTGCCTCTGTTCGGCGGCGTGGTGGGAGATCGCCCGCACCGGGGGACTGCCGGGCTAGCGTCGCGACAATTCCGGGTCCTCGATGCCCTGCCGGCGCATCTCCAGTACGGTCGGGGTGATCGCCGCGATCCGCGCATCCACCCGAGAACGGGTCACGTAGTCCAGGTCGTCGCGCTTCTTCAACGCCTGCAACTGCAGTAATGCCTGTTCCGGTCGGCCGTTCAGGAAAGCGGCCTCCGCATACGCCTCGCTGGCCCGGGCGGTGTCGCCGGCCAGCTCGCAGGCGCGTGCATAGGCCTGCTGGAAGGCGGGATCCTCGCCCGAGCGCCGCAGCAGCGGCTCCAGCACCTGCCGGGCGCGTTGGCCGGATTCGCGGGTGGCCTGCTCGTTGAGCATGCCGGCGTAGGTCAGCACCACCGCGCGGTTGCTGGGCAGGCGCTTGAGCAGGGCATCGAAACGCGCATTGGCCGGGTCGTGTTGGCCGGCCCGCGATTGCGCCTCGGAAAGCCCCAACTCCAGCCACAGGTTGTCGGGATGGGCCTCCAGCAGCGCGGCGAAGTCGTGGGCGGCCTCTGCCGGGCTGCCGCTGTTGCGCAGCCGCGCCAGCGCCAGCCCATAGCGCTGCGCATCGTTCAGGCCCTTGCTGGTGCCGCGACGCAGGTCCTCGTACTCGCGGATCGCCGCCGCGGGGGTGTTCGCGCTGAGCACGCGCAGGCGCTCCCTGGCCCAGTCGAACTGGTCGCTGGCGCCGCGCGCCTGGGTGTCGATCGGGACCTTGAACGCGGCCGGCAACAGCGGGTTGCCGATCGCTCCGAGTGGCTCGGCCAGCGACGGGTCGGCCGGGTCGACACGCTCCTGCCGGGTGCCGCCGGGCGTGGCGGTGGTCAGCACCACGGTGTTCTTCTTCATCTGCTCGGCACGTGCCTTGGCCTCGCCGATCCGGGTGACCGTGACTGGATGGGTCTGCAGGTAGTCCGGTGCGCTGTAGCCGCCCTGGTTGCCGCGCATCGCCAGCGACATCCGTTCGAAGAACCCGGCCATCGCATCGACGTCGTAGCCGCTACGCGCCAGTGTGCGGATGCCCAGCCGGTCGGCCTCGGACTCGTTGGAGCGGGTGTAGTTGATCTGACGCTGCGCCATCAGTCCCATCGCGCTGGTGATACTGGTCATGGTGGCATCCCCGCCGGAATTGCCACCGGCATGCTGGGCGGCGACCACCGCGGCGAGCATGCCGAGCAGGATCGGGATGCGGTCGCGCTGGGCGCGCTCCACGCCACGCAATACGTGCTGCTGGGTGACGTGGGCGATCTCGTGCGACAGCACCGCGGCGACCTCGTCCTCGCGCTCGGCGGTCAGCACCAGCCCGGCGTTGACCGCGATGTAGCCGCCGAGCGTGGCGAAGGCGTTGATCTGGCGTTCGCGCAGCATGAAGAAGGTGAACGGTTGCTGCGGTTGGTCGCTGTTGGCACCCAGCCGGGTGCCCATCGTCTGCAGCCAGTCGTCGATCAGCGGGTCTTCCAGCACGTAGCCGTAGTTACGCAGCTCGGCCAGCAGCATCCTGCCGTACTCGGCCTGGCGCGCCGGGGTCAGCAATTCGCCGGCCGAGGAACCGATGTCAGGCAGGCGGTTCTCCTGCGCGGGCGTGACGCCTGAGGCGATGGCCAGGGTGACGGCGGCGGCGATCGGCACAAGACGCACAGCAGGCTCCATGCTGGCATGCCGTGCCGGAGGGCGGCGGCATGCGATGGTCGGGGGAATGGTCCACAGTGTTGCGGCCGCGCGCTCGAAATTCCAGCCGCGCACTACCATATAGGACAACCGAAACCGTCCCGGAGTTTCCCATGAGCCAAGACACCCCCGCGGGCTTGTCCCCATCGATCACCCTCTATTCCACCGCGATCTGCCCGTACTGCGTGGCCGCCAAGAACTTCCTCAAGAGCAAGGGCCGCAGCTGGACCGAGGTCCGCATCGACCTGGACCCGGCCGAGCGCGAGAAGATGGTCGCGCGCGCGCGCCGCACCAGCGTGCCGCAGATCTTCGTAGGCGAGGTCCACGTCGGCGGCTACGACGACATGATGGCGCTGCATCGCGCCGGCCGGCTCGAACCGCTGCTGGACGGGCAGGCGGTGGAGCCGGGCGCATGAGTTAGGACGGTTCCGGACAGGGCTGCATCCGCGCCTTCAACTCGCTGGTGCTGCGCTGCGACGACTGACGGCTGCATCAGTTGCCACGTCGCCCAGTGCAAGGAGGCGGGGGAGGCTTGATCATGAGCCTGCACCTGCGCCGGGTGGTGGATTTCCTCGATCAGCTCGAGGACGGGCAAGCCATCGCCCCGGCCGGGCACGAGCACGCCTGAGCTTGCGCGACGTCGCGGCCCATGAGGGTGCGATCCGCTGCAAGGGGCGCGTGCTTCAGACCATCGTCGGTCTGGGGTGGCTGGTCCGCTTCGGGCATAATTGCCGGTGAAACCTCCTGCGCCGGCGACCTGGACTGCCGGCCGGCGCAACCCCCTCTGATCGGAATCCAACACCTATGACGCAGACAATCACGATCATCCGCGGCGATGGCATCGGCCCGGAGATCATGGATGCCACCCTGTTCGTGCTCGACGCGCTGAAGGCGGGGCTGGAGTACGAATTCGCCGATGCCGGCCTGGTCGCGCTGGAGAAGCACGGCGACCTGCTGCCGGAGGCCACGCTGGCCTCGATCGCCAAAAACAAGGTTGCGCTCAAGAGCCCCCTGACCACGCCGGTCGGCGAAGGTTTCAGCTCGATCAACGTCGCGCTGCGCCGCAAGTTCGACCTGTACGCCAACGTGCGTCCGGCCAAGTCGTTTCCGAACACCAAGTCGCGCTTCGCCGACGGCGTGGATCTGATCACCGTGCGCGAGAACACCGAGGGCGCCTATCTGAGCGAGGGCCAGACCGTGTCCGAGGACGGCGAGACCGCCTTCTCCGGCACCCGCGTCACCCGCAAGGGTTCCGAACGCATCGTGCGCTACGCCTTCGATCTGGCCAAGGCCACCGGCCGCAGGAAGGTCACCGCGGTGCACAAGGCCAACATCATCAAGTCGACCTCGGGCCTGTTCCTGAAGGTCGCGCGCGAGGTTGCCGCGCAGTACCCGGACATCGAGTTCCAGGAGATGATCGTCGACAACACCTGCATGCAGCTGGTGATGCGCCCCGAGCAGTTCGACATCATCGTCACCACCAACCTGTTCGGCGACATCATCTCCGACCTGTGCGCCGGCCTGGTCGGTGGCCTGGGCCTGGCTCCGGGCGCCAACATCGGCACCGACGCGGCGATCTTCGAAGCGGTGCACGGCTCGGCGCCGGACATTGCCGGTCAGGGCAAGGCCAACCCCTGCGCGCTGCTGCTGGGTGCCGCGCAAATGCTCGACCACCTGGGCCAGCCACAGAACGCCGAGCGCTTGCGCAATGCTATCGTCGCCACGTTGGAAGCCAAGGACACGCTGACCCCGGACCTGGGGGGCAGCGGCGACACCCTGGGCTTCGCCAAGGCGATCGCCAGCCGGCTTTGAGCAGGCCGGCTGCCGCAACGAACAAGGGCGCCGATGGCGCCCTTGTTCGTTGCGGCCTTCCCGTAGGAGCGACTTCTAGGCAAAACCCCATCGCGACTGAAGTCTTGCAGTCAGTTGCGCGACTGCAGCTTGGACAGCAGTCGCAGGAATTCGACGTACAGCCACACCAGCGTCACCATCAGCCCGAACGCGCCATACCACTCCATGTACTTGGGGGCGCCCTGCTCGACGCCGTTCTCGATGAAGTCGAAGTCCAGTACCAGGTTCAACGCGGCGATCACCACCACGAACAGACTGAAGCCGATCCCGATCACGCCCGACTGGTGGATGTACGGGATGCTGACGTTGAAGAATCCGAGCACGATCGTCGCCAGATAGACCAGTGCAATGCCGCCGGTCGCCGCGGCCACGCCCAGCTTGAAGTTCTCGGTCGCCTTGATCAGGCCGCTGCGGTAGGCCATCAGCAGCGCGAACAGCGTGCCGAAGGTCAGCAGTACCGCCTGGAACACGATGCCGTCGAAGCGGGCCTCGTAGATCGCCGAGATCGCGCCGAGGAAGAAGCCTTCCAGCAGCGCGTACAGTGGCGCGGTCACCGGCGCCCACTGCTTCTTGAAGACCGTGGCCAGCGCGAACACCAGCCCGCCGATCGCGCCGCCCAGCATGTACAGGCGTGCCGCCGGTAGCGGAGTGCCATCAGGGCCCAGGGTCTGGTGCCAGGCGAAGGCGGCGGTCAGCAATGCCAGCAGCAACAGTCCGGCGGTCTTGTTGACGGTGCCGGCCAGCGTCATGGCTGCGCTGCCGCGGGTGACCACGGCGCCGCTGCCGAGGTCGAGGAACGTGGATTCCTGAAGTGCCGGATTGCCGCTGCGCATCATGTCTGTCTCTCCCTGGTGACGTGCCGGCCGGCGGGAATGCCGGCCGGTTGCTGGCCGCAAGCATAGCCGATGCGATCGAGCCGCAATTCGTGATTGACAGAAGCCAGGAGGATTCATCAGAATAGCCGACCTTTCGAGCCTTCGGGCGCGAGAGGGTCCGTTCCGCCGGGGTATAGCGCAGTCTGGTAGCGCGCCTGCTTTGGGAGCAGGATGTCGGGGGTTCGAATCCCTCTACCCCGACCACTCCGCTTCCAACGGTGTGCGGGATGCGAGATCCGGTCCGGGCGCCCGTAGCTCAACTGGATAGAGCACCGGCCTTCTAAGCCGGCGGTTACAGGTTCGATTCCTGTCGGGCGCGCCATTGGGCGGGTCGGGCAGGGTAGGTTTTCAGTGGTGGCTGTAGCTCAGTTGGTTAGAGTACTGGATTGTGATTCCAGATGTCGGGGGTTCGAGTCCCCTCAGCCACCCCACTGATTTCCTCCTCAGATTTCAGCCAAGTGTTGCAATCGAGGAAAATTGCCCTATAATGGGCAGCTCAGTTTCAGGGCCGTTAGCTCAGTTGGTAGAGCAGTTGACTCTTAATCAATAGGTCCAAGGTTCGAATCCTTGACGGCCCACCAAATCGAAAAGGCATCCGCGTAGCGGGTGCCTTTTTGTTTGGCGGCGTCCCTGCAACAATGTGCTTTGCCGCAGGTGCGGCCTCGCGAAAGTGGCGGAATTGGTAGACGCCCTGGATTTAGGTTCCAGTGCCGCAAGGCGTGGGGGTTCGAGTCCCCCCTTTCGCACCATCTCGATCGAGCACCGGGCTCGGGTTCCGGTCGCTGGCAGCGGCCGCCGTAATCGGCGAAACTACAGGGCTTCGGCGGACTTTCGTCGCCGTCATTCAACCCGTTCTTTTCCAATATATGTCGATGCCAGGGGCGTCGGCGGCAGGAGTCAACATGCAAGCTTCGATCGAATCGACCGGCAATCTGGAACGCCGACTGACCTTCACCCTGCCGGAAGATCGTCTGAAGTTCCACGTCGGCGGCCGTCTCAGCGAAATCGCGCGCACCGCGCGGATCAAGGGCTTCCGCCCGGGCAAGGTGCCGGCCAGGGTGATCGAGCAGCGTTTCGGTCCGCAGGTTCGCGCCGAGGCGCTGGACGGCCTGCTGCGCGAGACCTTCGATTCGGTGGTGCGCGAGCACGATCTGCGCATCGCCGGCGCGCCGCGCATCGACCGCGCCGGCGAGGGCGAGCTGGACTTCGTCGCGACCGTCGAGCTGGTGCCGGACTTCGGCGAGGTGGATGTCGCCAAACTGAACGTGATCCGCCACACCGCCGAGGTCGCCGAGGCCGACATCGACCAGATGATCGAGAACCTGCGCCTGCAGCGCCGCACCTGGCAGCCGGTCGAGCGCGGCGCCCAGGCCGGTGATCTGGTCGCGTTGGAGACCTGGTCGCAGGCCGGCGACGAGCGCCTGCCGGCCGAGGGCGTCGAGAAGGGCAGCAGCATCCTCGGCTCGGGGGTGATGTTCGAGCAGATCGAGAAAGGCCTGGAAGGGCTGGCCAAGGGCGAGGAGAAGACCCTGTCGGTCGATTTCCCGGCCGAATGGCGCGTGCCGCAGCTGGCCGGCAAGACCGTCCAGGTCCACGTCAAGGCCACCGAGGTCTCCGAGCCGGTGCTGCCGGAGGCGGACAAGGCGTTCATCAAGAGCTTCGGTGTCAAGAGCGGCGAGCTGGAGCAGTTCCGCAGCGATATCCGCGCCAACCTGGAGCGCGAGCTGAAGGGGGCGCTGATGAACCGCCTGCGCCGCGAGGTCGGCGAGCAGCTGATCGCCGCCTACGCGCACGTCGAGCTGCCGCCGCGGCTGGTCGAGGGCGAGGCGCGCTCGATGCTGGCCCAGCAGGTCGAGCAGGTCCGCCGCAGCGGCCGCGATCCGGGCCAGGTGCCGGCCGATGCCTATCAGGGCTTCATCGACGCGGCGCGCAAGCGCGTGCTGGTCGGCCTGCTGGTCGGCGAGGTCGCCCGCCGCAACGAGCTGCGTCTGGATCCCAAGCGGGTGAGCGAGACCCTGCGCCTGATCGCCTCCACCTACGAGGAGCCGGAGCAGGTCATTGAGATGTACCGCAACGATCCCCAGTTGATGGGTGGACTGCAGAGCCGGGTGATGGAGGAGCAGGTGATCGACTGGATCGCCGAGCGCGCCCAGCACACCGAGCAGGCGCTGTCGTTCCAGGAGGCCATCCGGCCTTGATGCGAGTCCCTCGCAACAGCCCGCACATCCATGTGCGGGGATTCAACAAACAGCAGGAGATCCCCGCGTGGACAATGTGACTAGAGCCCTGAACCTGGTGCCGATGGTGGTCGAGCAGACCAGCCGCGGCGAGCGCGCGTACGACATCTACTCGCGCCTGTTGAAGGAGCGCCTGATCTTCCTGGTCGGCCCGATCGACGACCACATGGCCAACCTGGTGGTGGCGCAGCTGCTGTTCCTCGAGGCGGAGAACCCCGAGAAGGACATCAGCATCTACATCAACTCGCCCGGTGGCGTGGTCACCGCCGGCATGGCGATCTACGACACCATGCAGTACATCAAGCCGGACGTGAGCACGATCTGCGTCGGCCAGGCGGCCTCGATGGGGGCGTTGCTGCTGGCCTCGGGCGCGGCCGGCAAGCGCTACGCGCTGCCGAATTCGCGAGTGATGATTCACCAGCCGTTGGGCGGCTTCCAGGGCCAGGCCACCGACATCGACATCCACGCGCGCGAGATCCTGACCCTGCGCGCGCGCCTGAACGAGGTGCTGGCCAAGCACACCGGGCAGTCGCTGGAGACGATCGCGCGCGATACCGAGCGCGACAACTTCAAGAGCGCCGTCGACGCGCAGGCCTATGGCCTGGTCGACCAGGTGCTGGAGCGCCGCCCGGAAGAGTCGATCCAGCCCACCTGACCTGGCAAGTTGCGGAAAAAGCAGGAAAATCCGGCAGGGTCGGGCCTGGACTGGCGTCCGCCCGACCCTGTGCTATTCTCGAAATCGAACCCCCGTTCATCGGGTGGGGTAACTGGGTAACAGAAGCATGAGCGAAGACCGCCAAGGTCGTTCCGGCGACGGCAACAAGATTCTCTACTGCTCGTTCTGCGGTAAGAGCCAGCACGAGGTCCGCAAGCTGATCGCGGGTCCCAGCGTGTTCATCTGCGATGAGTGCGTCGAGCTCTGCAACGACATCATTCGCGAGGAGCTGGAGGAAAAGGCCCAATCGGCCCGTTCCAGCCTGCCCAAGCCGAAGGAGATCCTCGAGGTCCTCGACCAGTATGTGATCGGCCAGCAGCGCGCCAAGCGCACGCTCGCGGTGGCCGTTTACAACCACTACAAGCGCATCGAGAGCCGCAGCAAGAACGACGACGTCGAGCTGGCCAAGTCCAACATCCTGCTGGTTGGCCCAACCGGCTCGGGCAAGACGCTCCTGGCCGAGACCCTGGCGCGTCTGCTGAACGTGCCGTTCACGATTGCCGACGCGACCACGCTGACCGAGGCCGGCTACGTCGGCGAGGACGTGGAGAACATCATCCAGAAGCTGCTGCAGAAGTGCGACTACGACGTCGACAAGGCGCAGCAGGGCATCGTCTACATCGACGAGATCGACAAGATCTCGCGCAAGAGCGAGAACCCGTCGATCACCCGCGACGTGTCCGGCGAAGGCGTGCAGCAGGCGCTGCTGAAGTTGATCGAGGGCACCGTGGCCTCGGTGCCGCCGCAGGGCGGGCGCAAGCATCCACAGCAGGAATTCCTGCAGGTGGATACCAAGAACATCCTGTTCATCTGCGGCGGCGCGTTCGCCGGGTTGGACAAGGTGATCCAGCAGCGTTCGACCGAGGCCGGCGGCATCGGCTTCGGCGCCAAGGTCAAGAGTTCCGAGCGCAAGCAGGAAGTCGGCAAGGTGCTGGCCGAGGTCGAGCCGGAGGACCTGATCAAGTTCGGCCTGATCCCTGAGTTCGTCGGGCGCCTGCCGGTGGTCGCCACGCTCGAGGAGCTGGACGAGCCGGCGCTGATCAAGATCCTGACCGAGCCGAAGAACGCGATCACCAAGCAGTTCAAGAAGCTGTTCGACATGGAGAGCGTCGAGCTGGAATTCCGCCCCGACGCGCTGTCGGCGATCGCCAAGAAGGCGCTCAAGCGCAAGACCGGCGCGCGCGGCCTGCGCACGATCGTCGAGTCGGTGCTGCTGGACACGATGTACGAGCTGCCCTCGCAGGAGAACGTCAGCAAGGTCGTGGTCGATGAGTCGGTGATCGAACACAAGTCCGAGCCGTACCTGATCTACCAGAACCCGCCGGCGCCGGCCAAGGCCGCGTCGGGGGACTGAGTTCCTGTTCAGCGAGACGGACGCGGCGCTAAGCGCTTGAGCGCAAAGGCCTCATTACGATCCTCTTGCAACGCTGCGCCGATGGCCCCATAACGGGGCCATCGGCGTTTTTCGCGCCCGAAAAATCCCCGCATTCGACCGGAGCCCCCATGGCCCATGCCCAAACCGAAGTACTCGACCTGCCGGTATTGCCGCTGCGTGACGTAGTGGTGTTCCCGCACATGGTCATCCCGCTGTTCGTCGGTCGCGACAAGTCGATGCGCGCGCTCGAGCAGGCGATGGAGGCCGACAAGCGCATCCTGCTGGTCGCTCAGAAGTCCGCCGAGACCGACGACCCGGTCGCCGGCGACCTGTACGAGGTCGGCACGCTGGCGCAGGTGCTGCAACTGCTCAAGCTCCCGGACGGAACGATCAAGGTGCTGGTCGAGGGGTTGACCCGCGTGCGGGTCGACAAGGTCATCGAGCGCGATGGGGCGCTGCAGGGGCACGGTACCGAGATCGCCACGGTCGACGCGCGCGAGCCGCGCGAGGTCGAGGCGGTGGCGCGTTCGCTGATGTCGCTGTTCGAGCAGTATGTCAAGACCAACCGCAAGCTGCCGCCCGAGCTGCTGCAGACCCTGGCCGGGATCGACGATCCGCGGCGGCTGGCCGACACCATCGCCGCGCACATCGGCGTGCGCCTGGCCGACAAGCAGCGCCTGCTGGAGACCGACGACGTCGGTGAGCGACTGGAGCTGCTTGTCGGCCTGGTCGACGGCGAGATCGACGTGCAGCAGCTGGAGAAGCGCATCCGCGGCCGGGTCAAGTCGCAGATGGAGAAGAGCCAGCGCGAGTACTACCTCAACGAGCAGATGAAGGCGATCCAGAAGGAACTGGGCGACCTCGACGATGCGCCAGGCGAGCTGGAGGAGTTGGCGCGCCGGATCGCCGCGGCCGGCATGCCCAAGCCGGTGGAGACCAAGGCCAAGAACGAGCTGAACAAGCTCAAGCAGATGTCGCCGATGTCGGCCGAGGCCGCGGTGGTGCGCAATTACCTCGACTGGCTGCTCGGGGTGCCGTGGAAGAAGCGCAGCAAGGTGCGCAAGGACCTCAAGGTCGCCCAGGAGACGCTCGACGCCGACCACTACGGCCTGGAGAAGGTCAAGGAGCGCATCCTTGAGTACCTGGCGGTGCAGTCGCGGGTGAAGAACATGAAGGGCCCGATCCTGTGCCTGGTCGGCCCGCCCGGCGTGGGCAAGACCTCGCTCGGCCAGTCGATCGCCAAGGCCACCAACCGCAAGTTCGTGCGTATGTCGCTGGGCGGGGTGCGCGACGAGGCCGAGATCCGTGGGCATCGTCGTACCTACGTCGGCTCGATGCCGGGCCGGCTGGTGCAGAACCTCAACAAGGTCGGCAGCAAGAATCCGTTGTTCGTGCTCGACGAGATCGACAAGATGTCGATGGACTTCCGCGGCGACCCGTCCTCGGCGCTGCTGGAAGTGCTCGATCCGGAGCAGAACAGCGCCTTCAACGATCATTACCTGGAGGTCGACCTAGACCTGTCGGAGGTGATGTTCGTGGCGACCTCGAACTCGCTCAACATCCCCGGCCCGCTGCTGGACCGCATGGAGGTGATCCGGATCCCCGGCTACACCGAGGACGAGAAGCTCAACATCGCCGCGCGTTACCTGGTGCCCAAGCAGCTCAAGGCCAACGGCCTCAAGCCGGAGGAGCTGGCGATCGAGGAGGGCGCGATCCGTGACATCGTGCGCTACTACACGCGTGAGTCGGGCGTGCGCAACCTCGAGCGCGAAATTTCCAAGATCTGCCGCAAGGTGGTCAAGCAGATTGCGCTGGCCGGTCCGCAGCCGGTGAAAACGGCGCCGGCGAGAAAGGGCGCGAAGAAGCCGGTCGCGCGGGTGGTCGTGGATGCGACCAATCTCAACAACTACCTGGGCGTGCGCCGTTTCGACTTCGGTCGTGCCGAGGAGCAGAACGAGATCGGTCTGGTCACGGGCCTGGCCTGGACCGAGGTCGGTGGCGACCTGCTGCAGATCGAGTCGACGCTGGTGCCAGGCAAGGGGGCGGTCACGCTGACCGGCCAGCTTGGCAACGTGATGAAGGAATCGGCGACGGCTGCGCTGTCGGTGGTGCGCTCGCGTGCCGAGGGACTCGGCATCGACGTGGATTTCCTGCAGAAGCACGACGTGCACCTGCATGTGCCCGATGGCGCCACGCCGAAGGATGGCCCCAGCGCCGGCATCGCGATGGTGACTTCGCTGGTGTCGACGCTGACCAAGGTCGCGGTGCGCTCGGACGTGGCGATGACCGGCGAGATCACTTTGCGTGGACGCGTCTCGGCGATCGGCGGACTCAAGGAGAAACTGCTCGCCGCGCTGCGCGGCGGCATCCGCACCGTGCTGATCCCGGACGAGAACCGCAAGGACCTCGCCGACATCCCGGCGAACGTGACGCGTGACCTGGACATCATCCCGGTGAAGTGGATCGACGAGGTGCTGGATCTTGCACTGGAGTCGCCGCTGAAGCCCAAACGTGTCAAGGAAAAGCCACGCAAGGCAGCGGGCGGCGTCGCGGTCCGGCGCAAGTCCAAACCGTCGCCGTCGACTCGTGTCAAGCACTGATGACGTGAACTGGCAAGATCCTGAAAGTAGCCAAAACCCGCGCCGTTATTGGGTTTTGGCTTGCTTGCGCAGAGGCTCGCTGGTATAAAAGCACCACTCGCGAAGGTGGTTCTTGCTGCCTTCGTCGATTTAAGAATGTTGTCGGGTTTCACCGCCGGTTACGGCGAGAAGGCCGATTGTCGATTTCGCGGTATTGCCCGCAACAGGAGTCAAAAGAATGAATAAAACCGAATTGATCGACGGCGTCGCCGCCGCTGCTGACCTGTCCAAGGCCGAGGCAGGCCGTGCCGTCGATGCGGTCGTGAGCGAGATCAGCAAGGCCCTTAAGAAGGGCGACAGCGTGACGCTGGTGGGCTTCGGCACCTTCCAGGTGCGCGAGCGTGCCGAGCGCACCGGCCGCAACCCGAAGACCGGCGACACCATCAAGATCGCCGCGTCGAAGAATCCTTCGTTCAAGGCTGGCAAAGCGCTGAAGGATGCCGTAAACTAATCGACTCGCTGGGGTGCTTAGCTCAGCGGTAGAGCGTCTCCCTTACAAGGAGAGGGTCGGGGGTTCGAAACCCTCAGCACCCACCAAGGCACCATCGGCAAGGTTTCAAGCGCGGAGCGGTAGTTCAGCTGGTTAGAATGCTGGCCTGTCACGCCGGAGGTCGCGGGTTCGAGTCCCGTCCGCTCCGCCAGTAGCATGAAGCCCCTGAGAGATCGGGGGCTTCGCTTTCTCCGAAGGCCTGGCCTTCAGGAAAGCTCCTAGGTTTCGAACAACGGAGCGGTAGTTCAGCTGGTTAGAATGCTGGCCTGTCACGCCGGAGGTCGCGGGTTCGAGTCCCGTCCGCTCCGCCATTCGAGTCACCGAGCCCCCGGCAGCGATGCCGGGGGTTTTTTGTCGTGCCGCCCGCATTTCCTTCACGGCTGGCACCAGCGGCGCGACTGGGTGCGGCGCGCCCAAGCGGGTTAAACTGCGCGGCTCGCCATCAGGCTCGATACCCCATGCTGCAGAAACTCCGCGACAAGACCTCCGGCTGGATCGCCACGGCCATCCTGGGGTTGCTGATGATCCCGTTCCTGTTCGTCATCGACAACAGCTACCTCGGAGGCGTCGGTGCCAACAACGTGGCCAAGGTGCAGGCGCCACCGACCTGGTGGCGCTCGGCGCCGTCGTGGTGGCCGATCTCGATGCTGTGGCAGCACCACGAGATCAGCACGCAGGATTTCCGCACACGCTTCGAGCAGGTGCGCATGCAGCAGCGCCAGCAGCAGGGTGACGCGTTCAACCCGCGCGAATTCGAATCGCAAGAGAACAAGCTCAGGGTGCTCGACCAGTTGATCGACGAGCAGGTGGTGCGGCTGGCGGCCGAGGACGCCGGCATCACGATCGGAAATGAGGCGGTGCGCGACTACATCGCCAGCATCCCGGCGTTCCAGGTCGACGGCAAGTTCAACGGCGATCAGTACCGCATGGTGCTGGCGCAGGGCACGCCGCCGCGCACCCCGGCGCAGTTCGATGCGCTGGTGCGCGACGGCTTGCAGCAGTCGGTGATCCCCGATGCGATCGTGGAGTCGTCGTTCGCGACCAAGAGCGAGTCTGAGCGTATCCTCAAGTTGTTGGGCGAAACCCGTGATGTCGAGCTGGCGTCGTTGCCGCCGCCGGCTGCCGACACCGCGCCGGTGAGCGATGCGCAGATCAAACAGTGGTACGAAACGCATGTCGCCGATTTCCGTCAGCCGGAGTCGGTGTCGATCGAGTACGTCGAGCTCGATGCCGCCGGCATGCCGGCGGTGCAGCCGGCCGACGAGGCGACGCTGCGCAAGCGTTACGAGGACGAGAAGGCGCGCTTCGTCGAGCCCGAGCAGCGCCTGGCGTCGCACATTCTGATCGGTGCGGGCAGCGATGCCGCCGCGCAGAAGGCGGCCGAGGCGAAGGCCAGCAAGCTGGCGGAGCAGGCCAAACAGCCGAACGCCGATTTCGCCGCGCTGGCCAAGGCCAATTCCGAAGATCCGGGCTCCAAGGACGCCGGTGGCGACCTGGGCTGGGTCGAGAAGGGCGTGATGGTCAAGCCGTTCGAGGATGCGTTGTTCGCGATGAAGCCTGGCGAGGTGGTGGGGCCGATCAAGACCGAGTTCGGCTATCACGTAATCAAGTTGCGCGAGACCAAGGGCGGACAGGGCAAGTCGTTCGAACAGGTGCGTGCCCAACTGGCCGCCGAACAGCTCAAGAGCGACACGGAGAAGCAGTACTCCGATCTCAGCGGCAAGCTCGTCGATCAGGTCTACAAGAGCCCGACGGAACTGGCCTCGGCGGCGAAGGCGCTGGGCCTGGCGGTGCGGACGCTGGGGCCGTTTTCGCGCAATGACGCCACCGGTATCGCGGCCAATCCGAACGTGCTGCGTGCAGCCTTCTCCGAGGCCCTGATCCAGGATGGCACGGTCAGCGATCCGATCGAGATCGGCAGCAACCACAGCGTGATGCTGCGCGTCACCGCGCACACGCCGGAGCAGGCGCTGCCGCTGGAGAAGGTGCGCGAGCGCGTGATCGCCGCGGTCCACGCCGACCGTACCGAGCAGGCGGCCGCGAAGGCGGCCGATGCGTTGCTGGCGCGCCTGCAGAAGGGCGAGACGCTGCAGGCGGTGGCCGCGGCCGAGAAGTTGCAGGTCAACCCGATCCCGGGCCTGCCGCGGACCGCGCCGGTGCCGACGCCGGCGGCGAGCCGCGCGATCTTCAGTGCGCCGATTCCGGCCGAAGGCAGGCCGTCGGTCGGCAAGGTCGAGCTGGCCGATGGCCGTTATGCGCTGTTTGCGGTTACCAAGGTGACGCCAGGCGACTTGGCCCAGATCCCGCCGGAGCAGCAGGCGGCGCTGCGTGACCAGCTCGGCCAGATCGAGGGCAATGCGGCGGCGCGCGCCTACGTCGATGCTATGCGCAAGCAGCTGAAGATCGCGACCCAGGAGTCGCAGCTGTAGGCGGCGATGCTCTGTCGCAGGCGAGAAGCCCGGCATTGCCGGGCTTCTTTTGTTTTGGGAGGGTGTTGCGCGGCTTTTTCCGGGCAGGTTTTTTCCTGTCCTCCGGAGTCGCTGTCGAGTATCGGCAGTCTGCGGCTATTGTCGTCCGTCGTCCGGGGACGTTTGCACTACTGTCCGGAGAACTTTTGGGAAGGGGGCGTGCCAGGCTTGGGGGGGGCAAGGACTTCCCGTATCCGGACCGGCTCGGAACTCGGATCGCGGCTTGTGCACCATCCCTCCCCTCGTCATCCCCGCGAAGGCGGGGATCCAGGGACTTTCGTGCAGATTGCCGCGCAAGTCACTGGGCTCCCGCCCTGGCCTCCGCAGGGGCGGATGCTTTGCGGGAGCGCTGATTCCAATTCCCCGGAAACCGCAATGCGCCTGCGCGCGCGACTTCAGCGCGCGTCGTCGAAGGCCAGCACCATGCCTGGCTTGAGCACGCTGTCCTGGCGCAGGCCGTTGCTGGAGAGCAGCGCCTTGACGGTGATGCCGTAGCGCCGCGCGATGGTCCAGGGCGATTCGCCTGAACGTACGGTGTGGGTGCGGCGCTGCGGAACTCGCTGGTTCGCGGCCTGCGGGATCGGTGATTCCACGGTTGCGGTGGTCGTTGCATCCTCGCTTGTTGCTCCCGGCGCCACCGCGACGGGAGCGAATGGCGGGGCTTCGAGCGCATCGGTGCGCGGTGCGAGTATGGTCCGGGCGGCATCGCTGTCTCGGGTCGGACCGAGTGCCGGATTGAGTCTGCCGAGCATCTCGGTCTGCAATGAGCGCCGGTTTGCCCAGCCTTGCAGGCTGGTTCCCGCGGGAAGCGTGTACTCGTCGAGGATCGGGACCCGGCGGTCCAGTCCGGCCATCAGGTCGCCGTGCGCCTGGGCGTGGTCGAGGACGCAGGCCAGTGCATGTACTTTCTCGACATACGCGTAGCTGGTCTTGGACAGGCCGGGGAGTGCTTCCGGTCGGGCGTTGCCGCTGTTCATGCCGGCGCGGCGCATCGCTTGCAGGATGCGATATTCGCCGGCGTTGTAAGCCATCATCGCCAGGCGCCAGTCGCCGCCGAACATGCCGTACAGCGTCTTGAGATAGCGCACGGCCGCGGCGGTCGAGTCCACCGCCGACAGGCGCCCGTCGTAGTGCTTGCCGACCGGGACCTTGTGGTCGCGCGCGGTGCTGCCGATGAACTGCCAAAGGCCGGCCGGGCCGGCCTTGCTCTGCGCGCCGGGCCGATAGCCGCTCTCAATGAACGGGATCAGGGCGAATTCGGTCGGCAGCCCGGCCGCGCGCAGTTCTGCGACCACGTAGCCGAATAGCGGCAGCACGTCCTTGTCGTCGTCGCTCAGCTGCGAGGGCGCCTTGGAAAAGTGCTGTTCCCAACGTGGGCTGCTGGCCTCGCTGTCGCAGCCAGGATCGGCGCGGCCGGTCAGGAAGTCGGCGAAGATCTGCCGGCCGTTGCGGGAAGCGGATTCGGGCGCAGGCAGGGTCCCGGTGAGAGCCTCTGGCGAGGATGCCGCCAGGGGCGCCGCCGGGCCGGTCTGCGCGTGCAGGTCCCGGCAGGGCAGTATGGCCGCCAGCGCGGCCAGCACCGCCAACAGCTGGTGCCTCATGCGCGGAAGTCGTCTTTCCAGCGCCGCAGTTCGGCGAATGTTTCCACCTCGTCACGGGGCGCGCGGCCCAGACGGCCGGCGACGGCATGGCGGATTTCCACTGCCTGCGTACGCAGGAATGGATTGGTGGCCAGTTCACTCTCGAGCGAAATCGGCAGGGTAGGACGGGCTGCATGACGCATGGCCAGGGCTTCCTGTTGACGGCGCTGCAAGGCAGCGTTGGACGGATCCACCTGCAACGCGAAACGTGCGTTGGACAGGGTGTATTCGTGGCCGCAGCAAAGCAGGGTGGTCGCGGGTAGCGCGGCGAGGCGTTTCAGCGAAGCGAGCATCTGCGGCGGTGTACCTTCGAACATCCGCCCACAGCCCAGGCTGAACAGCGTGTCGCCGCTGAACACTACTTCCGCGCCGGCATAGGCCACGTGGGTGCGGGTGTGGCCCGGGACGGCGATTACCCTGAATGCGTGGCCGGTAATGTCCAGCACCTGCGCGTCGGCCACGGCGTGGTACGGGAAGTCCAGGCGCTCGTCTTGTGGGGCGAATACCGGTAGCGCGGGCCAGCGGGCGAGCAGTTCGCGGACCCCGTCGACATGGTCGCCGTGATGGTGAGTTATCAGGATCGCGGCCGGGCGCAGGCCCTGGCCGGCAGCCTCCAGCACCGGCCCGGCCTGGCCGGGATCGACCACGATCGCCGCGCCGTCGTCGGCCGCCAGCGTCCAGACGTAGTTGTCCTCGAATGCGGGCAGGGCGGTCAGTCGCATAGAATTGAGACCATGCCTGCCGCTCCGATCCCCCGTCAAGCCGGCGTCTCATCCTGGTTTGAAACGGGGTCGGGACGCGTTCTGCTGCAGATGGAGCAGGCGCTGGCGCTGGCGGTGCTGCGTTCGAGGCCTTCCCAGCCGTGGCTGTGGCTGTCGGCAATCCCGGCCGGCCTGCCCGGAGAGGGCGTGCTGCAGGGCCGGGGATTGCGCTTGTTCCTGCATGGGACCGGCTACGCCGGTGACCTGCATTGCGGGCTGCCGCTGCCGATTCCTTCCGAGAGCCTGCACGCGATCGTCGTGCAGCATTCCGCCATCGGCGACATCGACCGGTTCCTGGGCGAGTGCGCGCGGGTGTTGGCGCCGGGCGGGCGGCTGTGGTTGTTCGCGCTCAATCCGCTGAGTCCCTACCGGTTGCGTTGGCGCCGGCATCTGCCCAGCCCGCCGCAGCCGGAGGGCTGGCGGCGTTCGATCCAGCGCGCCGGCCTGTATTGCCCGCTGCCGCCGCGCTACCTGGGGCCGGCCTGGAACCCGGCGGATGCTGATGAGGCGCAGGTGGGGCGGGCGCCCTGGCGTGCGGTCTGCCTGTTCGAGGCCGAGAAGCGCGCATCCGCTCTGAACGGCCCGATCCCGGCCAAAGTCCGCTGGCAGCGCCCAGTGGCGACCACGATCTGAACACTCTGGAATCCGATGAAGTCGATTGAAATCCATACCGACGGCTCCTGCCTGGGCAATCCCGGGCCGGGGGGCTGGGCGGCACTGCTGCGTTACAACGGGCACGAGAAGGAGCTCGCCGGCGGCGAGGCGAACACCACCAACAACCGCATGGAGCTGATGGCGGCGATCGTGGCGCTGGAGACGCTGAGCGAACCGTGCAGGATCGTGCTGCACACCGACTCGCAGTACGTGCGCCAGGGCATCACCGAGTGGCTGGCTGGCTGGCTGCGGCGGCAGTGGAAGACCGCCGGCGGCGCGCCGGTCAAGAACCGCGAACTGTGGGAGCGCCTGCACGCCGCGACCCAGCGCCACAGCATCGAATGGCGCTGGGTGAAGGGCCACAATGGCGATCCGGACAACGAGCGCGTGGACCAGCTGGCACGCAACCAGGCGGTCGCGGTGCGCGCCGCCGTGCCGGCCTGCTGAGGACTGCGATGCGCCAGATCATCCTCGATACCGAAACCACCGGCCTGGAATGGCGCAAGGGCAACCGCGTCGTCGAGATCGGCTGCGTGGAATACCTGCAGCGCCGTCCCAGCGGGCACAATTTCCATCGCTACATCCGCCCGGACCGCGAGTTCGAGCCGGGGGCGCAGGAAGTCACCGGACTGACCCTCGACTTCCTCGCCGACAAGCCGGCGTTCGAGGAGATCGCCGAGGAATTCCTCGCCTACATCGACGGCGCCGAGCTGATCATCCACAACGCGGCGTTCGACCTGGGCTTCCTCGACTACGAGCTGTCGCGGCTGGGCGAACACTTCGGAAAGATCACCGATCGCTGCACGGTGGTGGATACGCTGCTGATGGCGCGCGAGCAGTATCCCGGGCAGCGCAATTCGCTGGACGCGCTGTGCAAGCGGCTGGGCGTGGACAACTCGCATCGCCAGCTGCACGGCGCGCTGCTCGATGCGCAGATCCTGGGCGACGTCTATATCGCGCTGACCTCCGGGCAGGAGGAAATCGGTTTCGGCATGATCGACGAGGCCCAGGCGGGCGATGGCGCGAACCTGGCGAGGTTCGATCCGACGATGTTGTTGCCGCGTCCGCGCGTGGTCGCCACTGCTTCGGAACTGGACGCCCATGAGGCGCGGCTGGAACGGTTGCGCAAGAAGGCTGGGCGCGCGCTGTGGGACGATCCGCTGCCGGTCGAGGTCGCCTCCGAGGGGTGAATGCGGGTTGGGTGGCGCGGGGTGTCAGTGGCAGCGCAACACCACCGCGGTGACGTTGTCCGAGCCGCCGCCGTCCAGTGCGGAGGCGACCAGTGCATCGGCGCATTCCTGTGCGCTGCAATCGGGGTAGGCCAGGGTCTCGGCGATGCCGCGGTCGTCCACTTCCTCGGTGAGGCCGTCGCTGCACAGCAGCAGTTGCATGCCGGGTTTCAGCTCGCCGGTCATCGTCGCCACGTTCAGATGGGTCGGGTTGGTCACGCCCAGCGCCTGGGTGACGACGTTGTGATGCGGATGCGCACGTGCCTGCTCGCTGGTCAGCGTGCCCTGAGCGACCAGTTCCTGCACGTAGCTGTGGTCCTGGCTGAGCTGGGCGAGGCGGCCTTCGCGCCACAGATAGGCGCGGCTGTCGCCCACCCAGGCAACCTCGAAGCGGTTGCCGAGCACGCGCGCGGCGACGACGGTCGTGCCCATCGGCAGGCTGTCGTTGCGCCGGCGCGAGGCGCGGATGATCTCCTCGTCGGCGATGCGGATGGCCTGCGCCAGCGGCGTGCCGCCGCGCACCTCGCGCACGATGGTCTCGCGCGCCAGCGCACTGGCGACCTCGCCGCAGGCGTGGCCGCCCATGCCGTCGGCGACCAGCCAGAGGCCCAGCGCGGTGTCACCGTAGTAGGTGTCCTCGTTGAGTTCGCGGCGCAGGCCGACGTGGCTGAGGTATCCGAATTCGAGCATGGGGATCCGTGGGGCGAGGGGCGTGCCGGCTGAGGTGGCATCATCGTGGCCGGCAGCACATCCGGCAACCGGCGCGCGGCCTGCAGGTGCCGGCCGGTTCATCCGGGAGAACCGGCCGCCGCGGCGCTTGTCGCGCGGCGCGCGGCCCCGTATCATGCACGCCCCGGTTCGCCGGGGCCTCCGGGAAGGTGGCAGAGTGGTTGAATGTACCTGACTCGAAATCAGGCAGGCGTTTATAGCGCCTCGGGGGTTCGAATCCCCCCCTTCCCGCCAGATCGAGACGAAAGCCCGCGGCCTGCCGCGGGCTTTTGCGTTGATGCCTTCCCCGTGTGCTGGCGCGATGGCGGTGCGTTCCGGCTTGCCGCGGGCCCGACCCGGCGCCTGGAGTGCGGCTAGAATCCAGGCTTTATCCTCGCGGGTGTCTGCCATGTCCGAAATCCTGGTGCCGGTGTCCTTCGGCGAACTGCTCGACAAGATCGCGATCCTGCAGATCAAGTCGGAGCGGATCAGCGACGAGGCCAAGCTGGCCAACGTGCGCAACGAGCTGTCCGCGCTGGAGAAGAACTGGCTGGCGCACCCGGCCGCGGTGCGCGACATCGTCAGGCTGCGCGCCGAGCTGAAGGCGGTCAACGAGCGGCTGTGGGTGATCGAGGACGACATCCGCATCAAGGAGAAGGCGCAGGCCTTCGACGAGGAGTTCATCCGGCTGGCGCGCAGCGTCTACTTCGAGAACGACGAGCGGGCGAGGATCAAGAAGGAGATCAATCTGGCGCTGGGCTCCAGCTACATCGAGGAGAAGTCGTACCAGGACTATCGCGCCGGTTGAGGCGCAATCCTATTTGTAGGAGCGACTGAAGTCGCGATGGGGCCTTCCCGGTAGAGCCCCATCGCGACTGACACCCCGAGGGTGCCTGGAGTCGCTCCTGCAGGGGAGCGGCAACGTCAGCCGAGGTTGTCGGCCACGTAGCGTTCGAATGCGGCCACCGCATCCTCGACCGTGACCAGTGCCATCACGTCGTCGAACTCGATCTTGGCGCCCCATTTCAGTTCGGCGGCGGGCTTGCCCAGGAACCGGCGCGCCGCATCGTCGTAGCGGTCCACGCAATAGCGCAGGTCCGAATACGGCCCGCTGCGGCGCGGATTGCTGGCCGCGTGCAGGCCGAGTACCTTGGTGCCCATCGCATTGGCGATGTGCATCGGCCCGGAATCCGGCGTCACCAGCAGGTCGGCGCGTTCGAGCAGGGCTGGCAGCTGCTTGAGCGTGTCCTTGCCGACCAGGTCCAACGCCGGGATGTCGAGCCGGGCCTGGATCGCGTCGGCGGTGTCGCGCTCCAGGGCGCTGCGACCGCCGCACAGTACCACCCGCCAGCCGCGCTGCTGGGCGTGGCGCGCTAGCGCCGCGTGGCGGTCCGGGTACCAGTTGCGGCGCACATGGCTGGAGCAGGGCGAGATCATCAGCACCGGCCGGCCATCGTCCTGCCATTGCGCGCGGGCCCAGGCGCGGGCCTCGTCGGGGACCGGGAGGTCCCAGGTCACCTCGGTCTGCCTCAGGCCCAGCGGCTCGCAGAAGCTGCCGATCGCATCCAGCACATGGATGCCGGGGCGGTCGGCGATGCGCTGGTTGATGAACAGGCCGTGCAGGTCCTTCGAGCGACTGCGGTCGTAGCCGATCCGGCGGCGTGCCGGGATGAATGCCGACAGCAGGTTGGCACGCAGCGCCACCTGCATCTGCAGCAGGGCATCGAAGCGTCCCGCCGGTGCCAGCTCGCGCCGCAGCGCGCGCATGCCGGCTACGCCGCTGCGCTTGTCGTAGACATGGAAATCCACTCCGTCCAGTCCGTCGAGCAGCCTGTGGCCGGCCTTGTCGATCACCCAATGCAGGCGTGCGGCGGGCAGGCCGCGGCGCAGCGTGCGCAGCAGGGGCAGCACATGGGTGACGTCGCCGAGCGCAGACAGCCGCAGGAGGCACAGGGAGGGAAACGCTGGGGCGTTGTTGTCAGGGTCTGTCATGCATTTTCATCAGTGCGAAGCCACCTGGCGGGCATCGTGACACGGTGTGCGGCGTGGCTCGGGCCGGGTGGCCCGGGTAAGGTGGCCAACGCAGTATCGGTGCGTGCCTGCCGGCTTTCCGAACGAAGCGGCCTCCGCGGCGCGGGGGCGGTGCGGTCGATCGTCAACGCATCTCATGAAAAACTGCATGACACGCTCTAAACTCGATGGGATGGTTGCCTTCGACGCCACTGAAGCGCTGACGCCGTACCGCGAGGGTCGTGGATACGGGGCCATTCTGTTCGACCGCGAACGCGTGCGGCAAGCCGATCCCGGGCTTTTCGTGCCGGAGCGCTGGGGTGAGAAGGCGCGCCCGGTCGAGGAGGGGGGGCGTGGCAGCGCGTGGTTCGTCGATGCGCCGTTCGGGCAGTGCGTGCTGCGCCAATACCGGCGTGGCGGCATGGTCGCCCGTTTCAGCCGCGATCGCTACCTGTGGAAGGGGGCTGCCCGTACCCGCAGCTTCGCCGAGTTCCGGCTGATGCGCGCGTTGATCGCGCGCAAGCTGCCGGTGCCGCGCCCACTTGCCGCCTGCTACCTGCGCGAGGGGCTGCGCTACCGCGCGGCGCTGCTGATGGAGCGGCTGGAGGGCGTTCGCTCGCTGGCCGAGCGCGCGCGCGTGGCCGGCCGCGGCGCGCCTTGGGAGGAGACCGGCCGGCTGATCGCCAGCTTCCACCGAGTCGGGCTCGACCATGCCGACCTCAACGCCCACAACATCCTGTTCGATGCCAACGGCGGCGGCTGGCTGATCGATTTCGACCGTGGCGTGCTGCGCATTCCTGCCACGCGCTGGCGCGAGCGCAACCTGGCGCGCCTGCACCGTTCGCTGCTGAAGCTGCGCGGGCAACGCAGCCGCGAGGAGGTCGACAAGGATTTCGCGCGCCTGCGGCGCGCCTACGAGCTGGCCTGGAACCGGGGCTACTGAGATGGCCTGGGCACTGCGCTTCCACGGCGTCGGCAATGCCTCGGCGGTCGAGCTCGGTTCGCCGATGGCGACCATCGAGCGCGATGGCCGCCCCTGGCTGACCATCGATTGCGGCAGCGAGGGCCTGACGGGCTACCAGGCCTGCTACGGCGCGATGCCGCGCGCGCTGTTCGTCACTCATGTGCATCTGGATCACGTCGGCGGCTTCGAGCGGCTGTTCGTGGACGGCTATTTCTCCGAACGGCGTGGCCAGACCCTGCTGTACGTGCCGGCGCCGGTGGTGCCGCTGCTGCACCGCCGGGTCGCCGATTACCCGAATGTGCTGGCCGAAGGCGGGGCGAATTTCTGGGACGCGTTCCGGCTGATTCCGGTCGGTGATGCGTTCTGGCATGACGGGCTGCGCCTGGAAGTGTTTCCGGCCCGCCACCATTGGCCGGAGACCGCCTACGGCCTGCGCCTGAAGGGCGCGCTGGCCTGGAGCGGGGACACCCGGCCGATTCCCGAGGTGCTGGCGCGCTTTGCCGACGAACAGGAGCTGATCGCCCACGACTGCGGTCTCCATGGCAATCCGTCGCATACTGGCGTGGACGATCTGGAGCGGGAATACCCGGAGGATCTGGTGCGCCGGATGGTGCTCTACCACTACGCCAGCGTGGGCGATGCCGAAGCGCTGCGCGCACGCGGCCATCGTGTGGCGGTGCCGGGCGAGTGCGTGCCGTTGCGCGAGCCGACCGCGGCACGGGTGGCATCAGCGTGAATGCGTTGCCGCGCTTCCGTCAGCCTGCGCCGGTCGGCGATCGGCTGGGGCGACCGTTGCACGATCTGCGCCTGTCGGTGATCGAGGCCTGCAACTTCCGTTGCGGCTACTGCATGCCGGCCGACAAGGTGCCGGCGGACTACGGCCTCGACGCGGCCGGGCGGCTGGATTTCGATCAGATCGAGACGCTGGTGCGCGGCTTCGTCCGGCTCGGCGTGCGCAAGCTGCGCCTGACCGGCGGTGAACCGCTGCTGCGCAAGCGGTTGCCGGATCTGATCACGCGCCTGGCGCGGATCGACGGCATCGAGGACCTGGCGCTGACCACCAATGGAAGCCTGCTCGCGGCCCAGGCGGAGGCGTTGCGTCAGGCCGGCCTGCACCGGCTGACGGTCAGCCTCGACGCGCTCGATCCGCGCCTTTTCGCGCATCTGTCCGGTGGGCGCGGGACCGTGGCGCAGGTGCTGGCCGGGATCGCGGCGGCCGAGCGCGCGGGCTTCGGTCGGCTCAAGATCAATTGCGTGGTCCAGCATGGCGTGAACGAGGATCAGGTGCTGCCGCTGGTCGCGCATTTCCGTGGCAGCGGGCATGTCCTGCGTTTCATCGAGTACATGGATGTCGGCAGCTGCAACGGCTGGCGGCGTGGCCAGGTGGTCGAGTCGGACGAACTGCGCCGGCGCATCGCCGCGCGCTGGCCACTGCGGGAGCTGCCGCAGCAGCATGTCGGCGAGGTCGCCACGCGGCATGCGTTCGTCGACGGGCAGGGCGAGATCGGTTTCGTCAGCGCGATCTCGCATGCATTCTGCGGCGACTGTCATCGCGCGCGGGTATCGGCCGACGGGCAGCTGTATACCTGCCTGTTCGCCAGTGCCGGCAGCGACCTGCGCCCGGCGCTGGCGACGGGCGAGGATGGTTTCGTCGAGCATCTGGCCGGGCTGTGGCGCGCACGCGCGGATCGCTACAGCGAATTGCGCGCCGGGCAGCGCCGACGCACCGGCAAGCCGGTGGAAATGTTCCTGATCGGCGGGTGATGCATGGACGAAGCGCTGTGCCAGCACTTGCGCGAACGCGAGCAACGACTGCTGGAACCGGCTGTGCGCGCATCGCGGCGGGCGTTGGAGACCCTGCTGGATCCGCAGTTCGTCGAATACGGCGCGTCCGGACGCCGTTTCGAGCGCGCCGACATCGTGGCCGAGCTGGCGGGCGAGGCGTCGTTCGAGTGCTTCGCCGAGGACTTCGAATTCCTCGCGCTGGCGCCGGACGTGGTGCAGGTACGCTATGTGTCGTCGGTGCGGCGGGGTGGTGGCCCCGTTTGCCGCGCGCGCCGCAGCTCGTTGTGGCGTCACGGCGAGGCTGGCTGGCGGATCGTGTTCCACCAGGGCACGCCGATTCCCGGCCCGGCATGAATTCCAGGTATTTTCGATGACACAGAACGTGCAACTGACCCATCTCGACGAAACCGGCCTGCCCGCGATGGTGGATGTGTCGGCCAAGGCGACCACCGCGCGCCAGGCGCTGGCCGGGGCCAGTGTGCGCTTCCCGGCCGAGGTCGCCCGGCAGTTGCATGACAGTGGCCTGCGCAGCGCCAAGGGTGGGATCGTGGAGACCGCGATCATCGCCGGCACGCAGGCGGTCAAGCGCACCCACGAGCTGATCCCGTTCTGCCATCCGCTGCCGATCGATGGCTGCCGCTTCTCGGTCGAATGGCGGGATGAGGCCACGCTCTGGATCACTTGCGCGGTGAAGACGGTTCATCGCACCGGGGTGGAGATGGAGGCGTTGACCGGCGCCAGTGTCGCCGCGCTGACGGTCTACGACATGTGCAAGGCGCTGAGCCACGACATCGTCATCGGCGAGGTGCGCCTGTTGGGAAAGCAAGGCGGCAAGCGCGATTTCGGGAGTGCGGACTAGGTGCTTTCCGTGGGAGGAACTTCAGTCCCGACAGGCCTGCGCGGCAGAGCGTCGGGACTGAAGTCCTTACCACGAGATCGGCAAAAGGCGGTGGCCCCGCCGGCTGACCTCGGCGCCCGCGTCGATCGATACCGTTGCTGCCTTCCGGCCCTGGCGGGGTTTTCGACCTAGCGTCGCGAGGGGCCGACGGGGCCACCATAGAGACGAAGCCGCGCCAGGGGCGCGGCTGTTGAAGCTGAATCTGGCGGAGAGAGGGGGATTCGAACCCCCGAAGCGCGGTTTAGACGCTTACACACTTTCCAGGCGTGCTCCTTCAACCACTCGGACACCTCTCCGGGTCTTGCGTTGGCCTCGGCCTGCGCGAGGGCGGGAATTCTAGCCGCCATGGCGGCCGTTCACAAGGTGAATCGCATCCGTCGCAGCATGCGAGGCCGGGCATGGCACAATGAAAGTTCAGATGAAGACGGTTGCCTGATGTCCTATCTCGTTCTCGCCCGCAAGTGGCGCCCGAAGCGTTTTGCCGAGCTGGTGGGCCAGGAACACGTGGTGCGCGCGCTCAGCAACGCGCTGGACAGCGGTCGCGTTCATCATGCCTTCCTGTTCACCGGCACCCGCGGCGTCGGCAAGACCACGATCGCGCGGATCTTCGCCAAGTCGCTCAACTGCGAGCAGGGCACCAGCGCCGATCCGTGCGGGCAGTGCCCGGCCTGTCTGGACATCGACGCCGGCCGCTACATCGATTTGCTGGAGATCGACGCCGCGTCCAACACCGGCGTGGACGACGTGCGCGAGGTGATCGAGAACGCGCAGTACATGCCCTCGCGCGGCAAGTTCAAGGTCTACCTGATCGACGAGGTGCACATGCTGTCCAAGGCGGCGTTCAACGCGCTGCTGAAGACGCTGGAGGAGCCGCCGGAGCACGTGAAGTTCCTGCTGGCGACCACCGACCCGCAGAAGCTGCCGGTCACCGTGCTCTCGCGCTGCCTGCAGTTCAACCTCAAGCGGCTGGACGAGGGCCAGATCCAGGGTCAGATGACCAAGATCCTCGGCGCCGAGCAGATCGAGGCCGATCCGGCCGCGATCGTGGAACTGGCCAAGGCGGCCGACGGTTCGCTGCGCGATGGCCTGTCGTTGCTCGACCAGGCCATTGCCTACGCCGGCGGCGCGCTGCGCGAGGACGTGGTGCGCACGATGCTGGGCACCGTCGACCGCACCCAGGTCGGGGCGATGCTGGCCGCGCTCGCCGACGGCGACGGCCAGCGCCTGCTGCAGGTGGTGGCGGCGCTGGCGGAGTTCTCGCCGGACTGGGGCGGGGTGCTGGAAGCGCTGGCCGAGGCGCTGCACCGCATCCAGGTCAGCCAACTGGTCCCGGACGCGGTCCTGCCCGGCGATGGCATCGACGCGGCTGGTTTCGCCGGGCGACTGCGGCCGGAAGTGGTGCAGCTGTGGTACCAGATGGCGCTCAATGGCCGCCGCGACCTGCACCTGGCACCGAGCCCGCGTGCCGGCTTCGAGATGGCGGTGCTGCGGATGCTGGCATTCCGACCGGTCGGCAGTGTGGCACCGGGTGCTGGTGACGACGGCCGCGGTGCGCGGCCCATGCCTGCCGCGGCCGGCGCGGAGCGCGGGCAGGCGGCGGCCGCGG